>JAUMWQ010000001.1:0-38971 GCA_030529565.1 Filifactor alocis | reverse complement strand
CGATTCTTTGTATCTGTAGGGAGGGATATTGTCTGGAAAACAGTGTTATACAGACACCCCTTTGAACAGTTAATATCGATATTTTGACTTCTTCGGAGCGACACAGCCTTCGTTTTGATAGCTGTCGGCGACATAAGTGTACTTCTATAGAAAAATAACATTACCGGCATAAAGACGGTTACATCTTCTCAAGATCAAATAAGTAACAAAAAAGTAAAACATTTCAAAAAAAGTGGTATTTCATACCAAAGAGGAGTATAATGATAACCGGTAAACCAAAATAAGAAGAACGGTATCTCATTGTGAGAACCGGAACAAAGGAGAATAACATGATACAGAGAATTCAGCGAAGAGGAATGTCCACAGGTCAGCTCACCTTGGTGGGGATGCTTGGGGCAATTTCAGCGGTACTGGGTTTCACACCCATCGGTTTTATTACGGTCGGAGCGATTTCGGTAACGACGATGCATATTCCCGTCATTATCGGAGCGGTTCTCGAGGGGCCCATGATAGGGATGATGACCGGCCTGTTGTTCGGCATCATATCGATGATCCGAGCATTTATGATGCCTCTGCCGACATCTTTTATCTTTTGGAATCCGATCATTGCGATCGTTCCCAGAGTGTTGTTGGGGTATATCAGTTATCAGGTGTACTACCTTGTCAGTACTAAGTTTAAGAAAGAAAATGTAGCGGTCGTCCTGGCAGCATTTATAGCGACCTTGGCGCATACAGTCATGGTACTTGGCAGCGCCTACCTTATCTATCATGATAAACTGGCTGAAAAGCTGACCTTGTCGGTACAGGGAGTAAGGGTACTGTTTACGGGAATCGCGATCCAGAACGGGATCCCCGAAGCCATCCTTTCCGTCCTTGTGACCGTGGCAGTGTATAAGGCGGCAAAAAAAGTAAGACGAGCGAGATAACAATAGACATAAATAGATAAAGAACATCGGAGACGATGTTCTTTTTTTGGTGCGGATACTTGATATAAAGGACAAAGAGCCTGCTTATACTATTATCTATTAGGATAGACAGGTTGAACTTTTTGAATTATCACCTTCCAAATTGTTTTTTCGGAAAAGATCGATGTTTTATACTACTATTCTTTTGAATAGTGGATATAAACAATCTGTGACCCATAGAAGACAACATAGTTTTTCGTCATCGAAAAATAGATATATCCATACTTCTATTGAAAATTAGTATTATACCCGGAATTTCAAACGGAGAATAGTATTATAATCAATGCTTTACTCGTTCGCCAAACTCCGTAACCAGTGTGTTCACCCTTCGAGTCTACCGATGCTTCGCTGCTCATTTTTTCAGTCGATTGCAAGCCATGCTTGCTCTCTAGAGCAGAGACGATCGTTCTTCGGTTTTCACTTTCATACCCGAGTTCCGTGTAAACAACATTCATAAAGGTAACCGCGAATTTTAAACAGGTATCGGTATTATTCCGCACAAGGAAGGATCCAGCCAGCCCCGCCGGAGCGCAAATATCTTTGCGCCCTACGAAGCACTTCCAGAAGATACTTCTTTCCCGGAAGGAGAGTGTTCTTTCAATATCGGCACAAGGATGGATAAGGCGAGCAGCAAGGTGGCAACCTCCGAGAAGAAGGCGGATAACCACAGGAGCTTTGCTCTTCCTGTCAGAGAGGTCAGGAGAAGTGAGATCCAGAGAAATACAAAGCCACGAGAAACCGATATGACAAAGGCCTCCTTCGCCCTTCCGACTGAAGCGAAGTAACCGCTTATCACCGTATTGAAACCGATAAATAGGAAGGACGGTGCAAACCAAAACAAAGCTTCTTTGGTATCCCGAAACAGCGAAACCTCATTGGCGGAGATAAACAATGAAATAACCGGCTTCGAGATAAAGATGGAGCTTCCGTAGAAGAGGATGGAAAGGAAGGCGACACCGATAACCGAAAACAAAAGGAACTTGCGATAAATGACCTGCTCTTTTTTGCCGTAGTAATAGCTTACAAGAGGTTGCATCCCCTGAGTTAAGCCCACCATCGTCATAAAGACAAACACGTTGATATAGGACACTACCGTGTAAGAGATAAGCGCCTTTTGGCTTAAAATCTTCAAGATATAATGATTATACAAAAAGATGGTAAAACCGGTGGAAAACTCCGAGATAAAACTTCCGAATCCGATGGAAAAAATTTTGGGGAAGATCGAAAGCGACCATCTTGTCCTCTTAAAATTCAACTTGGAATTTCCGAAGATAAAGTGATACAGGAACAAAAGAGTCGAAAGCATCTGTGCGATCCCTGTTGCCCAAGCCGCGCCTGCAATCCCAAAGTCAAAAACACCTACAAAGAGATAGTCCAAGACGATGTTCGTGATCGCACTCGACAAGACTCCTAAGGTCGCGAGCTTTGGAAATCCGTCCACCTTAATCAACACTTCAAAGTGGTAGGAAAGAATAAAAAACGGAGAAAACCAAACGATGATGTGCAGGTAGGTGTAAACATCCTTAAACAGATAAGTGGTCGCGCCTAAAAAGTAGACGATCTCTTCCAGGAAAATACTGCAAAAGATAGAGAGAAGGATCGACGAAACAAGCTCTACAGCAACGGTAAGGTTGAACAACTCCTCCGCTCGTTCGTAATTCTTTTCTCCCAAGGCGATCCCGACCAAGGTCGAGGTCCCCGTCGCAAACAAGATCGCGATTGCAAACAGAGTGTTTACAAAGGGGAGGGCAAGATTGACCGCAGAGAGAGAACTCTCTCCCACATATTTGGATACAAAAAAACCGTCCACCATCGTATAAATGGAAAAAACCCACATTGCGACAATGGAAGGGACGACAAAACTTAAAAACTTCTTCTTTACGGGTGTAATGCTAAAACCTCCTTATAATAAATAGACACCGTGTAGGATAGAAAGAAGATGGAAGATGTTTTGCACAACTTCAAATCAAACTTCTTTGGATCGAGGGTTGGTTATACTACGATCTATTAGAATCAACAGGTTGAATACTCTAAAATACATCAGCCTCCAAGTTGTTTTTTCGGCAATCGTATATTCTGTATATCCCGCATTTCAAACGGAGAACAGTATTAGACATACCAAAACAAAACTCGATCTATAGATTCATTATAGAGGATTTTTTGAGAATTTGCAAACAATTTCTCCTCTGTAGCATCTTTGCATCTTTCCCCGAAACAAAAAAAGTGGACGTAATGTCCACTTTTTTAAAGAACTTATTTTTTTCCAAGATATGCTTCCTGGATAGAAGGATCCTTGATCAATTCGCTTGCCAGACCTTCCTTTGTGATCTGACCCTGCTCTAAGACATAGGCCTTGTCAGCAATCGAAAGCGCCTTGAATGCGTTTTGCTCAACCAAGAGGATCGTCTTACCCATCTTCTTGATCTCGATAATGATCTCAAATATCGTATTGATAAGCAGAGGTGCAAGTCCCAACGAGGGCTCGTCCAAAAGGATGATCTCGGGGCGGGACATCAAACCTCGTCCCATAGCGAGCATCTGTTGCTCTCCTCCGGAAAGAGTTCCGGCAATCTGTTTTTCACGTTCCTTCAAACGAGGAAAGAGCTTATAAACATACTCCATATCAGCGGCGATCTTCTTATCGTTTCTTAGGTAAGCGCCCATTCTCAGGTTTTCGTCAACAGTGAGGTTTGCAAAGATCAGACGACCCTCGGGAACCTGAACGACTCCTGACTGAACGACCTTGTGAGATTGTTTTGACAAGGGCTCACCCTTGAAACGGATATCTCCGGACTGGTACTTGACCGTTCCTGAGATCGAGTTCAAAAGAGAAGATTTGCCCGCACCGTTGGAACCGATGATAGTAACGATCTTACCTTGTTCAACATCGATGGATACACCTCTGAGAGCATGAATACCACCGTAATAAACGTTTAGATTTTCTACTTTAAGCATCATGTTCATCATCCACCTTTCCAAGATAAGCTTCCACAACGTGAGGATCGTTTTGGATCTGTTCCGGAGTACCCTCCGCAAGAGGCTTACCGAAGTTCAAAACATAGATCCTGTCGCAGACCCCCATGATCAGATCCATGTGATGCTCAATAACGAGAACGGTCAAATTAAATCGATCTCGTATCTCCCGAATAAGCTCCATCAAACTGATGGTCTCCTCCGGGTTCATACCTGCCGCCGGTTCATCCAGGAGGAGAAGGGCGGGATCCAGGGCCAAAGCACGAGCGATCTCAAGTTTACGTTGCAATCCGTAGGGAAGGTTGGAAGAAACCATATCGCGGTATTCCCACAGTCCCATAAGTTCAAGTAGAGAACGCGTTTTTTCTCGCAGCTCCTTCTCCTGAGCTCGGAACTTTTTGTTGCGGATCAAAGTATCAAAGAAACCGTAATTTGCAGAGCGATGGCAAGCGGTCAAAACATTATCATAGGTCGTCAGTTTCTTGAACAAACGAATGTTTTGGAAGGTACGGGTAACTCCCAGCTCAGCAATTTGGAAAGGTTTTTTTCCGTTCAAAACCTTGTCGTGAAACTTGATCTCACCTTCCGTAATATCATATACACCTGTGATCAGGTTGAAGATCGTTGTTTTTCCGGCACCGTTGGGACCGATCAAACCGTAGATCTCCCCCTGTTGGATTTCAAAATTAACGGTATCCACCGCTGTCAAACCGCCGAAGCGTTTTGTTACATTGTTAAGAGAAAGTACAGAACTCATTATGCTTTAACCTCCCCTTTTGATTTGTTTTTTTTCTTAAAGAAATCAGTGATCTCTTTTCCGCCCATCAAACCTTGAGGACGGCTGATCATAATAAAGATAACGGCCGCACCGTAGATAACCAAACGCCATTGAGCAAACTGTCTGAGCAGCTCCGGAAGAGATTTCAGAAGGATAGCACCGATGACGCTGCCGCTGATACTTCCGAGTCCTCCGAAGATAACGATGATGGTAAGCTCTTGAGATACCAGCAATTGGAACATAAGAGGACGGATATAAGTCAAATAGTGAGCCAAAAGTCCACCTGAAATACCTGCGTAGATAGCACTGATCCCCAAAGAGATCATCTTGTATTTGAAGGTGTTGATACCGATGGCTTGAGATGCCAGTTCCTCTTCACGGATCGCTACGAAGTTTCTTCCGTGTCTGGAATGAATCAGGAAGGCAAGAGCGATCACTCCGATCACATTGACGATAACAACATTCCAGAAGTTTGTATAATAACCGCAAGCCATACCGCGCGCTCCACCGAACCACTGGACGTTGTCCAAAAGCAAACGGATAGCTTCCCCGAAACCCAGGGTCGCGATACAGAAGTAGTCTCCCTTTAGATTCAAAGTCAACCTACCGATGATCAAACTTGTCAAACCTGCCGCAATACCTCCGCACAGAAGCGCTGCGTAGAAGTTGACACCACTATTGGTAAGCATTGCCGCAGTATAGGCACCGATGGCCATAAAACCTGCGTGTCCGAACGAGAACAGACCGGTGAAGCCTGTCAATAAAGATAGTCCCAAAACAGTCATCAAAAAGATACCGGCAAGGGTCATGATTCCAAGTACATATTCTACACTCCACATAATCCAATTCCCCCTTTCTATGCCTTATCTTCAGTAACTTTACCCATCAAACCGGACGGTTTTACAACGAGGATAAAGATCAACAAGGTGAATGAAAACAAATCTCTATACTGAGATGAAAAATAACCTGAAGTAAAGGTCTCGATCAATCCGAGCAACACGGAGCCGATGACTGCACCGGGTAGAGAACCCAAACCGCCAAATACAGCAGCGATAAAGGACTTCAACGTGATAACCCCGATCTGAGGATAAACCGTATACTTCATTCCGAACAATACACCGGCAATACCTGCCAAAACCCCTCCTATCATAAAGATAGTAAAGATGATACGGTCAACGTTAACGCCCATCAAAGTACTCGCACGACCGTTGTAGGAGGTAGCACGAATAGCAAGTCCGACCTTGGTTTTTTCAATTATGTAGACCAGGATTGATAAACTTATAGCCGAGATAACAAACATTAACAGATCCAATCTTCCAAGTGCAACATTACCCAACATGATCGGCTCCGTCGAAAAGATCGGAGGATAGGTACGAAATGTTGGTCCAATCGTTGCAACAACGATATTTTCCAAAAAGATGGAAGCTCCCATTGCAGAGATGATAAAGTAGAGGAAGGGAGCATTTCTCTTTCTTAGAGGTCGATATGCGATCCTCTCACAGGCAACTGCGATCAAGCCGGCTCCAACTGCCGCCAGGATAAACGACGGAACAAAAGGAAGGTGAAGCAAGGTCAATGCGAAGAAACCGAAGTATGCCCCAAGCATGATAACTCCTCCGTGAGCGAAGTTGGAGAAGTTCAAGATAGAATAAACCAACGAATAACCAACCGCCATCAAAGCGTAAACACTTCCGATGGAAAGACCGTTGATCAATTGTTGAAGAAATTTGGTCATAGTGTTGTCCTCCATTTCATTGAGAAATTAACTTAAATTGTGAACCCGATCTTATAAAAATAAGCGGGTTCTCGGGAAGGCCTTATAGAACGAGACTGCGTTCTACACCTTTACCGACACGGATGTTACGGATACTGTCCAACGTTTCGCGAACATTCATGTTCTTGTTCACAAAATTGGAATAGGAGCCTTGTACAAGGCTCCTATTTAATTTCTTAAACAATACATCCATTTATACTACTATCTATTCAAATTGACAGGTCGAATCTTTTGAAGCATATGATTCTCCAAACTGATTTCGAAGATCATATATTCCGTACTACCTGACAGCTCAAACGGAAAATAGTCTTAACAAATACTAGTCAACCTTGATACCGTATTTTTCCTGGAACACATATTGGTCGCCTTCGATTTTCACGATAGCGGCTTCTTTTCCGTCAGGATTGTGGGTCTCAGGATCGATCTTGATATTACCTGTAACACCCTTTACAGTAACCTCGTTAAGAGCCTGTGTAACTTTAACGGAATTAGGTTCTCCGGCTTTTTCGATCGCAGCCTTCAGCAAAAGGTAAGCATCGTTCGCCATATAAGTGTTAAGCTCGGTAGGAGTACCGAATTTAGCTTCATAAGCTTCTTTCAACGGAACCGCCTCGGGATCCGCATAATCCAAGTGGTTTACAATGATACTTCCCTGAACTGCGTTTTGAGCCATTTCCATCAACTGCTCAGACGGCCATCCGTCTCCACCCATTAATACAGAGGTGATTCCAAGGTCTCTCGCTTGGTTTGCAGTCAAAGCTACTTCTTTATAGAAGTAAGGCATCAAAATTACTTCGGGATTTGTTTCCTTGATCTTACTCAACTGAGGTCTGAAATCTACGTCTCCGGTCTTGAAACCTTCTTTTGCCACGATGGTTCCGCCCAGTTTTGTGAATGTCTCTTCAAAATATTGAGTAAATCCTTGAGAGTAGTCTGAAGCTACGTCATAAAGGATTGCAGCCGTTTTGAATCCGAGTTTTTCAGAAGCGTAACCTGCAGCTACCGCACCTTGATAAGGGTCGATGAAACATACACGGAAGTTATAGTCTTTTACCTTTCCGCTGTCATCTACCGTAACCTTCGGGTTTGTAGCAACAGTTGCAATATCGGGAACCTTAGCCTGCTCCAAAGTACCTGCGATCGCAATCGCCTGGTCGCTGGCATTGGGTCCGATAATACCGATAACGTTATCCTGGGTAGTAAGACGCTTGGTAGCGTTCACCGCCTCGGTAACATCTCCACGAGTGTCATAAGCAACCAGCTCCACTTGTTTTCCAAGGATACCGCCGTCTGCATTCGTTTGCTCAATCAGCATTTCCAAAGTTTGTTTCTCAGCGGTTCCCCAAACAGCCTGATCGCCTGTAACAGCACCGATCCAACCGATCTTAATGGTATCTCCGCTCGTGTTTCCTTCTCCACCGCCGGGTGCTGCAGCACCGCCGCCGCCGTTTCCGCAACCGCTCAATAAAGTAGCAGCAAGCATGGTCGTAGCCAAAACTGTTGCAAAAATCTTCTTCATAAATAGTCCCTCCTATGTATTAGATATGCTCCTTTCTTCAAAGAACACTGTTATTATATCACAATAAAAAAAATAAGGGAATAGGAATTTTCAGTAAATAAGATAAAATAAAAAAACCGATAAGTGTAAATTAACTTGCAAATGCAAAAAAATCGAGACGAAACAATCAAAAAATGAGGAAACAAAATTCAAGAAGAAGACTGTAAATAGATCAAAGCAATCAAAAGAATTGTTGAAGCAATACGCCTATTATTTTCTCCTCCCTCGTTTGAAAAACAAGAAGATCAAAACCGAATATATTTTAGTTTTAATAAAGGCATCATTAGGGAATAAAGAAAATATGAAGAAACGGAATACCAAAAAATTTTTGAAACATAAGGATTAAATGCAATTTATCCCCCTGGAGAAAGAGTGCACTGAAAGGACATGGAATTGAAATAAAAACAACACAGTTTTCACACAAAAAAATAATGCTTGAACTGTTTAAAACAGTGAAAAATAAGGAATAAATGTAAGATAAAAGGACAAGGGATCGTGCCTATCCAATATCAAGAAAGAAGGATTTTCAATAAACAAGAGAAATACTTATGCTTAACCGCGACAATCAAAATCGCAAACAATTACGATATGGTTCGCTCCGAGAGGTTTGTGAAACTTTACAATTTCGTTACGAAGGGCGGAAAGCCTTTGGAACTTGTAGACACAAACCCCGGATAGTGATACTATATAGACGGGAGACTTTACATGAGTTTGGGTATTTTTACACTTGTAACTTGAGTGTAAAAATACAGACAGGAGAAAGACAAAAAACGTTTCTATTTTCGATGTGATGGAGTTAAGAAAGGAGGGGAAAAAAGAGTCAAAACGAAGGATATTCAAAACGCTGCAATCATAAGCAAAACCAATCAAACAGGGGATATCTTTCGAGTTTAAAACTATGACATCACTTTACAGTTCCGAACCTTTCTTATTTTTTTCGCATTATATTCCGGCAGATTATCAAATTGGGTTTTTCATTTTTGTGAGCCAAGAGCGAAAATTCGCTTAGGAGTATTTTTGTGTACAAAAGCTCTGCTTATCGAAATAGAAAGGAACATGAGTTTGAAAAAATGAAGTTTTTTGAAAGGGGTATGTCATCCGGTTATAACATCCGAATCAACAGGCCTTCTGATTCAAACTGTTTGACAAAATCGCTTGTGTAAACTCTACTAAATTAACAAAGGAGGAAAGAATTTGTTTAGCAAACAGAAAAAATGGTTTAGCTGGTTGTTGGTAGTTACCATGTTGATTACCATCTTCCCGATCAACAACCTTGTTTTTGCTGCTCCGGGAGCCAATCAAAGTCTTAACGATGCCATGGCGACCGTGTCCAACAAAACGGTAGCTCTTGTTCCATTGCAAGGCAAGGACATCGTCGGAGAAGTACATCTTCAAGACGTCAGACAAGAATTTGCTAATGCTAGGGTGTTGAATCTTTCTGATAACTTTATCACCAAGTTGCACGAAGATGCAGTTCCTCCCTTTACGACAGTAAAGACGGAAGGGAACTTATTGACACCGGAACAACGTAAGATATCCTGGGTAGGTACGATCGAAAGGCTAAAATACAATCCTCAAGAAATCAATGTAGCAGGAGCCTACTCGGAAATGATGGTAGCAGGAAAATCCGGAGTAAGTCTACAGGATTTGATTGCGAAAGGATTGATCGAAGGAATCAAGATAAGCGTTCCGGGTGGAGTTCAGCATCCGTATACGGCCGCTGACTTCAATGACGCCAAGATTCCTGCTGCTGAGGTCGGAAGTTTGCCGGCGGGAGCGAACAACTTAACAGTGGAAGTTACCTATAAGGGACTTCCGAATGATTTGGAAATATTCAACAAGGTTATCAATGTAAGAGCTCTAAAAGCTCTTCAGGTAGAAAATCTTGACGAAGGAGCTACGCTTCAACCGGATACCGAGTATACAGTCCTGGTATCCAAAGTGGGAGCGGATGATGAGGCGGTAGCCTTTACAGATCCTAATGAATTACAGGTAAGCGCGGAAGCCGGAGCTACTTATCAGGAAGTATCCAAGGTTCTGGAAGACGGAAAGGTAAAGCTTACTTTTAAGTTCACTAATGATTTTGTAAGCAAAAAACTTACTTTTGCTGCTCCGGCGGATCAGGTGTCTGTAGACAGAACTGTTTCTTCTCTACCGATCAGCTTGGAATCCATCACTTTGACGGATCAACAGTCAAGCGCTGATGCTGCGATAGGATCTGTAAAAGTAGATACTGCTCACCCTGACAAAATACAAGCTGTCTTTCTCTTTGGAGGAACCAATGTTTCTTCGTTTGATACAGATGTATTGAATCAGAGAGAAGGTGGTCTTGTAGAAGGAAAATACTATATCAAGGTAAAAGAGACCGGAAAACAGGAAACCGACTTAATGGATCCCAGCTGGTTGGAGATAGAAAAACCGGCGGGCGGAAAAGTCGATTACGAGCTTAAGCAAGATGCAGACGGAAAGGTCTACCTCTCCGTATCCGCTCAGTTTGAGGCTCAAGGAGGAGCTACAGATCTTTTGACGGTGAAACCGAAGTCCTTCGGTCCGGCTGCTTCAAACTTGAAGATCAAGCTCAATCCGGTCGTAACTCAAAAAGCACCGGAAGCTTACTATATCTACGAACTTGAAGATGATGGAGCTGATACGAACGATGTTCAAGCTCTTGCAGACGAAAACGTAAATATGGAGCCCGGTAAAAACTACGGTAAAACAGAAACTACAAAAACCAAGGTATACAGAGTGCCGTTGAATTATACTCAACAGGATGGAGAAACGGAGTTCTCCGTTAAAGAAGGAAAGAAGAAACTCTATTATCCTGTAGCGGCATACAACATTATGGTGGGAGGCCAGCCGAAAGAAGTGAGAAAAGCGGTGCCTACCCCGGTCAAAAAATCATGGTATCAAAAAGAAAAATTGCTTAACAATGCTTTTGCGGGAACTCCTTCTGCGTTTGAAGCGGTAGGTAATTACCCCGGAGTTCCTTTCACAGGAGCGAAGGTTCAGTTCTCGGGATTGGTCATTGAAGGAAAAACAAAACAAAATCCGAGCCAAGGCGATATTGGTAACGTATCCTTGGCGATGCACCACTTCAACAACAACGGACTTTGGTTTGAAGTGAAGTGGGAAGAAAAGAAAGTCGATAAGTACGTTCTTATAGGGACAGACCATGCGTTGGATACAACAAAGCCTCTTCCGGAATTCGATATGGAAGATGCTGCAGACAGACAATTGGTCGTCGATGAAGTAAAACGTGCTACGGGTGACATGAGCTACGCCGATTTGAGTGAAGAGCCGACGGTTAAAATTCCGATAGGAACAAATAAGATCTTCAAGGTCTTGGCTCTCTACGATAATGGAACGATAGCGGAAGTAGGAAACACATCTGCTTTGAACCCGGCGATCCCCGAGATCACCGCAGCGGGAGCTAACCCGAAAGACGATAATGACGTTACGGTAGAAGGAAGCAACGGAGTAACGTTGAAACTTGTCGCTACCGAAAACGGAGGAATGAAGATCGGAACTTCCGGTAAACCTACGGATGATAAAGTAGGAAACTACGGAAAACTCCAATTTGATGGCAAAGACATTGCAAAGGTAGCACTTTCGACTTCTCAGATCGTTGGAGTTGAGAGTCTTGCTTATGATAACCTGAGACTTTCCGACAACGGAGCCTTGACCTCGGGAGAGATCACGGGAACGTGGAGAGACGGAGGCAGCACACAGATCTTCCAAGGAAACGGAAGTGATCAGACGGAACTGCAAACAAAGATCTACCTCCTTCCGGTCTTTACGAACATAGACCTGAACGTGATCAAACTTGACAAACTTCAAGGACAACAACCGGAACAAACCGAGGCTGATGTAAAGAACTACGCCTTCGAAACCGGTTATTGGAAGTACACCACAGCTATTGAAGGTATCGGAGTGGATCCGAACTTGGGAGGTTCTGACTTTAGGATCACAACCATCGGAGAATCCGATAAGATGAATAGAGTCGGCACCACACCTGAGATCGTTTGGGTGTTTTCCGACGTAACGGGACCGACACCGAAACCTTATAAAACTCACGAAGTAAAAATGGATCTGAACCATCAGGAGAGAACTCTTGTAGAGATCCAAGAACCGATCTACGACAGGATCGGAGCCTTCGCTGAAACAGATGACGGAAAGAAAGATACGGACTTTGATCAGGCGACGAACCGACTGAACATGGCTCTTCAAGAGACCAAGCACATCCGTGTCAAAGTAACCAACTCCAACCTTGTTTCTATTAAGAGTATAGGAGAAACCCTAACTCCTGCCCTCTTTGAACAGGGAGTTTATTTCTTCGGTTCGGAAGAGCCGAGTCAAGCGGATCCCGCTGCGTTGAAATATCCGATTTCCAGCTATCAGGCAACACAGCCGAAACCGGAAAACGTTGCGAATTCCAGAACTTTTGCCGATCTCTATATGCTTTATTTGGTATCCGGCCAACATTCGACCGTTGTTCCTGCAGACTATGCGGTGGCAGCTGACGTATATGCCGGCGTGGATGCGGACAGAGCGGCAGCTCTTGCGGCAGAGCAACAAAAGATCGTGCCGAGAGTATATCAAAAGAAAAACGGAGCTTATGAGCTTGTGGATCCTGCGGATTCCAAACTCAAGGTAACCTTGAGTTCGACTCCGGGAGTATACGATGTCAAAGCTGAAGGTAGAGGGGAATATAGAATCGTCTTCTTTGCAAAACATGAAGGAGTCGAAAGTCCTTTGCTTCCGATAGGAGCAGATTATCTTCCGGGCAAAGACCTGTATCATATCGATGTTAATATAAGCCAAGCTCCTATTAAGAAACTTTACTATTATATTCCTAAAGAAGAAGGATTTACTTTGGAAAGTGTAAACGAGACGGAGAAAGTCCATATCAACGCACTTCCTGTAAACGAAACACAAAAGACATTTAAGGTATATCCGATCGTTGCGGATGCAACCTTCGAGGCATCCTTGCCTCCGGGTACTACGATGCCTTTGAACCTTCAAATGTTGAAGGACTACGCGGCATCGAAGAACACCACTTTGGAAGCATTGCTGAAAGATCCGGAGAGCGGATTGTCCTATATGAAGGAGGAAGACTTCGATCTTCAAGCTCTTGCAGGTAAGTGGACAGAGCAAGATACCAAAAATGTCGTAACATCTCAAGCTGATAGAGATGATGAAGGAAACTTCTTTATCAAACTCTTTGTCCAAAAGGCGGATCTGACTGACGGGTTGACCAATGTCGGATTTGAATTGGCACCGGGAGACTTTGATCAGGATCCGAACACTCCGGGAGCACCGGCGCCGGCACTGATCAAGACAAGTGGAAAATTCCTTCCGGCAGCACAAGCTCTCAATTTGGATCGTGTGATCATCCTTCAGGAACTTCAAGATTGGATCCACGATATCTTCCCGAAACCTCTTAAGGATCCGACTGTGATCCAAAGAGGAGACAGCATGCCTTTCGGTGTAACCTATATTACAGCTAAGGGTATCGAGAGAGATCTTTCAAGAGGAGAAATTCTCGGAAGCGTAGATACCAAGCTTGTAATCACAGGAGATCCTGCTAACCCAGAAGAGTTGGCGGACATTACTGTAGGAAGAAGTGAGGCTGCAAATGGCCAGCCTGCGATTGTAAGCTTTGCTCCTTCGAAGATAGGACACTACAAATTCTATCTTTCCGCGACCAATGAAAAGGGACAGCCTGTTCCTGCGATCGGTCAAACCAGGGTAGTTGAATTTGATGTAGTTCCCTTTATCAAAGGAGAATATGATCTTTATTACGGAGAAGTAAAACCGGTAGAAGTCGATGCCGGAGATGATGATGATGACTTGACCTTTGTTCCCAGAACTCCCGGAGTTTTGGATCCTGCTGCATTGGCAGGCAAGAAACTCACCATGGATATGGGATGGGCCGGAGTTCAAGTTCCCAACAACGAGCAAGATCCGACAGACGTCTATGTTGACATCATGTTGAATGGAGCCAAAGTTGGAGAATTCGTCGTTCACGTTCATCCTAGAAACCTCAATACCAACATGAGCCATCAGTTGTTGCCGGTAAGCTCAAATGCAGATCCTTACCTTGTAAACAACGGAGAAAATGTTACACTTCGTGTAAGAAGATTCTTTACCGATGGTACCTTTGACTTTGTCGATGTTGAAAGTGTTGAGTTTATGAACGGATATAACACCGACTTTACAGAAAACTTGGATGATGAGGCACAGTCCTTTGTAGAGATCAACTCTGCAAATCCGGCTGCCCTGTCTATAAGACCGGTTACAGGTCATAGCGACACACAAGACTGGTATGCGGAATACAAGGTAAAAGCTGTAGACGGATGGGAAGGAGTCTTCTACATTCAGAAGAACAACGATCCTGTAAACAGACCTGTTCCTGCTTACAAGTTCTATCGACTTGAACCGAACGGAAATGTAACACCGGTACTGTCAGATATCAATATTTTTGAACAACAGACTGCACCTGAAACCCTATTTGTTATAGATGAGAGCGATCCGAACGACTTGAAGCTCGTGTCCGATTACATCCTGGGCGTTCTTCCTCCGGGAATGGTAGCGCATCAGAGATTCGGAAACATGACTACTTCGTCTTCGATCAGCGTATCGGATCTACAAGCGAATCCGAACGGACATGCTCGTCTCAAGTTCAGTCCGCTTCGTGAAGGTAATGTATCCTTCAAAGCAAGTGATATCTTCCAATTGACCGAAGCGGTCGCAAACTATATCATCCGCAAGGGACAACCTTTAAGTGTAAGAATTCTAGGACCTTTGAACAGAAGTGTCAATGAAGGAGATACCTTGAACATTCTTGCAGAGGTAATTGGAGGAGTAAATCCTGTTCTTCAGTGGGAAGAAAGCACGGATGGAGTTGTTTGGACTCCGGTAGCGGGACAAAACGCACCGAGATTGACGATCCCCAACGCCGATATGTCCATGAACGGAAAAATGTATCGACTAAAAGCAAGAGATGCCTTTGAAGAAAAGGTTACCGACTCTGTAGCTGTAGTTGTAGTTGCACAAAGTGTTCCTCAGAGAATTGAAGGAAAGATCGTACCTGCAGAACATCGTAAGCAAGTAGGACAGTCTGCAACCTTCACCCTGCAATTGACAGGAGTACCTGCGGGCGCTAATGTGGCTTACCAGTGGAGAATTCGTACCTCCAACGGATGGGTAACACCGGGAGTAACGACGGATACCTTTACCATTCCTTCTGTAACGGCTGAGATGCACAACAATCAGTATGCTTGTATCGTTACAGTCAACGGAATTCCGGTTGACGGAATCAACAGAGGTCTCTTGGTCGTCGTTGATGAGCACGGTAATCCGATCCAAAATACTCATAAAGTAACCTTCTCGGCAGGAGCTCACGGAAGTCTTCAAGGACACGGAGCATCCTATGCAATAACAGTTGTTGAGAATCAATCCATCATGGCTTCTGATGTACCTGTGGTAGTAGCTCACAGCGGATATCAATTTACAGGATGGATGCCTGCAAATCCGGCAGGAACTGTAGTAACAGGACCTATGACCTTTGTTGCTCAATACAGTTCGACTTCCGGAGGAGGAGGCGGTGGAGGAGGAGGCGAAACCTACACCACAACCCACACCTCAACCACAGCCTCAACCTGAACTTCCCAAGGCTCCTGTTCTGAAACTGAACAAGAACTTCAAGGGAGCATATATCGCAGGATATCCGGACGGAACAGTAAAACCGTCTGCGCAGATCACAAGAGCGGAAGTATCTGCGATCTTTGCAAGGATCATGTTGGAGCAAATGGTAGACGGAAAGGCTTATCCTTCTCAATTCAAGGACGTAGCAGGCGGTAAGTGGTATAGCGACTATATCGGATTCCTCCAAGACTTCAGTGTTCTTTCGGGATATCCGGATGGAAGCTTCAAGCCGAATAATAAGATCACAAGAGCGGAATTTGCCGTTATCGTATCCAAGTTCTTTGAACTTAAGACTACAAACAACAAGTTTGCAGACGTAAAAGAGAACCATTGGGCGAAGAAGTATATTGATGCAGCTGTAGCAAATGCTCTAATGGGTGGATACCCGGATGGAACCTTCAAACCGGATCAACCTATTACAAGAGCGGAAGTTGTAACTGTTATCAATAAGGCGATCGAGCGTACACCGAACAAGGCGGACATCGATGCAAATGCGGCGAATGCAAAACGTTTCAAAGACTTGAAACCTGCTCATTGGGCTTATTATGACATGATCGAGGCATCTACGGACCATACGAAATAGATCCTCAAAAATAAATTTGATTTTTCAATGAGTTACTTGACAGCTTAAGTATAGACCTTGAGAGATATGGGGGCTTTGTTACAAATATAGAACAAAGCTCCCCGTATCCAAATTACTTCTCTGTTTGTTCTTATCTTGAGACAATCTGAATTTATTCCGTTTTTTATGAACCACAAAAGAAGATGAGTTTACAATAAAGAGAAGATAATACAAACTTTAAATCAACACTTCTTATCAAATAAGAAGAAATTACGAAAGGAGGATTTAATGAACCTCAACAAAGTAAGAAAGACAACAAATTCTTCACTGGGCAAGAGAATTCTTGCAGGGGTCTTAAGTACCTTGATGATGGTAGGAACACCTGTGATTCCATCCTTTGCAGAGACTGCTTCAGGACCGTTTAAGGGAACTGCCTTAGATATCGAGTTGCCGGACGAGTCCTTGAAAAGACCGGGTATCAATATGACTCCTACGATATATTCAGGAAATGGAAAATATCAGTATAGTTATAAAAGTAACGGTTTTACCATGGTAACCGGACAGGCGATCGAAAAAAACGTAGCTGCTCGTCCTAAGAGACCGGTAGATCCCGAGACGGATCCGAACTTCGGAAGTTTGACGCCGGAGGAGCAGGCGGAGAAAAAGGAACTTTACCAAGAGGCTCTTGCAAAGTATCCGGGAGAGGTTGCAGACTATTTTAGAGATCGCTCCAGCTGGCAACAACCGGGGATCAACTTTCCTTCAGACATCAACTCCTATCAAAAGGGAACATTGACCGGATTTACTCCTGCGACTCCTTTGGGGACAGGGGAGATATCCAGTACATTGGATTTGTTTGAAACAGCGCCCCAAAAGACGGAAATTGAAGGTTCGGGCTATATCAGTCTGAAGGGTAAGGCAAAGGCAAACCCTGCACTGGACTTGGAAGTAATCCTTGAGGTCATCGACCGTCAGGATGCGGCAGCTAATGACCCCACAAACTTTACGACCATGAGAGACAGGGCGAACTATATCGTTAAAGTAACCAACCCCCTTCCTGATTCTTTGAAAAACAAAGAACAGTTCACTGAGGCCGACTTAGCGGCATTGAATGCTTTGAAGGCGGAAGTTTTCGGTCTTTCCTGGAACGTGGACACCTATATTGTAACTCAGGACTCTGCACCCTTCTTTGGAAAAGGGATCAATCAGTTTTCGACGAGTAATACGAGAATAGGATTCCCGACGGGACTTACCAACAACTTGACAAATGAGAAGAAGATCGAATTGTTCGGAGCAGATGACGGAGGTCAAGGGAAAGATCCTCATAAGGATAATATTCCGGAGTACCTCTACGCGTCCAACTATGTTCAAGGACAAAATCCGAGAGATCTGCGTGTAGCGATTATCTATCCTCAAGCGAACAGTTCAAAGACGATCAAGAACATCTCTAACAAGGGAAAACCGGCCTTGACTCCTTCGGGCAAGCCTTTTATAGGAACAGACGGCGATGAGGATGCCAAGTATTGGGAGGTTCCCAACTACTTCGGTATGGATGAGTATTCAAGACTGGTAACCCATAGTGGAACGGATCCGCTTAACGGAACTCCCGGAAGAAATTACTACTTCTGGAGAGCGGTAGGTTCGGGATCAAGTGGAGACAGCGGTCATATGGTAAGATATAATCCTAAGGTCGTTCTTCCCGGCGAGACCCTTTACTTCGGTGTTACCTATGGTAATGCGACCGTGGATACCAAGAACCCCAACGGACCCTACCTCTTGAAGAACAACCCGGATACCGATGTTACCGTATCGAATAACGAGTACGGAACCTTCGGTCTGGATCTTCGTTATGGAAATACAGGAGCTACTCTCTATGATGCGGAGATCGTAATGTATCTTCCCAAGGAGTATATTGTAGCTGATCCTTCTATGGAGACCTCGGATATTCCTTCCGAGAAGTGGACAAAGCAACCTGCTCCTGTGATGAAGATGATCAATAACAAAAACGTAGAATGCTACGTATGGAGAAGAAAGGTCGGAGAGTTGAATCGAGGAGAAAGTTCTGTTACTAAGCCGGTTGTACTCAGAGGATATCCTCAAAGAGGCAACCGAGGCGACGGACAGACTCAGTTCCCTGACAATAAGGGAGTTATTCCGGCCTATGCATTTGAACTTGAATATGCAACCGCTCCAGGGGGAGCACTTAAGGTTCCTGCTCAAGGGGATCAGGAATACGTCTACACCCATAAGGATGTTGCGATTCGCCTACCCTACCTCTCTCCGGTCAACCTTAGAGGAACCATCTGGAGAGATCTCAACGGCGATGGAAGACTTGTTGCTCAAGAAGGTCTTCTCAATGTAGTTGCAAACATAGCAAATGAAGCGAACAAGCCCTCTACTCAGAAGACAGAGGTCGGAGGAGTATTGAAGTTTGTCAACGGCTATGCGGATGATACAACCAAGGAGTATACGGTGTCCTTCAATCTGGATCCTGCGGATCCCGTAAGAATGGAGAAGTATATCTGGACCTTTGATAAGGACTATACCTTTGAAAAATCCAAAGCATCTCTGAGGGAGCAGTTTGCAGATAACGACAAGCCCTTGGTAGATTCTATGGAAGAAGATAACAAATATTATGAAACAGAGGCCGACAATAAGATCAACGGTCTTAATATCATCAAGACGAGACCGGGAGCGGATACGATCTTTGAAAAATTTGAGTCGGGCGAAGATGCCGTAGGTAATGTCAACTTTACCTTTGCACTTGATGATACCAAGTATGACGGAAGCTTGATCGACTTTAGGATCAAGGAAGTACTGGCAGGAAAGGTCAATATCTATCCTTACTTGGATAAGAATAGTGACCACCAGTATCAAGATAGCGACAGCTATATCAAGAAGGGTACCTACAAGTTGATAGGACCTTCCGCAAACAAGCAGGGAGAAGCAACCAATGACGGTGATAAGCATAAGATCAAACTGCCTGCATTTGACGATTACAAACTGACTTACAATGCGCCTTACGGATTCAGAACGATAGACGGTCTGAGAACAGCGGATATCAATCTCCAAAACCTGGAGTCTCTGTTCAAGAAGCCGAATGGAACCGATGTTCCTATCGAGTTGACGGCAAAAGATATTCGTTTTGCGGATTCCGAGGGCAATCCCGAGTATCCGGATATGGTCAAGGATCCGAACGGAACCCTTCAAACCAACGGAGACCTCGTAATAAAACTCGAAACAGCAACGACATCCACCGAGTATGAGTTGAAGTTCAATGCTTGGGACGGTATCGATGCATCTCAGAAACCTCAGTTGATAGCTCCTGCAAATCTAGATAGAGCAGGAAAATTCGATTGGGAATTGATGGCGGATTCCGGTATCCTTGAGTCGGGTCATGATCAAGGTAAGATATCCAGCGACGGTAAGATCACCCTCAAGGCTGATGTTCAGGGAGAGGCGAAGGTCAAGGTAAGCTGGAAGGACAATCCGAATATCTTCGACATCGTAACGATCAAGGTCAAAAAACCGCAACCTCCGATTTTGCAAGATAATGAGCAGTTGTTAGGTTTTGTAGTTGAACCCGGCGATGTATCGGTCGCAGTTGGAAGAAAGAGTCCTCTGCTTACTCTTAAAGCAAGAGTTCAAACTCCTGCCGGACCTGTTTTAAGAGAAGTTCACCCTGATCAGTTGCAAGAGTTTACACCTGCAGGTCAAAATCAATTTGAGATCTTGCCTCCTCAGGGAGAAAGCAAGCAGTTCCAAGTAAAAGGTTTGACATCGGGAGGACCGTACAACTATACCGTGAAATACGGAGATCAGGTGTATACGCCTGAGGGAACAGTTAAGGTAACTCCTCACCAGTATACACCGTCAAGCCATAGTCTTGAGCTGACACCCGAGATCGTTCGTGTGAAAGTGGGAGAGACACTGGATGTTGCCTACAAGTTGGCTTCTTTGGTCGGACCGGAGTTCGATCACTTGAATGCTGAGACCTTGTTGACGAGATCTGAATTCTTGCATCCTGCGAAAGCCGAGTTTGATGGAGGAATCAAGACGAAGATCAGAGGTCTTGAAGTAGGTACGACCACCCTTAAGTTGGCAGTTGGAGATATCACCAAGGATGTAACCGTCATCGTCTACGACGACACTACACCTCCGGCTGCGGACGGAAAGATCGGATTTGAAGAGATTACGGATAAGAACGGTCTTTTGAAACCGAATGAAGAAGCAAAATACAAACTCTTCATCGATACAAACGGTGATGGAATTAAACAAGATACCGAAGAGTATGTGAAGAACAGCGATAACGTAGATTTGAGTGCTGCAGATACCAATGTAACGGTAGCAAAGGCGCCGGGAACAGTTCCAACAGCACCTGTGATCGCTGTCGTTACAGGAAATACAGCGGGAGCGGATGCGTTGAAGGCGAAGGTAAGCCTGCCTTCAGGAAGAGTCTATGAGGGAGAAAAACCTCTGACAGTCGTTCCGGCGAGCACAGCGTTGAATGAATTGACCTTGAATCCCGAGGCAATCGTTATCAAGCAAGGATCTACGAACGAGCAAATGATCGTAAGTGCTCAATATCAAGGAGTAACTCCGGCTCTTGAGTTGGATAGAAACTTGTATGAATTGAGTTTTGCACCCGGCGGCATTGCGAGCGAGTATGGAAACAAGAGCGGAAAGAACATTCGAATCAAAGGAGATAACGTTGGAGTTACCGATGTAAAAGCTACCTTTGAAGGAAAAGACGTGACAGGAAAAGTCATTGTTATTCCGGCCGATACCAAGCTCGTGATCAAAGATGAGCCTGTTTGGGTGAAGAAAGATGGAACAAAAGAACCTCAAATCGAGTTTGTAAGCAACGGTCAACCGCTTGCTCCGGCATTGCAGGAGGCATTGAGACCTCTTGTAGAGTTGACACCTGCCAATCCGGCAGTAGCAGCTACAACTCCGGAAGGAACACTGTCCGGAGCTGAGGTTGGAAGAACTACAGTTACTGCAAGCCTACCGGGATTCCCGGAAATCAGAGACACCAAGGATGTCTTCGTATACACGGACGGTGCCTTGAAGGTTCCTGATACGGATCTTGTAACAAATCAAATCAAATCAGTCGGTCTATACCTCGAGAAGGGCGCCGAGAGAATCCCTGTTCCTGCGAAGTATGTGAGACTCAAGGTAGAAGATGTTACGGTATCGGATCTTGATATCAACGGTATCAATACAACGATCCCTGCAACAGAAGACGGACGCGTGGTAAGAGGAGAACTTGCAAGAGTAAAAGGTATCTCTGCAGCAGGAACTCGTGAGACAAAACTCATCGCTACCATTCCTTCCGAAGGATTGAGCGCTGAAGGTAAGATCACAGTAGTCGCAGGCTACGTCTTCTCAGGACCGCTGACTGTAGAGCCTAGTCGTGTAGACTTGTGGACCGCAGATGACAAGGTAGAACTTGTTGTAAAAGATAAGAATGGCCGTGAAGTACCTCCGGATCTATTGGATGGTATTGCTCAGTCAGATCTGCAAGATCCTACGAAGAACACGATCGTCGTTGAAGATGGAAAAGTTTATGTCAAGAAGTCTTCGGGCGATGTAACGGGAACGAATGAATTGGGCATCTCCTTGAAAAACGATCCGAGCGCTTCAATTGCAGTCCCTGTTCAAATAGTAAACCACGACTCCAATACTCAAGGTCAGGAGCACGAATTGGTTCTTCCCGACTTTGCTGTAGGAGTTGGAGAAGTACGTGATCTGCTGTTTGATAAGATCAAAGTGAAGCCGAAGAACGGTACAGTAGAGAAGCCTCTGGCAGACTATACAACAAACAGAGCCGATGTATTCGTTCAATTTAACAATCAACCCTTGAATGGAAAAGTTGCAGAAAACCAAGCAACTCCTTTGGCTCCTCCTGTTGTGAAGGCGTTCGAAGGAAAAGTTCCGGGAGCAACCTCCTATAAGGTAACTGTAACATTGCCGGGCGGAGAAGTTTTGACTGCTGAAGGCAAGATAGCAGTATACAACAACCTGCAAGGAAACAAAAAACTGGTAGTTGTCAAGTCGGTATTCAATCCGGCGACAGGTTTGACAGAACTTGTTCCCCTAAAGAATGGAGAAAAAGTACCTGTAAACACTCCTCTAAGCGTTCAACTGCACATTGAAGATCCGAATGATCCGACAAGCGTTCAAATCGTATCGGGAGCGGCATTGCCGTATTTCGTAGATGATCTGAAACCGGAGGCGGGTTCCAACTTCAAGGTGAGTGAAGTGGGAGAGATCATTCAGAAGTCGCCTACAAGCGGATCTGTAAAGGTTACAGGAGACTTGACAGAAGATGACAACCCGAACATCGGTACACTCGATCCTTCTCAACCGTTTGAGTTGCAAAGAGTACAACCGATCGCACCGAAGCCCGGACCGATCAAGGTAGAGCCGAACAAGCTGTTGATCCCTGTAAACGGAACGGGAACCATCACGGGCATCACCTATGCAGATGGAACACCGGTACCTGCGGACAAAATTAGTATTGTACCTGCAAATCCTGTGATCGCAAACAACGGATCTGTTCCGAATACGATCGACGGAAAGACGCCGGGAGATACGGAAGTCTATGTGGTAGTAGAAGGTTATCCGCCGGTTAAAGTGCCTGTAAAAGTATATGATGAGACAAATGCAGATATTGGAGTAAATCCGGATCCGACCGATCCGAATATCGGAGCAAATCCGAATGATCCGAACTACCCGGGTGGTTTCCCTGTACCGAACGAGATCGTAATGGTACCGGTCGGTGGAGAAGTACCCTTCGTTCTGGATATCAATGGTGTGCCTGTGCCTGCCGATGAGTTTGATGTAGTAGTACGCTCCGGCGGTATGACGACACACAGTGCTATCCATATGGATGACAACAAGATTGAAGGATTGTCTCCGGGTGTGGATGAAGCGGAATTCACTCTGAAATCGAATCCGAATATCAAGAAAGTTCTAAAAATCGTTGTGTTTGATCCGAATGCAGCTGCTGCACCTTCGATTCAAATTACAGAAAAACCGATCGTATTCAGACAAAATGGGGACACCGATGTTATGATCAATGCGGTTGTCGATTTGAACGGAGCTCCGAATGCTACTGTAATGTGGATTGTTGAGGATGTCGGAGTCGCATCGTTTGCGGGTACGAATTCCTTGACAGAGCCTTCTTCTTCGAATCCGGCTCACAATGTAACATTGAACTGGGAGACCAATGCCCCCAGAACAACGAAACTGACAGCCATCGTTTTGGAGAGCGGAAAGCTTGATACGACGATATTGTCAGGAAAAGAAATCGAAGTGGATTATATCGACTACATCGGACCGAGACCTTTGGAAACGGAGAAAGACGTTCCGAAGACTTTGGATGCGATGGGACCGTTTGATATTAAGATGTTCGATGATAACGGAAACGAATATCCTCTATCGATCGCTGATTTTGATGTAGTGGGTGCGGACGGACCGATCACCTTAAGCGGACCTGATAACAGAATCATCACTGCTACAGGTGTAGGACCGAAAACATTGAAACTGCGTCATAAGACAAGCGGAAAAGAAATCGAAATACCGGTAAGTATTCCGGAAGATGCTATGGCAAACCAAGCGACCATCACCTTTGATCCCAATGGCGGAACCTTAACCGGACCGGCAACTCAAATGGTAGAAAAAGGAAGACCGACCACCTTGCCGACACCGACAAGACCGGGATATACCTTTGACGGATGGTACGATGTAAATGGAAACAAATATGATAGCTCTACACCGATCACAGACAACGTTGCCCTGATCGCACATTGGACTCAGTCCGGTGGCACCGGCGGTGGTGGCGCCGGCGGCGGTCAGCCTTCTACACCTGCTCCGACACCGAAACCTACACCTACACCTACTCCGGTACCGACACCTGATCCGGGTGAAGATAAAGGTTATATCGAGTTGAACAAAAATGCGAAGTTTGCTTATATCACAGGATATCCTGACAAGACCGTGAAAGCGGGAGCTCCTATCACAAGAGCTGAGGTATCCGCAATCTTTGCAAGATTGATGAAGAGTGCGATCTTAATGGATGAAAACTATCGTTCCGAGTTCGGCGATGTAAGATCGGGCGTATGGTACACGAACTACATTGGATACCTCGAAGGATTCAACATCTTAACAGGATACCCGGATGGAAGTTTCAGACCGAACAACCATATTACAAGAGCTGAATTTGCGGTAATCATCTCCAAGTTTGCACAGTTGAAGACAGATACACCTTCCAAGTTCAAAGACGTCAACGATTCTCACTGGGCTAAGAAATACGTGGATAACGCGGTAGCTCAAGGATGGATGGGCGGATATCCGGATGGAAGCTTCAAACCGAACCAACCGATCACAAGAGCGGAAGTTGTTACTGTAGTAAACAAAATGATCGAAAGAACTCCGAAGAAAGACTACTTGTCCAAGTCCGACAGATACAAAGACTTGAAACAAGATTACTGGGCTTATGCAGACGTACTTGAAGCAAGTACCGACCACACTATAGGAAAATCTAAAGATGTCGGTGCGCATGACCTTGGCGGAAACGATTCTAAGGCAACAGACAAGTTTGCAAAATCTAAGAAGAACTAAGGACAAAGAGAAAGACTACTTGTCCAAGTCTGACAGATACAAAGACCTGAAACAAGATTACTGGGCTTATGCAGACGTACTTGAAGCAAGTACTGATCATACCGTAGGATCGAACCACAAGTAAGATCTTCTGAGTCTTGAGAAGAATTCTTTTGACACAAAAGAGATCCCCCTGCCCTATGCGGGGGGATTGTTTTCTTGCAAGTACAACAATTTTGTGATAAAATACTTGGGTATGAAATTTCAATTCCATATTGAAGTGATACATCTTTCTGCTCGAAAGAGCCGTTATAGTCCAAAGGGAGGTGAAGAGAAATGAGAAATTATGAACTGATCTATATTCTGAAACCGAATGTAGAAGAAGACGTGAAGGAAGCGGTGTTGGCAAAGGTAAAATCCGTTATCGAAGAAGGCAAGGGCGAGATCGACAAGGTTGATGTTTGGGGAAATCGCAAAATGGCTTACGAGATCGAAGATTTTACAGACGGATACTATGTTTTGGTAGTATTCAAGGCGGATATCGACGTTCCGAAGGAAGTTGAACGTAACTTGAAGATCAACGACAAAGTAATTCGTCAAATGATCGTTAACGTGGAAGCGTAAGAAAGGGAAGGTTTGAGATGAATATTGCGATATTGATCGGAAGATTGACCAGAGACCCCGAACTTCGCTATATTCCGTCTACCGGAAAGGCGGTATCCACTTTTTCCATTGCGGTGGATAGAACCTATACTTCCAAAACGGGAGAGAAGATGACGGATTTTTTCAATATTGTCGTTTGGGGAAAAACAGCGGAGAATTGTGCCAACTACCTTGCAAAAGGCAGATTGGTCGCTGTTAAAGGTTCCATTGAAAACAGAAGCTACGAAACACAGACCGGAGAAAAACGTTATGTGACCGAGATCGTAGCGGAAAACGTTCAGTTCCTTGAGTGGGGCGATAGAAACCAAAGAAGTAGCACACAGTCCGGAGCGTCATATCAGGAATATCAGGGAGGTCCTCAAAACGTTTTTGAACCCGGAGGGTTCGGAGGAGCAGGTGCATCCGCACCGGCGACTTATCAGCCCAAGGGCTTGGATGAGGACGGGTACCGAGAACTGGAAGACGATGACGTACCGTTCTAAGTAAAGGAGGGAAAATCATGGCATTCCAAAAAGGAAACGTAAGAAAAAGAAGAAAAGCGGATCCGTTTGCAGGAGATAAGATCAACCTTATCGACTACAAAGACGTTGCACTTTTGAGAAAGTATATCTCCGAGAGGGGCAAAATTCTTCCCAGAAGAGTAACGGGAACATCTGCAAAAGCTCAAAGAAAGCTGACTCTAGCGATCAAACGTGCAAGAAACATTGCACTTTTGCCATATACAGTAGACTAGAAATAAAGGTCTCAAAGGTCGAATGATCTTTGAGATTTTTTTGTCAGGTTCTCGTATTTATAGAGTTTTGTACATAGCAATAAAAATATAAAAAATGCAACTTGTTCCGTAAAAAAAATACGGTTCCTATTATAAAAAGTGAATATCAGTGGTATAATTATTTATAATAAATAAGAGTCCAACAAAGAAAAAACAGAGATCTTCCTATCTATTCCGCGGTTGTGAAAGGTTGATCCTTCTGTGGGATATAATACTATTCTCCGTTTGAAATGTCGGGTATACAGAATATACAATTGCTGAAAACAATTTGGACGATCCTATGCTTTTAAAGCATTCAACCTGTCAATTCTAATAGATAATAGTATAAATTGTTGATATCGACCATGCAATGAATAATAGCATCAAATATGAATTGAGGGGAAGGATATGCTTAAACAATTCAGTGTAAAGAACTTTAAAGGATTTAAGGAGAAGATCACCTTTGATCTTGCCTCTCCGAATAATTATACATTTCATCCTTCGGTGATCTCTGAGGGATGCATCACAAAGGGAATTATTTTCGGGATCAATGGGAGCGGAAAATCAAATTTCGGCTTAGCCTTGCTCGATATTATTTTTCATCTTACAGACAAAGAAAAGATCTATTCTAATTATCAGTTGTATAGAAACTTGGAAAACAGAGCTTCTGCAGTCGAATTTGAATACATCTTTCAATTTCACGGTATGGAGTTGGGCTACAGGTATATGAAGGAAGATGTCAATACCCTTCTATATGAGGAATTACGGATCGATAAAGAAAAGGTAGTGGAATATGATCATAGAAAGAAAAAAGGTTTTACAAAGTTGAAGGGATCCGAGACCTTGAACCGCTCAATGGTAAGCGATAACATCATATCCAGGGTAAAATATGTGGCAAGCAATTCCATCTTGGAACAAGATGAGAAAAACAGAGCCTTTGTATCCTTTATGAGGTTCGTAGATAATATGCTTTTGTTTTATTCCTTGGATACAAGAGGATACGAAGGGCTTCAAGTCGGCGCTCAGACACTTTCCGAAGGGATACTTGAAAGTGGAAAACTTTATGATTTCGAAGAATTTTTGAGAGAAAATGACATTGACTACAAGTTGAAAGAAGTATCCGTTGACGGGGAGAACGCGATCCATTGTGTGTTTGGCAAGGAAAGTGTTGATTTTTTCAAAATCGCTTCTACAGGAACGAGGTCATTGGCACTTTTTTATTATTGGTATATTAGAATGCACAAGGCATCCTTTGTGTTTATCGATGAATTTGATGCATTCTATCATTTTAAACTGGCACAGAACTTGGTTAAAAAGATAAGAGAGATCCCTGATGTTCAAATTTTTCTCTCAAGCCATAATACAGACCTGATCAGTAATGAACTGCTACGACCGGATTGTTATTTTATGATAGAGAACAATACGATCCAACCGTTGTCTGATAAGACTCACAAGGAACTGCGCAAGGCACATAATTTGCAGAAGATGTTTAAGGCGGGGGCATTCGATGAAGAAAAAAGCTTGTAAGGCATTTATTGTGGAAGGGGAGAGAAGGGAGGTAGGGATCATCAAAAACTTGGAAAAAAACTTTTTTGATGATGAGGACTCTCTTATTATTACCTTGCCTGCCGGAGAAAATATATATATGTTATGGAAACAGTTGAAGGAGGATGATTTTGAAACCGACCTGATCGAGGTGTTGAAGGAAGGAGATGAAAAAATCAGAAAATCTCTCGAAGGGATCAGCCGAGATGATTTTTCGGAAGTGTTTTTGTTTTTTGATCACGACGCTCATCAAAACAATCTTTCGAGTGAGGATAAGAGCAATATAGAGGGTGTGAGCGATATAATGGAAAGTATGCTTGAGAGTTTTGATAATGAAACGGAAAACGGCAAGCTCTATATCAGTTATCCGATGGTAGAAGCACTCAGAGATTTCGGCTATACCGATGAAGGGGAGGAGTGGTTCTACAAAGTAGCGGACTATTCGGGATACCGTAAATTTTCTGCTCGAAGAGGAAGGAATACAGATTTTAGAAAGTATTCCCCTGATATTTGGAGAATGCTTATCAAAGAGTTTGTGGAGAAGATCTCTTTTTTGTGGGAGACTAAAGAACTCATAGAGTACGAGGAATATACAGAGCAGGTAGATCCTGCAACCGTCTACAAAAAACAGAGACAGTTTGGAGACAGGGTCCTTGTTCTCAGTGCTTTTCCTGAATTTTTGCTGGATTATTTCAAAGAAGAGTTTTGGGAGGAATGCGTATGCTATTCTTCGGTCGAAGAATGGTGTGAAGGATATAATGTCGATAAGGAAAAGGAGGAGAAACTATGTACCAAAAAATAGGAGATGAGGTCTTGGATTCCGTTGAGGTGGCGAAAAAAATCGAGGAGATCACCCCTTTTCGTCTGATCAATGACTTGACTCAGGCGACAGGAAGAGATGATGCGATAGGCCTTCGGCTTGCGTGCAGGATCAAGGATATTCCGGGTTTCGAGTCGAAGAGCAGACCGGATGAAGAAACCGTCAATGCGGCGATGGAAGAGCTGGATGAATTCAGCTATGTGGAGTTGAAGAAGGTGTTGTATAACCGCTATGCCTATATGAGTTTCGCCTACGGTTACAACGAGGTCGAAGAAGACATCCTCTTTGTGCTCGTAATTATGCTCAGAGAGATCAAAGAGGCCAAGCTCAAGGACGTCGTCAATCGTCTCCTTAGACTTTAAATAGATTCCTAACCTCTAATAATTATTAATTGATAATAAATATCTCGAAACAAAATGTTTTGAACTTCGTCGAGAGGGTATATAAAACATTGGAATACAAATGGAGATATGAATCGCCGGGAAGAAATATACGGTGAAAAACCAAAAGATATTTTTTCACTTGACATTGTAATGATTTCATATTAAAATTAATTCCAAGGGGATAGATTGATATTATTAAAGGGGGAATTGAAATGGAACTAAAAGGAATGAAGGAATTAAAAGGAACAAAGACAGAGCAGAACTTATGGAACGCATTTGCAGGAGAGTCTCAAGCGAGAAATAAATACACCTACTTTGCATCTGCTGCAAGAAAAGAAGGATACAACCAAATTGCCGCTATCTTTGAAGAGACTGCAGGCAACGAGAGAGAGCATGCGAAGATGTGGTTCAAACTCCTTGACGGAATCAGCGAAGATACAAAGACCAACTTGTTGGCAGCAGCTGCAGGGGAGCATTACGAGTGGACGGATATGTATCCGACCATGGCGGAAGAAGCGGAAGCGGAAGGCTTCAAGGATATCGCGAGAATGTTCCGTCAGGTAGCGGACATCGAGAAGGCTCACGAGGAAAGATACAACACCTTGGCAAAGAACGTAGAAGAAGGAAAGGTGTTCAAGAAAGAAGAGAAGATCGCATGGCACTGTGCAAACTGCGGATTTATCTTTGAGGGAGCAAAAGCGCCTGAGAGATGCCCTGTTTGTCAACATCCGAAGGCATATTTCGAAGAATTGGCTAAAAACTATCTATAGAAAAACCACAAGAACCGTCTATATTAGGGCGGTTCTTTTTTTCTATCTTGGGAAACGATATAATAAATCCGTCTTTTGTGATAAAATAGTGCTGAAAAGTGGTATAACAAAAGGTAGGATGTTTTTGTAAAAACATAGGAAAACCTTCGTATAGACAAGAGAAATGGAGAGGAGAAGAAGTATGCATATGAGCTGGGAGGAGAGGAAAAAGATCTATCGAACAGGCGTCATCGTGCTATGTTTGATATTTTTTGTGATAGGGGTCTTTTATTCCGGAGTGGATTTTTTTGCCGATGTGGTTTGGTTTAGAACGGTCGGACACTTGGATACCTTTGTGCGTCGTTTTTTTGCACGCCTGTATCTGGGAGTACCCATCCTGCTCGTTCTCTTTGTGCTTTTTGCAGCTTACTTCCTCCGTTCTTACAAGCAGGGGATCAAGCTGTTCGGTTTTTTGATCGAAAGCAGGGAAGAGAGGAATACGCGTAGGTTCATCCTGCTTCTTTCCTTTTTTTTGGCACTGATCTTCAGTAGCGGCATCAGTGCGGGCAACTGGAAGAAGATGCTCGAGTTTTTGCACTCCGTACCTTTTGGAGTGAGCGATCCCGTGTTTCATCACGACATCGGTTTCTACATCTTCAAACTCCCGTTTTTGACCGAACTCTTTTCCTTCGCCTTAAATATGGTCGTTATCATCGGTTTCGTCAGTTTTTTCGGTATCTTTTGGCTGGGGATGATCCATTCTTCTCAGTGGGAGAGAAAGGAAGAGGACGAGGGGATCCGGACCTTGTTTCCCAAGACGGGCAATATGGTGCTCAAGGATAAGATGCTGGAGTTTTTGCAGTTGAAGGGGAGGCGCTTTGTCGCCGTCTTCTTCCTCGCCTTTGCGATCAAGAACGTTTTGGGTCAGTACAACCTTTTGTATTCGCCCAGGGGAGCGGTCTTTGGAGCGGGCTATACCGATGTGGCGGTAGCTCTTTGGGTCTACAGGATCTCTGCCGTTCTCTCGACCTTGATCGCCCTGTTCTTCCTGTTTAAGAAGAAGAACTTCAAGAAGGCGATCGCTCTGATGCTCTCGATCGTGATCTTGGTCAATCTCAGTGGAAAACTTGTGGAGGAAGCGGTACAGAGTATTGTCGTTTCGCCCAATGAATTGAGCAAGGAGAAGCCCTATATCGAATATGCGATCGAATACACCAACAGGGCATACAATCTGGATAAGATCGAGGTGCGTGAGTTCGCTCTGGAGGAGGATCTCGATGCAAAGAAGATCGGCGACAACAGGGAGACCATTCAGAATGTCAGCTTGAACGATTACCGCCCTACCAAGGAGGCCTTCAATCAGCTTCAGGGGTTGAGAGGCTATTATTCCTTCCACGACGTGGACATCGACCGCTATGAACTCGACGGCAACCTTACCCAGGTCTTTCTATCCGTGCGCGAGATGGATAAGAGGAGGCTGGAGAACAAGGCTCAAAACTGGATCAACAGCAAGTTGAAATATACACACGGGTACGGAATGGCTATGGCGCCGGTCAACAAGCTCACTTCTTCAGGGCAACCGCAGATGATCATGAAGAACGTTCCGGTCCATTCGCAGTACGAACAGCTTAAACTCGAAAAGCCTCAGGTCTATTTCGGGGAGCTTACGAACGATTATGTCATCGTCAACACAAAGGAGAGCGAGTTCGACTATCCCAAGGGAGAGAGCAACGAGATGACGAAGTATGACGGAAGAGGAGGGATTTCTCTGGGCTTTTGGAACCGTCTGCTCTTCTCGATCAGGGAGAGGGACTTCAAACTGCTGATCTCGGGCAATATTAATAGGGAGAGCAAGATCCTCATCCATCGCAACGTCCTGCAAAGGGTCGAGAAGATTGCGCCGTTCTTGGAGTTTGATGAGGATATCTACCCCGTCGTTTACAATGGAAGGATCTATTATATCGTCGACGGCTATACCGCATCCTCCAACTATCCGTACTCCGACACTTTTTCGCGCCTAAAGGAAGGCGAGAGTTCAGCACGCCCCCTCGGCAAGGTCAAGAACGTCAACTATGCACGCAACTCCTTCAAGGTCGTGGTAGACACCTATGACGGAACGGTGGACTTCTACCTTGTCGACGAGAACGATCCCATGGTGAGGACCTATGCTAAGATCTTCCCCAAGCTGTTCAAGCCCATGGCGGAGATGCCCGAGGAGATCAAGGCTCACCTGCGTTATCCGCAGACCCTCTTCGACATCCAGTCGCAGGTCTATGCGACCTACCATATGAAGGATCCGCAGGTCTTCTACAATAGGGAGGATAAGTGGGATATTCCTATGGAGGAGTATTCGGGAGAGACGAGGACGATGGAGTCCATCTACAGCACCTATCGCATCCCCAAGGAGGAGAGGGCGGAGTTTCTGCTCAGCATTCCCTATACACCGAAGTTTAAGCAGAACCTTACGGGGCTTTTGATCGCTCGAAACGATGGGGAAAATTACGGCAAACTCCTCCTCTACAAGATGCCCAAGGACAAGATCGTCATAGGGCCTCAGCAGATGGAGGGCAAGTTCAACAACAATGATAAGATCTCCAAGGATCTTTCTCTCTGGAATTCAAGAGGCTCGGAGGTGCTGAGGGGTCATATCCTGACTGTTCCGATCGACAACTCCCTCCTCTATATCGAACCGCTCTACATCAGGGCGGCAGGAGAGAATGCCATTCCTGAGGTAAAGAGGATCCTGATCGGATACAAGGATAAGATCGTGATGGAAGAGACCTTGGATAAGGCTCTGAAGGCCATCTTCGACGAAGGCGCACAGGAGCAAGAGACTTCCCTTCCCCGGGAGGTTCAAGAAGGAGAAGTTCAAACTCCTCCTCAGTCTTCGGATGAAGTCATAAGTAGGGCGCTGCAAGCCTACGAAGAGGCGCAGGCGGCCTTGCAGGAAGGATCTCTTGCCGAGTATCAGAAGAAAGTCGATGAGATGGGCGAACTTTTGAAGAGTTTGGAATACAGATAGAAGGAGAACGATATGCAAACGAGGATATTGACAGTATTGGAAGAAGTGTTGGACAGGGAGGAGATTTTGCAGGACGAACCCATGAAACTGCATACTTCCTTTCATATCGGAGGGAAGGCGGACTACTTTGTATCTCCGTCCTGCGAAGAGAAGCTCAGGGCACTGATCTTGAGGCTGAAAGAAGAAGGGATCCCCTACTTTGTGATGGGCAACGGGAGCAACCTTCTTGTAAGGGACAAGGGGATCCGCGGAGTAGTGATCCGCATCGGGCAAAACTTGAGCGACTACTCCATCGAGGGCGAAGAGGTCTATGCGCAGGCGGGGATCCTGCTGTCGACCCTTTCCAAGCATATTCTTGCAGAGAAACTCGAAGGATTCGAGTTTGCCAGCGGGATACCGGGGACGGTAGGAGGAGCGATGACGATGAATGCCGGAGCTTACGGCGGAGAGATGAAGGACATCGTCGAAGCGGTACGTGTCTTGGATAAAGACGGGCAGATCCGCGAGATCTCCGGGGAAGATATGGGCTTTGCATACCGCAGGAGCAGAGTGGCAGAGGACGGTCTCATCGTCTTGGGAACCAAGTTTCGTCTGAAGAAGGGAAGTTATGAAGAGATCCGTTCAAGGATAGAGGATTTCACCCATAGACGTAACACCAAGCAACCGGTAGCGGACTATTCCGCAGGCTCGACCTTCAAGCGACCGGAGGGTCATTTTGCGGGCAAGCTGATCGACGATGCGGGCTTGAGGGGGATCTGCCATAGGGATGCCCAGGTGTCTCAGCTACACTGCGGATTTGTGATCAACAAGGGCAGCGCAAGTTGTGAAGATGTGATGGAGCTCATCCGTTTTGTGAAGAAAACGGTCTATGATACCTTTCAGGTGGAGTTGGAGGAAGAGGTAAAAATTGTCGGAGAAGAATAGAACGTGGATACAGACGGCGGAGTATCATACCCATACCTTTTACAGCGATGGAAAAAACACCATGGAGGACAATGTGATCGCGGCTCGCAATCTCGGGATCAGGACGATCGGCATCTCCGATCACGGGTACCGCCATATGGGTTTCGGTGTGTCTTACAAGGACTATCCGAAGATGAAGGATGAGGTGTTGAGGCTGAGGGAGAAGTATCCCGATATGCAGATCCTGCTCGGGGTGGAGGCCAACATCCTCGACGATACGGGCCTGATCGATGTCGATGACTACATCTTGCAGTACGTGGACTATGTGATGGCAGGTTATCACTTCGGTTCCTCGATCACGAAACCTCGAGGGCTGAGAAACCATGTTTGCAACTTTGTCAAGCCTTTTAAGCGCTTTGAGGTCGACTATAATACGAGGGCTCTGATCAATGCGATGAAGCAGAACGACCTGTTTATCCTCACTCATCCCGGAGACAAGGGGGATATCGATACTGAGGAGGTCGCTAAGGTTGCAATGGAGACGGGTACGATATTGGAGATCAACACCCACCACGCCAATCTTTCCGCCGCTCAGCTGAGTCTGATCAAGGATTGGGATCTCAAGTTCAGCGTGGGAGCCGATGCCCATCGAAGTGAACATATAGGAAATTTGGAGGTCGCTCTCAAAAATATCCGGGAGGCAGGCCTGTCTTTGGACAAGGTGATAAACCTGAAAGAGGACTAGTATAAAAGCACGGGATTTTATGGTGTGGAAGTTATGGTAAGAAGGCGAGTGCGAGAAACGGTTGAAGAAACGCTTTTGCCGTCTATCTTGCACAGCTATATCGGTAATAGGCAAGGAGAAAGAAATTGAATACGGTAATTGTAACCGGACTTTCCGGATCAGGTAAAAGTGAAGCGATGAATATATTTGAGGATATCGGCTACTATTGTATCGACAATATGCCGCCCCTCTTGATCCAAAAATTCAGGGAACTCAGTCGCAATTCCTTTGAGCAGGAGAAGACGGCGCTGGGAGTCGATATTCGGGGTTACCGCTTTTTTGAGGATTTTCGAGCGATGGAGCAGTTTCTCAGTGAAGAAAAGGGAGATATCAAGATCCTGTTTTTGGAAGCGAGGGAAGACATCCTCGTAAGGCGTTACAAGATGTCGAGGAGAAGTCATCCGCTCTCGGCGAATCAGACGATGTTGGAGGCGATCCGTCAGGAGAGAGAGATCCTGCTTCCTCTAAGAGAAAAGGCTGATTATATCATTGATACCAGCGATACCGACATTCATACCCTGAGGGAGAAGATCCTGGAGTTTTGTCGAGATAAGGATGAGAAGAAACCCTTTCACCTCATCATCAATTCCTTCGGCTTTAAGCACGGTATCCCCATCGATGCAGACCTCGTCTTCGATGTTCGTTTTCTGCCGAATCCTTATTATGTTGCGCACCTCAGGGAGCGTACGGGCAATGAGAAGGAGGTCCAGGATTATGTGATGAACTCCGAGGTCAGCGAGGAGTTCGTTGAAAGGCTCAAGGATATGATGGATTTTTTGATCCCGAACTATATGAAGGAGGGCAAGACACAGCTTGTGGTTTCGATCGGATGCACGGGAGGCAGACATCGTTCGGTAACCGTTGCCAACAAACTGTACGAATATTTGGATACGAGTGGATACAAGGCGTCCATCCACCATAGAGACGCTGCAAAACATTGAGTTGGGGGAAGAAGGGATATGAAAAAAATAAAGAAGAAAGTCGTCGTCCTCGGAGGAGGAACAGGGCAGGGTAATCTGCTCAGAGGATTTAAGAATAAGGATGATGTAGAGTTGACGGCGGTAGTGGCGGTATCCGATGACGGGGGAGGTTCCGGAACTATAAGAACGGAGATGAGGATGCTTCCTCCGGGAGACATCCGCAACTGTCTGATCTCTTTGTCTAATATGGATCCCACGATGGAGAAACTGATGAACCATCGTTTTGCTTATGGAAGTTTGAAGGGGCAGAACTTCGGGAATCTCTTTATTTTGGCTTTGAATGAGATCTTCGGAGACTTTCAGATTGCGATCGATCAGGTATCGGAGATGATATCGGTGAAGGGTAAGGTATTGCCCGCTTCTCCCGAGATGATAAGGCTTATGGCAGTGCTGGAGAATGACAACGTCGTCATTGGAGAGTCCCAGATCGCAAGAACCTGCCTGGAACAGAGCACCCATGTCAAAAGGATAGAGATCATACCCGAGAAGCCGGAGGCGACCGCACAGGTTTTGGAGCACATCCAAGCTGCGGACATCATTATCATCGGGCCGGGCAGTCTCTATACGAGTTTGATCCCCAACCTGCTGATCCCCGATATCAAGGAAGCCATCCTAAAAAGTTCGGCAAAGAAGGTATATATCTGTAACTTGATGACCGAAAACGGAGAGACCGACCATCTCGATATCTATCAGCATGTGGAGCTTATTCAAAAGACTCTCGATTATCACCTTCAATATGTAGTGATCAACACCTCGCCTATTTCAGAGACGGTACAACAAAATTATGACAGAGAGGAAAAAACCATCCTCTATCCCGCCGCGGAAGACATCCGCAGGATGAATGAGATTGGGGTTCAGAGCATCCAGGGAGAATTTGCCAAGGAGACGGACTACGGGGCCATGATGCACGACAGCGATAAGGTGGCTCAGATCGTACTTAAATTACTTCAAGGATAGTGTTTGCAAGGGAGAACGAAAAAGATAGCAAAAAGGTAAGATATAGGATATAATAATAACAAATAGTATCATTTAGGAAGGATAGAGGAATTTGTTAAAAGAAGAGATAAGTTCCGGAGGAGTCGTTGTGTTCAATAATGCGATCCTTCTCTTAAAGAAGTTCAACGGAGATTGGGTCTTGCCTAAGGGCAAGATCGAAGAAGGAGAGTCTTCGAAGGATGCCGCATTGAGAGAGGTCTTTGAGGAAGGCGGGGTCAGGGCCGAGATCAAGGACTATCTGGGAGAGATCCATTATACCTATAAAGAAAATTGGGATGAGAACAAACCGGTACATAAGACGGTGCATTGGTATCTTATGACCTGTAAGAATATGGAGACGACACCTCAGAAGGAAGAAGGCTTTGTAGAAGCCAAGTTCATCCATTTCAATCAAGTCTTATCCCTTGCAAAGTACAATGATGAGAGTGCCATCATTGAAGTAGCGTTAAAGAAAATAAAGAGTGGGAGATAGAGATGTCTTTTTCTGCGGAAGTAAAAAATAACTTGGCGAGGATCATCCCGGAGACTAAGGAGCAACAGATCAGTGAGCTTTCCGGGATCATTCGCATGGGTGGAAAGATCCGTTTTGTAGGAGGAGGTCTTCTCTCCTTTGTCATCACGATAGAAAACCCTGCAGTCAGCAGGAAGATCGTGCGCATCGTCAAGAAGTGTTTCGCTTTGGATATGCGGATCAGTGCCAATAAGAATGAAAATCTCAAAAAGAGACTCTATACCATGGAGGTCGTCGATAAGAAGAGAGGCAATGATATTCTTTTGAAGACCGGTCTGATCGAAAGGGATGGAGAGTATTTCCGTCTGACCAGCTCCATACCTCCCTTCATCCTTCGTTCCGAGATGAACAGCAAGGCTTATATCCGAGGAGCTTTTATCGGAGGAGGTTCGGCGACCGATCCCGGCAAATCCTATCATATCGAATTTGTGACGGGAGATGACGAGTTTAGCGAGAACTTTAAGGAACTCCTGCAGAGTCTTCAACTTAGAGCGAATGTAACGAGGAGAAAGAACAACAACGTCATCTATATCAAAGACAGCGACGACATCTCAGATCTTTTGACCCTGATGGGCGACTATGAAAACACCTTCCTGATCGAAAACGTAAAAGCGAAAAAAGCAGTTCGAAACAAGGTGAATCGAATGGTAAACTGCGAAACGGCAAATCTTTATAAGGTTGTAAAATCATCGGTTCAACATGTGGAGAGCATTGACTATATAAAAAATACCGTAGGGCTTAAGGCTCTGCCGGACGAACTGCGGGCGGTAGCGGAAGCGAGGTTGGAACATCGGTACTCGAGCCTTAAGGAACTTGCCGATATGCTGGGAGGTTCCTTGGGACGTTCAGGAGTGAACCACCGACTGAAAAAGATACAGGCCTTTGCGGACAAGCTCAAGGAGGAGAATCTTCCTTCGAGAGGTGATGTCTCTTCTTCGAAGAAGGGCAGAGAATAGCGAGGGCTTATCCTCGACATATAAGAGCAGTGTGGGACAAAGAACGGCTGTCAGCAATCTAAAAAGTGTCGATATCGGTGATGGTTTCGACGGTTGCAGAACTCGATTTTTATCAGGATATCGTGGACAGAATCACCGGATCGTCGGATGGGATGTAGAGCTCTAAGTAGCTTGAGCAGTTATAAGGCGATATGCACAATTCAAAGAGGCAGTATAAAGCCGATGTCATATTGAGGAAGAAATTATTGAAGGCGTCGGTATGACACAATTTCACACTATATATAAAATCGAAAAAAATCAAAAGTCCGCCTTTGAGCGGTGTTTCCATAGAAGATGGCAGTATAAGATTGCAGTTTAGAAGAGAAAGAAAATGCAATAGTTAGAAGACAGAAGGCTTCCGTACAGAAAGTACGTGGAGGAGTCAGATAGGAGAGAGAAGCATGTTAGTCAATACATTTGAAATCAAGAGTAAATCCGGATTGCATGCCAGGCCGGCGGCCTTGTTCGTGCAGGAGTGCAACAATTTTGAGTCCGAGATCGAGATACGAAAGGGACAGCACCGGGTCAACGGCAAATCGATCATAGGGGTGATGGCCTTGGCGGTGGAAGCCGGAGAGAGTATCGAGGTCTTTGTGGAAGGGCCCGACGAAGAAGAGGCTATGAAGGCGATCGAAACCTTTTTGGCCAAACAGGTCGACTAGCGTTTTGACGCGTCGATATTCGTACTGATTCCAACCGTGCTGTTACCGCGTCCGTAGTATGAGGGAGATATAAATGGTAAATATCAATAGACCATTACACCGGGCAGAACTTTGGTACGATACAAAAAATCGAGCATCACTGAGAGTATTGCAGGAGGGAAGAGTTTGCAATACTCTTTTTTGTTAGGGACATACCGCACAGTTTCTAAAATAAGCCTAATACTATTGTTCATTTGAACTATGGATATCGCCGACTTGTACTCCGTAAAAGATAAGACGAACT
>JAUMWQ010000255.1 GCA_030529565.1 Filifactor alocis | reverse complement strand
GAAACGATACAAGATACATGTGATACCATATATGAAGGAGGAACTATGTTAGGAAATTTCAGCTACTGCAATCCGACAAAACTGTATTTCGGACAAAAGGCATTGCAATCTTTGAATAAGGAATTGCCGAAATACGGCGAACGAGTACTTTTGGTTTATGGAGGAGGTTCCATCAAGAAGAACGGGCTCTATGATGACATTCTCGAACTCTTAAAGCAACATAACAAACAGGTATTTGAAGATGGCGGAGTGATGCCCAACCCTACGGTGGACAAGCTCAATGAAGGAATTCGACTTGCAAGGGAGCATCGGGCGGATTTCGTGTTGGCGATCGGCGGGGGTTCCGTCTGTGACTATGCAAAAGCGGTGTGCGCGAGCGTTTTCTGTGAAGAAGATCCATGGGAAAAATTCTTTGTGCGTCAGGAGAGATTAAGCAATAAAGTGCTTCCTTTGGGATGTGTACTTACGATGGCGGGGACGGGTTCGGAGATGAACGGCGGCAGCGTCATCACCAATACGAAAACCAAGGAGAAGATTGCGAGTATTTTTCCGGAGAGCGTCTATCCGAAATTTGCCATCTTAAATCCCGAGTGGACCTTTACCGTGCCGAAGTATCAGATGGTGGCGGGAATGTTTGACATTATGTCTCATATTTTGGAGCAATATTTCAGCGGAGAAGACGACAATACTTCCGATTATATTATGGAAGGAATGTTAAAATCTTTGATTCACAGTTCCAAAATAGCGGTTCAAAATCCTCACGACTATGAGGCGAGAAGCAATATCATGTGGTGTGCGACCTGGGCGCTTAACGGTTTTGTCTCAAGGGGCAAGGCTACCGACTGGATGGTTCATATGATCGGGCAATCGATCGGAGGACATACGGACGCTACACATGGAATGACGTTATCCGCCGTCTCGCTTCCTTATTACAGACATATTATGAAATATGCGCTGGCTAAGTTCAAACGCTATGCTGTACAGGTATGGGAGGTAAACCCTGAGGGTAAGAGCGATGAACAGATTGCAAGCGAAGGCCTGGATAAAATGGAAGCCTACATGAGAGAGTTGGGCTTGGTTCTAAACGCCTCCGATGTCGGCGTTACGGAGGATATGCTCGAGTCGATTGCAGACGGGTCGTTTATTTTAAAAGGCGGATATAAGGTGCTCTCAAAAGAGGATATCATCGGGATATTGAAAGAAAGTTTAGAGGCAAAAAAATAAAATGCGATTAACCGGTTGGGATTGATCAAAAAATAACATACGAAAATAGACGAAAGGAACCGGTTCAGACCGAAAGATTAAAATAAGACAGTGGAAAACCGTCATGTCATAGAGATGCTCTTTGTTTGTTCGCTCAGGCTTGTGCAGACATCTCGACAAAGGCGGTTTTTTTCTTGCAAGCGGATAAAAAATCGTATTGATATTGATTGCAATATCAAATGACAATGTTAACCTAATACAAATAATAAAGTTGTACTTGTGTTACATCAACTAATGGGACGAAAACAGAAGAAGCTGTTTCGTAACTTGTAAGATCATACGGAAGAAAAACAAAAAAATTTGAAAAAAATTTTGTTCTTCATTTTAGATTCATGTAAGCGGGGTATAC
>JAUMWQ010000254.1 GCA_030529565.1 Filifactor alocis | reverse complement strand
ATTCCTCTTTGATCTTTTTTGCCATCATTTGGCATTTTTTCAAGGCCTCTTCATATTCCGCCTGACTCTTATACAAACGACTCAAGTCCCACTTGAGGGCCTCTTGTATTTCACTTCTTTTCTTCATTTCTATCACTTCCTTGATCTCAATTTTGCTTCCTTGATTATTATACCCGAAACCTTAAAGTTTCACAAAGAACTTCCTTTATTTTTTGCAATTTTAAAGTATAATCCTCCTTCTTCTCTATACAAGAGCCTTCTTTTGTGATATATTTTTTGTAGGTACAGTTTGAACGGTATCAGCTTATATAAAAGGAGAATGAAGTATGAGTATCAGAATGAATACAGATGCATCCAAGGCTCTGAACGAGTTGTTGGTGAGCAAGGGCATCGACTCTAAGGACATCCGGATCTTTTTGGCAGGTTTTGCTTGTAGCGGACCTCAGTTCAACCTTGCGATCGATCCTGCAAAAGAGGGAGATATCAGCGAGGAGATCGACGGATTTTCGCTTCATGTAGAAAAGAGACTCGTCGACGAGTTCGGCGGTTTTGAAGTGAAGTACTATGAAGACGGGGATCAATCCGGCGTGTATATCGAGCCCGATATCAAGCCCGAGGCTTCCTGCTCAACCTGTGGCGGAGGTTGCCACTAATTACAGAGATAAGAATAAAAAGGGACTGTTGCACAAAACGGACAGACCTCCCGACTGTCAGATCTCGGATCTGACGGGGAGGTCGTTTCAGAACCGTCAGTGCTCGGTCCCTCTTTTATATTCTTCGTTTATACTATTCTCCGTTTGAAATGCCGGGTGCACAGAACACATCATTACCGAAAAACAATTTGGATGATCATAGGTTTCAAAGCATTCAAGCCGTCATTTTTAACAGGTAACGGTATTATAATACTATTTTCTTGATTTTTGTAAAAAAATAATTTTTTATTGATTTTTTTTAAACAAATTGATACCATTATATAAAGAGGATCCTTGCAGCGGGTGATTCCCGCAATTTCCTCTTCTTATCCGAAAGTCTTTTATTTGCAGATCTTTTCAGTTTCTAAAGGAGGTTGGAATCCATGAACAAAAAACTATTGTCTCTACTCGCTTTTATACTCGTCATAGCAGTAGGATCCGTCTTCGTTTATCACAATCATCCGGAGCTTTTCACAAATAAAAAACACAGATCTTTGGTCGTCATGCAGGTTTCCGAAGATGAGCATATCTTAAAGACCCTGGATATTATAAACGAAGAGTTTGAGAAGGATCCGAATAACTTCGACGACAAGAGCATCGATCGGATCCTTGAAGAACAACATATTCCGACAAAAAAATATGGGGAGCTCGGTATTACCTTCTCTTACGGAGGCAGAGTGTATTCTTACACTTCCGAAGGAAAGGTGGTTCGCACCATAGAGGAATATGAGAAGCAGGGCAAAGAATTTGCGTCCCAAACAAGCGAGCCTTAGAAGTTGTCTGAACAAGAGAGCAATATCTTTGGCAATACCGCACAAATATGAAGTCTTGATTTTCCTATGAATTTGCAAGAAATTACATCTTGTCAAATCAATGTTTTCGAGAAATTCAGTGTTCATATAAAATTGGTTTTATGCTGATTTTTCAAATTATGCGGTG
>JAUMWQ010000031.1:3869-16563 GCA_030529565.1 Filifactor alocis | reverse complement strand
TGAGGACTGTATCCGACACCATACCGACGATGGAAGAATTGAAACTCCCTCCCATATTGAAGGAGTTGTGCAAAAAAAAGAGAGGGCTGATTTTGGTAACGGGACCGACAGGAAGCGGAAAGTCTACGACTCTTGCAGCGATGGTCGACCACATGAATCAATTTCGGGGTGAGCACATCATAACGATAGAAGATCCGATCGAGTACCTGCATAGGCACAAAAACTCCATGGTCAATCAGAGGGAACTTGGAAAAGATACCCTCTCGTTCGGCAATGCACTGCGTGCAGCCCTTCGTGAGGACCCCGACATCATCCTCGTAGGAGAGATGCGGGATCTCGATACGATAGCGACCGCCTTGACAGCGGCGGAGACGGGACACTTGGTCATGTCTACATTGCACACCATCGGTGCGGCAAAGACCATCGACAGGGTCATCGACGTCTTCCCTCCGCATCAACAGCAACAGGTAAGAACACAGTTGTCTTCGGTGTTGGAAGCGGTCATTTCTCAGCAACTTATGCCGAGGTCCGACCAAGCGGGAAGGATCGTAGGCCTGGAGATCATGACGGCTACACCCGCGATCCGAAATTTGATCCGCGAAGGAAAGACTCATCAGATCCAGACGATTATCCAGACCAATGCAGCATCGGGCATGAAGACGATGGATTCATGGTTGACCGATCTCTATAGGCAGAGAAAGATCGATAAGGATACCTTTATCAAGTATGCGGTCGATCATGACGAGGTCAAAAAATTCTTATAGCAAAATACGGCTTCAATGAAGCAAAACCTATTGGTATATAGCGGATATGACCGTAACATAAATGAAATAAAAAATATGATTAAAGCGGTTTTAAAAGGGAATATTTGTTTAGGGAAGACCGGGCAGGTTGAGAAAGTTGCTAAGGAAGAAATTCCTTAGCTGATAAGGTTAACGTTGCGAAGGGGGAAGAAGAATGGAAGGAAAGTTCAAGTACAAGGCGATAAATGAAGCCGGATCTGTTGTTCAGGGAAGTCTTGAAGCTAAAAGCGTTTCGGAAGCGGCTTCCATCCTTCGAACCAAGGGAACAAAACCGATCCATATCGAAAAAGAAGAAGAAAAATCCAAGGAGATCACCTTCGGAGCACCAAAGTTCAAACTTAAGGATCTCGTTCTCTTCTCTCGTCAAAGCAGTACCATGCTCCATGCGGGGATGGCTCTCAACCGTTGTCTCGATGTCCTGATCGAGCAGAATAACAACAAACACTTAAGGAAGATCACAAGGGAAGTTGCTGTTTCTGTACAGAAGGGAGAGACTCTCTCGAATGCACTGCATATGCAGGGTAACGCCTTTCCGGACCTCTTTAAGAGGACGGTCGAGGCAGGAGAGATGACAGGTCAGCTCGCTGAGGTACTTGAGAAGATGGCGGTCCACTATGAGAAAGAAAGAAGGATACGCACTAAGATCAAGGGCGCCATGATGTATCCGATCATCCTTAGCATTATTGCAACTGTTGCAGTAACGATCCTTCTGGTCTTTGTAATGCCCAAGTTTATGGAGATCTTTGCCGCGTCCAATGTGGAGTTTCCTGCACTCACCCTTATAGTTATGGGAATGAGTAATGCTTTGGTAAAATACTGGTATATCATTTTATTGGTGATGGCGGGGCTTGTCCTTGTGATGATAAACCTTTTAAAACAACCTCAGATACGATTGAAATTTGATCGATTTAAATTGAAGTTCCGTCTGATACGGGATCCGATGGCCAAGATCGTAACCTCCCGTTTTACAAGAACTCTTTCAACTCTATTGTCCAGTGGTATCAATGTGGTCTCCGCCTTGGAGACGGCAGGACAGACAACCCAGAACACCTATGTGGAAGAGTCTTTAAAGAGTGTTGTTAGCGGAATAGAGAAGGGTATGAGTATGACCACCCAGCTGGCGAAGACAGAAATCTTCCCTCCGATGATGCTCTCGATGATAGCGATCGGTGAGGAATCGGGAAACCTTGAGGGAATGTTGGAGAAGACGGCGGACTACTATGACGAAGAGCTCGAAGCGGCGATGCAGCAGATGGTCTCCCTGATAGAACCGATTATGATCGTGGTTATGGGCTTGCTTATCGGAACCATAGTTATAGCGATGTATCTTCCGATGTTCAGTGTCTTTGAGACCATGCAATAAGATGATGGCAATATCCGTCGAGTAGGCGGTTTGCATAGATAATTCACTTGAAAGGAGGTGAGAATATGAAGACGATCCAAAAGAAAAGAAGGGGCTTTACCCTGGCAGAATTGGTAGTGGTAGTAACGATTTTAGGAATATTAATGCTTATTGCGGTATCGCGTTTTTCATCTATTACGGATTCTGCGAACGAGAGAGCGTTCCAAGCAAATCATAAGATAGCAGTATCTGCGATCACAATGTATATGGCGGATAATTCAGGAGCAAAGCCTGCAGATGCTACGAAGTTGGACAACTATATAGCATCTCCGTCTGACAGCACGAAAAAAGGACTAGCTGCATTAACAGACAACCCTAAAGGTTCGACTTATGAATGGGATGGTACTAAGTTGACTTCGACGTACAACAGCAAGACATTGGAATACACACCATAAGTTGTAGTTAAAAGAAGAAATGGAGAGAAAAAAATGAAAAGGATTCAAAAGAAAAGAAAAGGATTTACCTTGGCGGAATTAGTAGTAGTAGTAACAATTTTGGGAATATTAATGCTTATTGCGGTATCGCGTTTTTCATCTATTACGGATTCTGCGAACGAGAGAGCGTTCCAAGCAAATCATAAGATAGCAGTATCTGCGATCACAATGTATATGGCGGATAATTCAGGAGCAAAGCCTGCAGATGCTACGAAGTTGGACAACTATATAGCATCTCCGTCTGACAGCACGAAAAAAGGACTAGCTGCATTAACAGACAACCCTAAAGGTTCGACTTATGAATGGGATGGTACTAAGTTGACTTCGAAATACAACGGCAAGACATTGGAATACACACCATAAGTAAAAAAGGAGGTTGCCCCTTGGATAAGTCCAAGGGGTTCACCCTCTTGCTATAGGGTTAAATTTTCTAATGAAAAATTTGATATTTAAAATAAGAGATAACAGATGTTTTTATAAACTTTATAGATAAAGAATTTGTTGGAAGGAAACAAATATGAGCAAATAAGTTGAATTTGTTGATATTTGTTTCTTTTGGGATATGGGAGTTTTATATCAAAATTTAATAGATTTGTAGATATACAAAGAAATTATCAGTTACAAATCTAAGTGTACTTGAAAATAAGAAATTTAACAAAAAGTAAAGTTTTTTGTGAGCCGGATTTTCGAAGTCTTCTAATGTTTTTTGAGGCGTTAGGATCATGGAATATATAATTGCTAAAAATAATTTAGATGATCAGAACTTAAAGCAGTCAATTTAAAATAATAGTATGAGCCGGTGATGGAACTCAGGGGAGATGTAGGATGAAAACAAAAAAATATTCAAAACATAGGGGAGGAGCCTTTGTCTTGATCGTGGCGGTGATGGTCTTTGTCACAATGTCATCGGCGTTGATCGCACACCTTGCATTTAGCAACCGCTATCAGGCAGTGCACCAGTCGGAGGGGATTCAACTCTATTATATGACGAAGTCGGGATTGGATTCGGTTTCGGAGGTCTTGACCAACGATAGAGGGCGCATTCGTGTCTCCGATTATGCCACTACGGATCCTAATATGAAGGTCCCTGATATTTCCTTCTTCAACGGTAAGGGGGAGCAGATAGGGACTTGTAAGATACAGGTTAAGCGTGTACTCCGTGATACGGGTGCGGCAAAGGAACCTTGGATCGAGATCAAGGCGGACACCACCATGAAGGATATTCGAGGCGGAAAGGATCTAAGAAGGATCGGACAGTTGAATATCTCGGTAAACAATCCTCTGATCCGGGAATATGAGATTGCAGTCAATTAAGGGTGTGAAGAAGATGAACAACATAAAAGAAAACAAAAAAATAAGGAAGAGAAGGGGCATTACTACTTTGGAGTTGGTGCTTGCCCTAAGTCTAACCGTCGTGGTGATGACTCTTGGGATCCAGTTGTTTTCGCTTACGGTATCGGGGTTGAATTTTACGGTAAACGAAACAAAGATGCAGACGGATGCAAGGATTTTTGCGACCGAGGTAAACAACCATGTACGTTATTCCAAGGCAGTGTTTACGATTCCGCAATCGAGTTTTAGGGAAGATAACCTGACCAAGGATTGGAACTATATGGGTGTGATGGAAAACGTAACCGTTCCTGCTGACAGAAGTCATACGGGGATCTCGTTTAAGGCGAGAAAGGCCCTCGTGCATATCATTGCACAGGACAAGGCAGGCAAGCCTGCTAAGCAGCCGGAAGATAATTTGATCACATCGGGGGGAGCGACCTTCGTTCAGCGGATTTTAGGTTATTCCTATGTGGATGACAAGACGGGCAAGGAGATCGAATACAGTTTGGTCTTTGATAAGAAAAATCCTTCCGATGCCGATCAAAAGTTGAGCTATACTTTTAAGGCACAGTTGATCCCTGCCTCGGGGAAAAAGGCGGATTATCTGGGTTTTGAGACAGCTCTGGAGTCTCTCAACTCCTTGCAGGTCATTCATAAGGGAAGCAAGACCAATCCATCGGTTGCAATTGCTTATCGAAGCGGAAACAAGGATCTGGTTGTCGGTCATGTGTCTATGGTCATCGATATTTCCGGAAGTATGGGATGGACTATGGCCGGAAGAGGAAGACCTAAACCGGGAGAGAGCAGGATAGAGATCCTTAAAGATAAGGGTCAGGTGTTTATCGATAAGATGTCGGAAAATGAAAATGTCGATATAGGTCTATTTCCTTTTGCTGGAAGTGTGGATCTGAGGATGTACAAGGGAAATCACACGGATGAGAATATTTTTAAGTCTGCAAGCCACAATAAGGAAGAGTTGAAGAAGAGAATAAAAGACTTGTCTCATGGGGGTGGCACCAATACGGGAGATGGGCTCAGGTATTCCTATTTTCGATTGAAGGATCATAATGCTACCGTCACACCTCCTCAAAAACCTGTCAATTATCTTATCCTTCTTGTCGATGGAGACTCCAACCTTTATAGTTATACGGAGCCTTCAAGAACAAAACGATACTTTTTTATGGATGACGGTATAAGCGGATATAAGATCTCACACCAAGATTTTTATAACGGGGGATACTATGTCGAAGAGATCGCAAAGTTGTACGACAAAAACACAAAGGTATTTTTTATTGTTTTTTCCAGTGATGTCAGTACAAAGGGAGTCAATGCGATCAAGAAGGCTTTCAGCCTGGATGACAAACATCTGTTTATGGCTACCGATGCGAAAAAACTAAATGAGGCCTTTGATATGATCCAGGAAGAAATCAAACGAGATCTTTGGTATTTGAATGGACCGAAACTGTAGGGGGAGGAAGCTATGAAAAAAAACAGAGGTTTTACCTTGGTGGAAGTCATCATGGCTCTTGTGATCGTTACGATCCTCGCCCAGTTGGTTGTGGTGACTTTGGGGAATATGAATATTCAGCTTAGTCGTGAGAGAAAAAGGACGGAACATGCCTTTAAGGAGCAGGGGGAGATGGAGAAGAGGATAGAAGCGGTCGAGGCTTTGATCGAAACAAAGTTCGACAGTTTGGCTGTGATCAATGATCCTACATCAACGACTACCCAGATCAAGGAAGCAAAGAAGAACTTGAACAACGCACAGAAGGAACTGGACAAATATCCTTCTTTCGAACAGAGTCTCAACGGTCAGAAGATCAAGATCTATCAACTGGAAACGCCTCGTTATAACACTCAGGATGTGCAGTCTGGGGTATTGACATCCTGGGTTGTTGAGTCGAAGGCATCGGTTTTTCCTGTTCCGGAGATCAAGAAAATTGAGATTGCTGTAAAAGGCGAAGCCGTTGTGAGCTATGGAACGTGGAGAGACAAGCAAAGGATGAGGTCCAAGGTGGAGTATGGGAAGAACAAGGATAAACTCTTTACGGAGCAGTATGTATGGCAGTTGTCGCGACCCGGATTCCATATGATATTTCCGGAGAAGGAAGCGTACAAACCTCCTGAGACATATACAAGCGTGAGATATCCTTCTTTTCCTAAAGACTATGAGTTTATTACTAAAGGGACCAACAGTTCTCCAAGTGAAACGGGAAAAGAACTCAGTTTAATCACGGAAGATATGAAGGGCAGATTTATCTCTCTGGGGCTACGTGCGACGACGAGAGAGGGAAAGATAAGTCCGGAGAAGGGAAGTAATCCTTACTATGTCATCGGTTATCCGATTTCCGTCTATGCCCTCTTAGACACCTCTCTTATTTCGGATTTTCCGACAGATTTAAAGATGCCTCTTATTAGAGGGGTATCCAATTCGTCGTTTTTTCAGAGGATTATAGGCAATGAGATCCCTAAGATCGAACCTCACGGAGAGTTGACCGGAAACGTTACTTATAAAGGTGAAAATTTTGAGACTTATTCTCGGTTTGTCCATTTCACCCCCGACAGCTCCTATGATTTTCTTCTTGCTTCTCCCAATAAGTTTCCTAAAGACTACACCGTTTTTGTTGTTGCACGGCAGACAGCGCCTTCACCGGGGCTTCCCATCTTCAATGGAAAGGCTCGAGTTACGGAAGGTTCAAGAGTGGGAGGGGCAGAGTTCGCCCTCGGTTTTGACAAGTTTGCATACAGGGAAAAAATGGGGGGGACATTTAGGGACACGATGATAGAAGGTGTGGGAGCCGATGACGGAAAGTGGCATGTGCTTGCGCTCTCTTTCACAGGAAGGCAACTGAGGGTCTATCTGGACAAGAACACCTTACATTCGGCTTCGGCAAATTACAACTTTGCGGGCGAAAGCAACTACCTGAGGTTTGGCAAGATTGTAGGAGTCTCCGGTGCGGATATGAATGTTGCCGAAGTGATCGTCTCACAAAGTGTGAAGGATGACGAAATTATGGCGATGCAGGAGTATTTGTGTAAAAAATACGGAATTTCGCCGTAAAAAGACTTGTTATTGAACATAACGATATTATATACTATAAGTTAAGAAAGAAATAAAGTATCGGGCAATCATCTTTATATTACGTTTTTATTATAAGGGTAGGAGAAGTATAAAAGATATCGAATGTTATGAATAACAGAAGGTAATAAAGAAATCCGACAGCCGGGGAGCTTGTCGGATTCGGATAATAAAGAGAACGGGAGGAAGACGTTTTGTCTATTTTTAAGAAAAAAAAGACCGTTTCGAACTCAGAGGGCGTTTCACTGGATAAGGAAGAGGTTGCAAAGGAAACCTTTGAAGTGATCGCCGATGCAGTCGAAACTGAAAATAAAGAAGAAAATTCAAAAAAAGACAAAGACTCCAAAAAAGACAAAAGAGAAAAGAAGAAAAAACGGGTTAAAGAACCGAAGGTGAAAAAAACTCCTGTCAAGAAGAAGGAGAGAAAGTCATGGAAGGATTCTTTGTTTAAAGGAAATAAAACACCAAAAGCATCCTCAGAGGCTCTTATCAGCTTGGATTTTGGAAGCAGGGAGATCAAAGGTGTCTATGGAAAGGTTCAAGGAGATAGAATCAAGGTCAACAAATGTTTTTCTACAGTAGTGAAGGAAAATTGGTATCAAAATGGCTCGATCGAAGATGTGAAGGAAGGTCAGGCTGTTTTGAGAGAGATGTTTGACGCAAACAAACTGCCGTCCAAAAACATCGTATGTACCATAGACAGTACTAACATTGTCAAGAGAGAGATCGTCATTCCGAAGGTCTCGAAAGAGGACATCGATTCCCTTCTCTACTATGAGATGAGTCAGTATCTGCCCATCGATCCCGGTGAGTATGTGATCCAGTATTTGGAGATCGAGGATTTTGTTGAAAATGAAATTGAAAAACTTCGACTTCTGGTTACGGTAGTACCTAAGTCTATCGTAGAAGGAATGTTGAACTTTTTGAAGGGGATGAAACTGATACCCTATGCCTTGGATGTTCATTCCAACTCTTTGAAAAAACTCATTGAATTCAACAGCGGTCATATCAACGACGAGTATGTTGCGGATAAGACGATCGTACTTTTGGATATCGGAAACAAGCATAGTGATATCATAGTGTTTAAAGAGGGAAGGTTTCAATTCAACAATATCTTGGAATTTGGTTATGCCGACTTTAAACACATTATATTCAACGGACTGGCACTTACCGGAGAAGAGTTGCATAAGAAGACGAGCCAACTTGTCAAAGAGATGTTAAATCAGTCTTATACCGATGAGGGGATCGAAGTGGAACCGGGCGACGATATCTATGAAAATATCAATCAGTACTTAATCCGCTCTCTTTACAGCAAGACGGAGATGTTCATCGGGGAGATCGATCGAAGTTTGAAGTATTACACAACACAGAATGCGGAAAATCATATTGACAAGATTTATCTTTATGGGGGAAGCAGTCTCGAGTGCGATCTCTCGCCTTTGATGCAGGAAAAATTGGAGATCCCGGTTGCCCATATGAAGTTTATGGGTGCGGTGGATTGGACCAATGTTCAAGATAAGGATGTATCACAGTATTGGAACGCTCTCGGAGCGCTCATAAGGCTATAGGTAGGGGGAGATATATATGAAAGATTTAAACTTTTTTGCTCCATACCATACCGTTAAGAAAGAAAGGGACAGCGGAAGTAATATTCTTATCATTGTAGGTGTTTGTCTTTTGATAGGTTCCATTTGCTTTAATACGGCACTTCAGGTACTGAAGGTGATGGAGCTCGGTAGAGAGAGGGATACTCTTGTTGCCACGATGGAAAGTGCAGCATATCAGGCAAAGTTGGAAGATGCAAGGGCTCAGTTGGATGAATTTCAGGAACTCAAACAGGAGAAGATGTTCTTTACTGATCTGCAAGGGAATATGACTAAGATCCACAGAGTAAACGAGTATGTGATGAGGTTTTTGAGCAAAGAATTGATTCGAGATTTGTTTTTGATGAAGTTATCTATCGAGGATCAACAGATCGTTATTGTAGGAAGAGCCTTGAATAAGAAGGCGATTGCACAATTTGAATACGACTTGAGAAATACAGGAAAATTTGAAAGAATAAGGATCAGCGAAATCGCAAAACCGGAAGAAGAGGATAAATATTACGATTTCACCATGACGATCGAAACGAAGGATGTGAGTTTTAGTGAAGCTAAGTAAAAGAGAAAAGATGCTTTTGAGCGTTACCTTTGTCATTGCTCTAGTAACCGGCTACTATTTCTTCGTTTTTGAAAAGCTTGAGGCAAAAATCACCTCCTTGCAACAGGAGTTGGAGCAGGTACAGACGCAGTATGATACTCAGGAACTGGTACTTAGACAGGCAGCTCAACTCGGAAGTCAGATGGATGAACTAAAGAAGGAAATCTATCCGATTGCCAAACGTTACTACGGAAAAACGGAACAGGAAGAGTTTATTGCTGAGATCGATAAGATCAATCAGAAGAGTGGGATGGATATCCAAAAGATAAACTTCTCCGAAGATGCTCTGGTCTATCTCAGAGAACCCGATCGTGATGAGAGTGCACAGGAGCAACCTGCAAAAACGGAAGGAGGGACTCCTTCGGACGGATCTGTGCAGACGAATACGGCAGAACAGCCGGTTCCTGAGCCACAAGATCCTCAAAATGTTCAAGGTGCGCAGGATGCCTCTTCCAAGCCGGAGACCGGCGCCGATCAAGAAATGAACCTTCAATTGATTCCGGAAGAAGAGGGAAGTGAAGCTCAGGGCGAAGAAAAGGAGATCATAGGATATTCACAAAATATAAAATTGATGCAGACCGAGATTGAGTTTTTTTCTACCTATAAGCAGATGCTCAAGTGGCTTCATGCAGTGGATAACAATCCTAAGAATATCATTTCGGGCAAGCTGGAAATGGAGAGAAAGGATAACGAGGTTCGGCATAATGATAAAAATCCGATCCTCAAAGGAAAGGTTCGTTTGAGTTTTTATCAGGTCAAGGATGTAGACAAGTACGATGTTCCTATGGTAACCTTTCTGACTCAGAAACCGATCCCCAAATCAAGACGGGAAAACCCCTTCCAGTCCTACCGTTGGGCGTGGAAGGTGGTTGGGGGAGATTCTTCCTCGGGAACGAGGGGTTATCCGGAGTACGGTTCCTCTTCGAACAGTCCTCTGCCCCCTGCACCGGTCAATCCTTTGGAACCTAACGGAAACCAAAATAACCCCTTAAATGTCTTTTTGAAGAAAAAGGACTTGTACGACTTTGAAGACGAGACGATACGGATCAAAAAGAATGTCGACTCGATTACGGCGATGGGAGAAATCGAACGTGGCAATGTCGCAAAGGGAAAATTTGCAGGAAAGGTAAGCTACAGCTTCTCCGGCGAGTCCGCAAAAGAAAAAATTCTTATCGATCTGTCGGAGAAAAATCTCACCTTGGATAAGAAGATGGAGACGGTAACCTTTTCCGTCTTCGCAGAAGAAGAACTGCTCAACGAAGTCGGCTTGATTATTTCGGATTCAAAAGATCAGGAATATCAAATCGTTATGGCAAATGAGATTTCATGGAGGGGATGGCGAGAATTGAGCTATGACTTCCATGGAATAGAGAATTATCCGATAAAGATAAAGGGGATCTATGTCGCTTACGGAGAAAAGAAGGGCACAAAGTCCGGAAGACTTGTTTTTGATGATATCAACGTGGGTTATTTGGATGTAAAATAACGGGAGGTTTTGACGAAATGCGGTATTACTTGTCAACTGTCTGGCTCGTATGTTTGGTGTGTGTCGGACTTATTAAGCTTATGCTAAAATATGAGTTGATAAAAGTGAAGAAGTATTATATATTTATGATAATAGTAGATACTTTTTTGTTGACGATGGTACCCTTTGTTTTCACAAGAGGAGTATTTGTGGAACAGCTGCTTTTTCTTCTTGTGATTATGAGTGTTATAAATAGCGTCATCAGCCTTGTTTTCATCCGCATAAACACGAAGAAACAAGGGCAAACGGAGCTTAAGCGAGCAAAGATAAGCAGTTTTTTGAAAAAGGAGTGAGTTTGTTATGTTGTTGAAAGAAATAGTAGGAAAACCGGTAGTCGGTATCGAAGAAGGAAAAAGTCTGGCAACAGTAAAAAAACTCTTGGTAAACAGAAAGAATCGGATTTTGGAATATATATTACTCAATCTTCACAGTGTCAGAGATAAGGAAGTTACATTTGTGATACCTTTTGCAGATCTCGAAGGAATAGGGGACTATGCTGTTATGGTCCGTAGTCGAGAGATGATCCAAAGATTGGATGAAGAGGATATCTATTCGCCTTTTTATAAAGAATTGACAGAATTGATCGGGGAGCTTGTCATCAGTGAGAGAGGAAATCGTCTGGGCAAGGTAACGGATCTTTTGATCGATGAAAAACAGGGCAAGGTTTTGGAGATTGGAGTAACGGATGAAGCCACTTCGAATCAGTTCAATTTTTCTGCGCAAGATATTTTGACCTTTGGTTACGATGTAGTGATCGTCAACGATGCAAGTTCTGCAAAGATGGCTCCTCGAAGAAATGTTATGGAAGAGAGAGTTTTTTCGGATCGTGCAAGAATATCGTTTGAACAAGCGCCGGAGGTTTTTTCCGAAGAAAGATTTGAAGAAGTCAGTGTTAAGAAAGTACAAGATCTTCATGTGGAGACGCAGCCCGAGGTTGTACAGTGGGAAGATGAAGTAAAAGGATCTGAATTGTTTGCAATCAAGGAAGAGGTTGATGAAACTCCTGTATTTGAAAATCGGGAGGAAGTTGGTGAAGTTCCTAATTTTGCTAAATATGAAGAACAGACGGGCGTTGCAGATAATGTTCCGGTTCAGCAAGAATTGGAGCTTGCTTCCTTTGAGTTTAAGAATGAAGAGGAAGAGACTGTTCTGTCGGATTCCGAGCATCTGTTTGAAGAAGATAAGGATGTTTTTGAACTTGAGCCGACATCGTTGGGCGAACTGTCTTCGGATGTAGGAGAGGATGCTTTCGCAGTTGTAGAAGAAGAGAACTATCTTTTGGATGACCAGGAAGTTTTGTTTGCGGATCAGGATTTGAGCGGTGGACAAGACAGCTTGTTCATGGAAGATGATTTTTTGGAGTTGAATCATAGAAAACAACCCACTGAGGAGATCGGTGAAGATATGCCTTCAGAATTCTTCAAGGATAAGTCTGAGAAGGAGTTTGCCTTCGCACATTCAGAAAAAGAAGAAAACCGGCATTTGTTTGAGAAGAAGGAAGAGACTCCTCAAGAGCCTAAGGTTGAGAGAAAAGATAATATCAGTTCCTTTGATGAATACAAAAAATCTCTTGTAAAGCAATTTATAGATAGACAAAGAGAAGTTTTGGTGGGCAAGAGGGTAACGGAAGATATTTTGGGCAAGGATGGAAGCATCCTTATTGAGAAAGGTAATGTTATCACGATGGATCTGTTCAACCGTGCAAACGATGACAGGAAAGACAGTATTGTAGAAATGGCAATGTACTCCGAATAATAAAAAGAGATAAGGATTGAATGGTTTGGTACGAGCTTCAGTAATCAAAAAACTGTATAAGGAAGGTATCGGAGTCGCGTTTTTTTTCCTGCTAATAGTTTTAATATATATGTGTGGTTTTGACAGAGTGTTTGGTAAAAAGAAAACACACAAAGATTATTGATA
>JAUMWQ010000031.1:0-3859 GCA_030529565.1 Filifactor alocis | reverse complement strand
TTTTTTCTTCCTGCTAATCGTTTTCCTATCTCTGGGTCTTGTGTACAGCTTGTTGGGAAAACCGATACGTCTCATCGTTGATGGAGAAAAACACTCGTTTGGGTCTTATGTGGAGATGCAAAAATACCTCTATGAAAATATCCCGCAATACATCTTCGTGAAGAATGATGTGGATCCCACTAGAGCATTGGAGATCCCTCTTTCCGAGATTGGAGCAAGTTATCTCAGCCCTTACGACATGGAAGAGGTCAAGAGGATCGAAAAAAGTGATTTGTTCCAAAAGATGAATTTGTTCTTTGTCCGAAGAAAGGGATCGAAGCCTATTATCGTGGAGAGAAAGCGTATTTATTACGAGCCCAAGAACCTACAGTCATTTATTGAAAGTGGGATGACGAGGTTGGATTTTCAGCCCTACGATGCCTTTATCAAAGAAAATGCTACAGCTTTATACATTGAACCTGACAAGCAGGGGATCAGTATTGAGCCGGCAGAATTGTTTTATGCCATAGAGTCTGGCTTGCGAAACGGATCGATCACGGATGTGAAGGTAAGCGGTTTTGCCGTTCCGGCGGAAGTGAGAGAGTCGGACATTCAGAAGTATAGCAAGAAGAAGGTGTCGGTTACAACACCGATTGAAGCGGCTTTTCTTCAAAATTCGGTAATGCCTGCGATTTTATATGAGCTTAATAATACCCTACTTCCATCTAAGCAGTCGGTAGATGTCAAGCAGAGGGCGAGGCTGTATGTAAATACCATTGTCGAACAGTATTCCGTTTCGGAAGAAAGTAGAACGTATATATATAATGTGATGGAAAAGGTCTTTTCCATTTTAAGTGAAGCTCTTCAGGAGTCCGGGTTCGCGTTGAAAGAGAGTGAGGACGGTACGGTCCTGAAGACATACAACCCCGACAAGAAGGATGCGATCATCAGTGCTTATTTGGAACAGGATACGGTAAGGATAATTATAGCAACGGTGGAATAATATGGATGGTTTTTTATTGCTTTTTATGTTTGTATGGGGACTTTGTTTCGGTAGTTTCTATAATGTGGTGATATACCGTGTTCCGCTGGGTTTAAATGTAGCAAAGGGAAGGTCTTTCTGCCCCGAGTGTGATCACTCGTTGTCGGCAGTGGATCTTGTCCCTTTGTTCAGCTTTTTGTTTTTAGGTGGAAAATGTCGTTATTGCAAAGGGAAGATTCCGTGGAGATATCCGTTGATAGAGTTGTTGACGGGTATCCTCTTCGTAGTGGGGTATTGGAGGTTTTCTCTTTCTTTTTCTTTGATTCAAGTCCTTATGTTTTGGTCGATGCTGTTGATCGTTGCAGTGATCGATCTTGATGAAATGTATATCTATGATGCAGTCTTATTATTTTTCTCCCTTATACAGATCGTGTTTATCCTGGTTTTAAAGCAGGATATCAAAGGAGCTTTGATCGGTGCTTTGATCGGTGGAGCTATTTATTTGGTGATCCACATTGTTTCGAAGGCGTACTACAAAAGGGAGGTCTTCGGCCTGGGCGATGTGTTTTTGATGGCGAGTATAGGTTTGTTTGTGGGTAAAGAATACATTGTGTTAGCTTCTTTCCTGCCGTTTTATATCTCTATCTTGGTCTTGATAGGGACGAAATTGGCGGGTAAGAAGGTGTCCATGCAGTCGGAGCTGCCCTTCGGACCCTTTATGTGTGTTGGAGGTTGGCTGATGTCGATGTATGGATACGAAATAAAAATGATGTTGCTCTATTTGATGGGGCAAGTGTAGTGGAGGTTATTTTGAAAAGAGCGTTAGGAGTTTTTTTGCTCGTTTGTTTTTTGATGACGGGAAGTGTTTCGTATGCGGAGAAAGGATCTTCGTTTGTAACATCAAACGGAGCGGAAGTTGACCTTTTCTCGAGAGAGTTTAAAGATGATGACGATAAAATAAAAGAGTCTTATGTGGTGATCGACGGACAAGGAAGTGAAATTGAAGATAATGCGTCTCTCTTCGATCTGAAGGAAGTCTCGAAGGAGCCGGTGAAGTTGATCTCTCCCTTTGTTATGGGCGGACAATGGAATGATGGAAGGTTTTTGATCTCTACGGATATTTTGATAAAGAAGAGCGAGGTTTCGTCAGAGACTCTGGAGCGTTTTCTTCGTGGAACAAACCTTGCGGGTCTGGGCAAAGCTTTTAAGAAGGCAGAGCAGGATCACGGTGTCAACGCTTTGTTTCTGATGGGGTTGGCCATTCATGAATCTAATGCGGGAACAAGTAGGATTGCAGTTACAAAGAACAATCTCTTCGGTTTTCGGGCCTATGATTCCTCTCCTTTTGAGAGCGCGAAGGCTTTTGTAACAAGAGAGGAAGGGATCGATACGGTGGCGAGGTATCTGTCTAAGAACTATCTGACTCCCGGAGGACGCTACTTCAGGGGTTACAGTATTGAAGCGGTAAACGTTCATTATGCCACTGATCCGAACTGGGCGAAGGGGATCAAGATAAGGATCTCAAACTTTCTTAAAAAATAGGTTTCAGAAGATCTCGTCCTTCTTTTGATAAGAAGTTTTTTGCGAAGGATGAGATTGCACCTGTTGTTATTGGGGGAGAGCGGATGGAAACAAAATATAGAAGAACAATCAGACTTGTTTTTATTCTACTTATCCTGCTTATCGGTGGATTGCTCTATCTTATGCTGACGCATGAACCGCCCTCGTTGCAGGAGGAGACGATTGCAGAGGATCAAGAGTGGGTGGAGAATCCGGAAACCATAGTCATTCCTTTGAAGGAAACAGGAATTTCGCAGATCTCAAAACCGGAGGCGGAAAAAAAGGGTGAGAAAACTGCCGATGCAAAATCTGTAGAAGTAAAAGCCGGAGAATCCGCGAAACCTTTGACAGATTATGAGGATAGTCCTGTGAAAGAGGCGATCATCTACGGAATAGAACAGGGTTATCTTTTTGAAACCGAAACCGGGAAGTTTCTTCCCGAGAAGAATATTCAACGCTTTGAGTTTATCCGTATGATAAACAAAGCTTTCGGATTTCAAGAAGAGGCGGAAATTCGCTTTGTGGATGTCAAGAAGGAAGACTTTTTTTACAGAGATGTTTGTATCGCTATGAGCCAAAAGTATTTATATACATTTAACGGCAACAGATTTGGGCCCTATAAGTATTTTTATCGGTGGGAGTTGCCTTATATTTTGGGAAGGTTGACAAAACAGGAGGTTTCCGTAGAGGATTTTCAAACCCTTGAACTCTACTCCGACAGTTTACAGATCCCAAAAAACGCAAGAGGTTATGTGGAGTTGTTTTTGAAGAAAGGGTGGATGAAACCTGAATCAGCTTCAAGATTCGGTTCGAAAAGTATTTTGACGAAGGAGGAAGTTGCGTATACCCTCTATAAGCTGAAGTTGTCAGGAGCTTTAAAGTAGGGTACCTTTGAGGGACAGCTCCAGGAGGTCAAGTTGGAATTTATGCTAAAGAAGAAACTCTTTTTGCGTAGCTTTTGAGACGCGAGGAGGGTGCATGAAGCATCGGAGATATATGAAACACATTATGGGAGATGCACAAAGGAGAAGATATGTCACAAAGAAGAGTGGGTTTTAAGAGAGGGATTGTTTTAGTTACAGCAGTTTTATTTTCGCTGAGTAGTTATGTAGATGTATTTGCATTTACAGATGAAAAGAAACTGATCCAAATCGACACGACAAGGGAATGGATTGATTCGTCAAATGTAGTCTTGGATTTGCAAAAGCTGCACTTTGATTACAGTGATATCCATGGAGATAACGAGTTTTCGAGGCTCAACAGGATCATCAAACAGTCGATGGATTCATCAAGAGAAGATTTTCAGTTGCAGTTTGTCAACTTTTCGGAAGAGAACTT
>JAUMWQ010000030.1 GCA_030529565.1 Filifactor alocis | reverse complement strand
GAGCAAAGGCGGCTATGGGAGGATTTGTAGCAGCACCTCCGGTAGAGGGAGCGGACATCAAAGCGGCTCTGTACGACACCATCAACTCCGTTATGACCGGAGATAAGACGGTGGATGACTGGCACAAAGAAGTAGTGAGCACAGTAGAAAAAATTTCAGCTGAACTGAATAAATAAACATTGGTTTGGTCGGGGCGATGGGGTTTATCTCCATCGCCTTTTTATTAAGGGAAATACCGTATACCGGGAGGACGGACCCTATACTATGATCCGTTGCAATATAGATAGTACTCTTATTCTTTTGAGTTGTGGATATAAACGATCTGTGAGCAATAGAAGACGGAACAATGTTTCGTAGTCGAAAAACAGATCATCCCTACTTCTGTCGGAGAATAGTATAAAACGATTTTTCGTATTTGTGGATGAGGCTGATCCCACGATCCGATCGGAAGATAGTATGCAAGGTTTCCTAAAGGAGGATGGACCGTCTCCATCTACGGTATTGACGAAAGAAAGGACAGGTATCAGATATGAAGAGCAAAGGAAGAAGCATATTCATTACAGTATGCGTTGTTCCCGCGATGTTGTTATACCTTTTGTTCATGGTTTACCCCGCTATTTCGATCTTTACGATGAGCTTGTTCAAGTGGGGAGGCCTCTCCGCGAACAAGAAGTTCGTCGGACTCAACAATTTCAAGTTTCTGCTCGAGGACAGGTACTTTTTGAGAGCCTTCCAAAACAGCGTGTTTCTGATCGTCTTCGTCACGATCTTTACCATCGTTTTCGCCATCTTCTTTGCAAGTGTGCTCTCGAGAGAAAACCTCAAGGGGCAGAACTTTTTCCGTATTATTTTCTACATCCCCAACATCCTTTCCATCTCGGTGGTCGCATCGATCTTCTCGGCGATCTACGAACCTCAGAAGGGGTTGTTGAATGGATTTTTCCGTCTATTTTATGCAGACACATGGACGAATATCCAGTTTACGGGAAGCAGACAGCTTGTGATCTACTCGATCGCCTTTGCGCTGATCTGGCAGGCGATCGGTTACTATATGGTCATGTATATGTCGACGATGTCGCAGATCCCCAAACAGCTGTATGAGCCCTCGGACCTTGACGGAGCGGGAAGGATAAGGCAGTTTTTCGATGTGACCCTTCCCCTGTCATGGGATACGGTAAGGACGACCTTGACCTTCTACGTCATATCCAACATCAATATCTCGTTTCAACTTGTTACGATCATGACGCAGGGAGGTCCCGACGGAGCCTCTCACGTCTTCCTCAGCTATATGTATAATCAGGCCTACACCAATTCAAGCTACGGTTACGGATTGGCGATCGGCGTTGTGGTATTTGTATTTGCCTTGGGTCTTTCGGCAGTGATCAACCGTATCACCAAGAGAGACATCATTCAGTACTAGGAGGTGGAACATGGATAAGAAAACAAACAGACTCTACAAGGTCTTCATCTACCTCTGCCTTGTCCTGTTGGCGGTGTCCATCATCGTGCCGGTCGCTTGGGTATTTATGTCATCTCTGAAGGCGAATTCCGAGTTTCAGGGCAATCCGTGGGCAGTTCCCGCCGTCCTCCAATGGGGCAACTATGTAAGGGCATGGAAGGATGCCAAGATGGGAGACTACTTTTTCAATTCGGTCATCACGACCTCCCTGGGCCTCTTCATCCTTCTCGTGGTTGCGGTACCTTGTTCCTATGTGCTCTCGCGAATGGAATTCAAAGGAAGGGGACTTATTGTAAAACTCCTTCGCTCAGGCCTCTTCGTCAACATCTCCTACATCGTTATTCCGATTTTTCTGATGTTGCTCGATTGGAACAGGGCGTTCAAGAAACCCCTCTTCACCGACAACCTCGTGATCTTAGCTGTCATTTATGCGGCGACGGCGATTCCCTTTACCGTCTACCTGCTCTCCAACTACTTCAGGACCATCGCCAAGACTTATGAGGAGGCGGCCTACATTGACGGAGCGGGATATTTTCGAACGATGACGGATATTATGATCCCGATGGCCAAGCCCAGTATCATCACCGTCATCCTCTTTAACTTCCTCGCCTTTTGGAACGAGTACATCATGGCGCTCACCATCCTGACCGACCCTGCGAAGAGGACCCTCCCCGTGGGACTGGTCAATCTGATGAATGCACAGAGGGCGGCGGCCAACTACGGGCCCATGTACGCGGGTCTTGTGCTTGTGATGTTGCCTACCTTGATCCTCTACATCCTCGTGCATAAAAGGCTGACCGAAGCGATGATGGTAGGAGGAGATAAGGGCTAGAAGGGCTTTGGAATGAAGACAGAGAGTTTGAACGACTCGGACACCGAAACTTATAAAGGAGACTTATTATGCATAAGAAGATAGGGCGGTTGACCCTGCCCAGTGAAGAACATTTTTTGGAGCAGACCAAGGAGGCGATGGAGAAGCTGGGAGCCGATGCCATCCGCGATTCGGACGGCACAAAACTCCCCGATGAAGTCAAGGACTTGGATGCCAAGATCTATACCACCTACTTTGTCGCAAGGGGCGACAACGAGTTTGCGCGATCTCATATGGACGAGTGTCAGCATTTTTATCTGATGACCGAGCACCATACGGCGACAGGGGAGATCCTTCGTATTTCCGTTATGGAGGGTTACTTTGCCGAGCAGGTCAAGGTCGACGACGATCACGATCCGAAGAAGTGGTGGGAAGTGATCGATAGGACGACCGGGGAGGTCGTTCCCCTCAACGATTGGAAGTGGGACAAAAAAGAGGGACAGGTGGTGATCGAGCCCGCCAAGCCCTTCCACCGGTACACCGTGAGTTTTCTCGCCTATGCGATCTGGGATCCCACGCAGATGTATAATCATATTACAAATAACTGGGGCGACAAGGAGCATGAGATTCCCTTCGATGTCAGGAAGAAGGAGGCCTCCGTCCACGTGGAGAAGGTTTTGGAGCAGTGGCTCAAGGACAATCCCAAGACCGATATCGTTCGTTTTACGACCTTCTTCTATCACTTTACCCTAGTTTTCAACGAGGAAGGCAAGGAGAAGTTCGTCGATTGGTTCGGTTATTCCGGCAGTGTCTCGGTCGAGGCGATGGAGGCCTTTGAGAAGGAGTACGGCTATGCCCTTCGTCCGGAAGACATCGTCGATGAAGGGTATTACAACTCGACCTACCGCGTTCCGACCAAGGCCTACCTCGATTACATCGAGTTCCAGCAGAAGTTTGTCAGCCAAAAAGCCAAGCGTCTTGTCGATATGGTGCACAAGGCGGGCAAGGAGGCGGTGATGTTCCTCGGAGACAACTGGATAGGCACTGAACCCTATGGAAGGTACTTCAAGGACATCGGCCTCGACGGGGTGGTCGGTTCGGTGGGCGACGGAGTGACCCTGCGCATCATTGCGGACATTCCCGATGTGAAGTTTCGAGAGGGAAGGTTCCTGCCTTACTTCTTCCCCGACACCTTCTATCCCGGTAACGATCCTGTGATCGAGGCGCGACAGAACTGGACGACGGCGAGGAGGGCTCTGGTTCGACGCCCTCTCGATCGCATCGGTTACGGAGGTTATCTCTCGCTTGCCTATCAGTTCCCCAAGTTCATGGACTACATCGCCCATGTTGCCGACGAGTTTCGTGAGATCTACGACAAGATCGCGGACGAAACACCCTATTCTTCGATGAAGGTCGCAGTGCTCAACTGCTGGGGAGAACTTCGAAGTTGGCAGCCCTACACCGTGGCGCACGGCAAGTGGTACCACCTCGCCTACTCCTATATGGGGTTGATGGAGGCGCTGAGCGGCATGGATGCGGAGGTGTCCTTTATCAACTTCGAGGATGTGAAGAAGGGATTGGATCCCTCCATCGATGTCGTCATCAACGCGGGAGATGCTTACACCGCCTTCAGCGGAGGAGAGGCCTTTGCGGATGAAAGGGTCATCGTCGAACTCCGACGTTTCGTATATGAGGGGGGAGGTTTTATCGGAGTCGGAGAGCCTTCCGCCCTGCAACGAGAGGGCAAGTTTTTCCAGCTCTCCGACATCTTGGGAGTCGACAAGGAGGTCGGTTTCTCCCAAAGCTGCAACAAGTACCACGACAAGCAGACTTCGACCCACTTTGTGACCGAAGAACTCGGAGGGGACTTGGACTTCGGAAGAGGAATGCCCTGCATCTACGCCGTGAGTGAGGACACGAAGATATTGGATTACAAAGATCACACCGTGAATTTGGCAGTGAACGACTACGGAAGAGGCAGGGGAGCCTATATCAGCGGAATGCCGTATTCCCTTGAGAACACCCGGATGCTCAAGAGGCTCCTGCACTATGTGAGCCACAGGGAGGACAGTCTCAAGCGTTACTATGCAAGGGACTACCGCGCGGAAGTCGTCGGTTTTCCCGAGAGAGGAGAGCTTCTGGTGCTCAACAACAGCCAAGATAAGGTGAAGACAGAGGTTTACGGAAGAGAAAAAACTTATACGGCAGATCTGGAGCCGGGCGGGATTGCTTGGTTGAAGGAGGAGTGAAGAACGTGGATATATACACAAAAAAGAAACTGAAGATGCTGATCATGGCAGTTGCTTTCCTTGCGGGCGTTGCCTTGCAGATCGCGGGACAGAGAAGGGAAGGATATGGAGGTCTGCTCATCCAGGTCCTATCCCTCGCCATCCTTCTCATCGACCTCTATATCTACAACAGACAGTATCGCTAGGAGGATGAGATGCGGTTTTTAGGAATAGACGGAGGAGGCACCAAGACGGCCTTCCTCCTTGCGGATGAGCACGGACGCGTCCTTGCGAGCGCCGAACGCGGGACCATCCATATTCGCCAAGTGGACATCAAGGAGTTTGAGACGAGGATCCGTTCGGGGATCGACGAGCTTTCGGCACAGTTGGGAGAAGAAGTAAGGCCCGATAACAGCTTTGTCGCCATTCCCGGATACGGAGAATTTCAGGAGGAGATCTCCGGTTTCGAGGCCGCCCTCAAGCGGATCTTCGGTCCGTCCCCTTTTCAGATGGGAAACGACAGCGTAGCCGGCTGGGCGGCAATGGGCACGAGGCCGGGAGTCAACCTTGTGATGGGTACGGGTTCCATCGCCTACGGCAGAGACGGCAAAGGCAACGAGAGCAGGACAGGAGGGTGGGGGCCCTTCTGCGGAGACGAAGGCTCGGCCTACTGGCTCGGCAAAAAGACCATAGAGATCTTTTCCAAGAAATCCGACGGCCGTCTTCCCAAAGGGGAGCTCTACCGCATCGTCAAGGAGGAACTCAAGCTGGTCAACGACTTCGATATCATCGACTATGTGACCTTGGAACTGGGCGCCGATCGCACCGTGATCGCAGGTCTGTCCCGCCTCCTCTACAAGGCGGCGGAAGCAGGGGATGAGGATGCGATCGCCTCTTATGCACAGGCTGCGAAGGAAGGGGCGGATGCCGTGCGTGCCGCCGTTTCGAAGTTGGAGTTTTGTGAGGGTGAGATCATTTATATCGGCTGCTCGGGGGGAGTTTTTCGAGCGGGAAGATGGGTGATGGAGCCTTTGAGAGAATATTTGTCCGATCTTTCGGGTATAAGGTTTAAAGATGCACGGATGAGCCCTGCCAAAGGAGCGGCGCTGATGGCGTGCAGGCAGCATGGGATCGAGATCACACGGGAAGTGCTTGAAGAATGGGAGAGATAGGAGAATACAATGGCAAGTGTGAGTTTTGAACAAGTATACAAGATTTATGACGGAGGTGTGGAGGCGGTCAAAGACTTCAACCTCGAGATCGCCGATAAAGAATTTGTGGTTTTTGTAGGACCTTCCGGCTGCGGAAAATCGACCACCCTGCGTATGGTGGCCGGCTTGGAGAGCATAAGCAAGGGCGAGATCAGCATCGACGGGACCGTTGTCAACGACATGGAGCCCAAGGACAGGGATATCGCCATGGTGTTTCAGAACTATGCCCTGTATCCGCATATGACGGTCAGGGACAATATGAGCTATGCCCTTCGCTTGAAGAAGACTCCTCAGGCGGAGATCGACAAAAAGGTCAGGGAGGCGGCGCAGATCCTCGGACTGGAAGAATACTTGGATAGAAAACCCAAGGCTCTTTCGGGAGGACAGAGACAGAGGGTGGCGCTCGGTCGTGCCATCGTGAGACACCCCAAGGTATTTTTGATGGACGAGCCCCTGTCTAACTTGGATGCGAAGCTGAGGGTACAGACGAGGGCGGAGATCATCAAGCTCCATGAAAAATTGGAGACGACCTTCATCTATGTGACCCACGACCAGACCGAGGCGATGACGATGGGAGATCGTATTGTCATCATGAAGGACGGTGTCATCCAACAGGTCGATACCCCGCACAATGTCTACTTCTATCCCGCCAATATGTTCGTAGCGGGCTTTATCGGCTCTCCGCAGATGAACCTTGTCGATGTGAAGGTAACAAAAGAAGGAGGAGCCTACACCGTGGACTTCCTGGGACACAGACTGGATCTTCCGAGAGAGAAGGGAGAGCTTCTGGAGAAGAGGGGCAAACTTGATCAAACCGTCGTGATGGGAGTTCGTCCCGAGCATATGTACGATGTGCACCGCAAGACGAACTTGAAGATAGAAGGAAGGGTGGACCTTGTGGAAATGTCAGGCTCGGAGAAGTTTCTCCATCTCGAGATCGCAGGAACTCATCTTGTTGCGAAGGTGGCGTCGGACAACTCGGTCAGAGGCAAGGAAGATATCAGCCTCTACCTCGATGAGGACAAGCTCCACTTCTTCGACAAGGAGAGCAAGAACAACCTTCTTCTCGGGGAGAGCTCGCTATGATCCTGACGATCACACCCAATCCCTCCCTCGATATCTCCTATGCCTTGGAGGACTTCGCCCTCGACGAGGTCAATCGGGTCAAAAAGGTCAGCAAGACCGCGGGAGGCAAGGGCCTCAACGTCGCAAGGGTAGCCCGTCTTCTCGGAGCCGAGGTGGTGGCCACGGGTTTTTTGGGCGGGCAACTGGGAGAATGGATGGTGGAAGATCTTGAAAGAAGCGGGGTACGCCCCCTGTTTGCCAAGACGGCCGGGGATGTGCGCAACTGTATCTCCATCCTTCACCGAGGCAAGCAGACCGAGATATTGGAAGAGGGACCTCTCCTGAGTGCAAAGGACGAGGAGGCCTTCTTCGACCTTCTGAGAGGGATGCAGGAGAAGCCGAACCTCGTTACGATATCGGGGAGTCTGCCGAGGGGCTTGGGTATCGACTTCTATGCGAAGGTGGTGCGTTTCTTCGACGAGAGGGGGATCCGTGTTGTTGCCGACACTTCGGGAGCGACCTTTGCCGAGATGATGGAATCCGACCTCCTTCCCTATGCGATCAAACCCAACGAGAAGGAGTTGGAGGACTTCCTCGGCAGGAAGTACGAGTTGAAAGAACTGCCGCAGCTTATGGAGAAGTCTCCGTTTGGCAAGATCCCCCTCCTCCTTGTGTCGCTTGGAGATAGAGGAGCTCTGGCACGGCGGGAAGGAAGGTGGTACCGGATCGAGATCCCGACGATCACCCCGGTCAATCCCGTGGGTTCGGGAGATGCTACCGTTGCAGGGCTTGCCTTCGCCCTCGAGAGGAGACTCGAAACGGAGGAAGTATTTAAGACGGCGATGGCCTGCGGAGTGCTCAATGCCTTGGAGCAGGCTACCGGAATGATAGATAAGACGAAGTTTGACGATGTTTATAGAAAAATTATTGTAGAAAGAATGGAGATAAGATAAAGATGATCAGTGAAAAAAAGAGACGACATTTGGAGAGTTTATCCAATGAGCACGGAGTCATCGCCGCCTTGGCGATCGACCAGAGAGGCTCTATTATGAAGATGATGGGCAAGTATAAGAGCGAGTTGGCAAACGAGAAGGCGATCGAAGAATTCAAGTGCCTCGTATCCGAAAAGCTAACTCCCTATGCAAGCTCCATCCTCCTCGACCCCGAGTACGGTCTTCCGGCATCGAAGGTCAGACACGAGAAGGCGGGACTGATCCTCGCCTACGAGAAGACGGGCTACGACGCGACTCAGGTCGGCAGGCTGCCCGATCTCCTGGAGCATTGGTCGGCAGGACGTTTGGCAAGAGAAGGAGCCGACGCGATAAAGATCCTGCTCTATTATGATGTCGATGAGGGAGAGGAGATCAACGACATCAAACATGCCTTCGTCGAGAGGGTGGGAGACGAGTGCCGTGCGCTGGAGATCCCCTACTTCCTTGAGATCGTAAGCTACGATGCAAAGATAGAGGACGTCAAGTCCAAGGAGTATGCAAAGATAAAACCGCATAAGGTCATCGAGGCGATGAAGGTCTTTTCACAAGAGCACTACCATGTCGATGTGCTCAAGGTGGAGGTACCCGTCAATATGGACTATGTGGAAGGCTACGGGCAGGACGTCCTGCACAGCAGACAGGAAGCGCTCTCCTACTTCAAGGAGCAGTCGGAAGCGACAAAGCTACCCTTCATCTTCCTCAGTGCGGGAGTATCGGCGGAGCTCTTCCGCAAGACCCTTTACTTTGCAAAAGAAGCCGGTTCCACCTTCAACGGAGTCCTCTGCGGACGTGCGACATGGAAGGATGGAGTGGAGCCCTATACGAGAGGGGTCGAAGAAGCCAACAGCTGGCTGGAAGAACAGGGAAGAGCAAATATGGAGGAACTCAATGCCGCATTGAACGATACGGCGACTGCTTGGAAAGAAAGGTTGAGTTAAGATGGAAAAATCCTATGTGACCTTGAAAGAGATCGCACAACAGGGCGAAATGTGGCTTAACACCTTGGGGAGGATCGACGAAAAACGCAAAGAGCTTGATGCTTTTTTGGAAGAGATCAAAACAAAACACGGGAGCATCCGCGTCATCTTTACGGGAGCGGGCACATCCAACTACGTCGGAGATGTCATCCAACCCTATCTGAGGGAGAAGGAGGCTCACGGCTTCGTGTACGAATCGATACCGACGACTGACCTCGTGTCCTCTCCCCATGAATATATCCAAAACTGCCCGACCCTGCTGGTGTCGTTTGCAAGATCGGGCAACTCGCCTGAGTCCGTCGCTGCAGTCGCCCTCTACGAGGACCTTGTCGACGACCTGTATCAGATCGTCATCACCTGTGCAGAGGAGGGACAGCTCGCCTGCCATGCGCGTGAGGGAGCAAACACCCTTTTATTCCTTCTCGACGAGAGGACCAATGACAGGGGCTTTGCAATGACGAGCTCCTTTACCTCCATGACCTTGGCGGCGCTTCTGATCTTTGACGAAACACCCTCGGAGCAGAAGAGGGCCTACGTCGAAGAGATCGTCGCCATGGGAGAGTATGTCAAGGAAGGATCGGAGCAGTTGCAGGAACTGGTGGAAGAAGGTTTCAAACGGGTCGTGTATCTCGGCTCGGGAGTCCTGGGCAAACTTGCAAGAGAGGCCCAGCTTAAGATCCTCGAACTTACGGGAGGCAAGATAGCGACCTGTTTCGATTCCTCCATGGGATTCAGACACGGGCCCAAGTCCTTTGTGGACTCACAGACCCTAGTGGTGGATTTTGTCTCGAACAACGCCTATACAAGGCTCTATGATGTCGATATCATCACGGAGCTCAAGTCGGACGGGATCGCAAAACTCGTCTATCCCGTATCGACGGACAGGGAGCTGGACGGTTTTGTATTTCAAAGGGGAGAAGAGGTGCCCGATGCCTATCTGTCGCTTCCCTTCGTGATGATTGCACAGTATATCTCCACCTATGCGGCGATGCACCTTGATAACGACGTGGACAACCCCTCGGCGAGCGGGACCGTGAACCGGGTAGTAAAGGGAGTTGTGATCCATCCCTACAAGTAGATCGGAACTGCAAGGGGAGAAGTCGGGATCTAAGGACGGAGGAGATAGCGTATAAAGGAGAGGATGTATGAAGATAATCAACGGCAAAGTCTTCGGAGCGGACGGCTACTTTGAAGACAGAGAACTCTATATCGAGGAGGGGAGGTTTGTCTCCCAAGCGGGGGGAGGAGAAGTGATCGATGTGCAGGGAGCCTATGTCGTGCCGGGCTTTACCGATGTTCACTTTCACGGTTGTATGGGGATCGACGTCTGCGACGCCAACGATGACGATCTGCGAAAGATAGCAGTCTTTCAGGCACAAAACGGGGTAACTCAGATCATCCCTGCGACCATGACCCTCGCCAAGGACAGACTTCGCACCATCTTCCGAAAGATAGGCGAGACCGAAGTTTCGCAAGGAGCGATGTTTATGGGGGTCCATATGGAAGGCCCCTTTGTGTCCAAGGAGAAACTCGGTGCACAGAATCCCGCCTACGTTGCTAAGCCCGACCTCGAGCTTTTTGAAGAATTGCAGGAGCTTGCCAAGGGAAAGATAAAGATCATCTCCATGGCGCCCGAAACCGAAGGAGCGATGGATTTTATCTCCAAGGTGGCGGATCGGGTCACCGTTTCGCTGGCGCATACGGTCTCGGATTACGAAACGGCAATGCAGGCGTTCAACAGCGGGGCAAGGCAGGTGACCCACATCTACAACGCCATGCCCGCCTTTACCCACAGGGCTCCCGGCGTGATCGGGGCGGCCTTTGACAACGAGGGAGTGCGGGCGGAGATCATCTGTGACGGGGTGCACATCCACCCGACAGTGATCCGAGCCACCTTCAAGATGTTCGGCAGGGATCGGATGATACTGATCTCCGACTCCATGAGGGCGACGGGGCTCGGTGACGGAGAGTACGACCTCGGAGGACAGAAGGTCGTTGTCTGCGGAAGATGTGCCGAGATCCCGGGAGTATCGATCGCCGGGAGCGTTACACGGCTGTTTGACTGCTTCCGCTATGCGGTCAGCATAGGCATCCCCTTGGAAGACGCCGTGCTTGCAGCGACGCACAACCCGGCGAAGAACGTCGGGATATGGGAGGAGGTGGGAGGCTTGCAGGAAGGACAGTGGGCCAACTTCCTTCTTCTCGACCGGGAGTTGAACCTCAAAGAAGTCTATATCAAGGGCAGGAAGGTGGAGAGATAAACCGTAGGAGAGATCGACGATATTTCCACGCTTATTTCTTTGAGTTATGGACACAAACGATCTGTGATCCACAGAATATAAAACGATTTTTTACGGTCGAAAAATAGATAGCCATACTTCTATTGGAGGATAGTCAGGGCGAGACAGCGCAATACTATTTTCCGTTTGAAATATCAGGTAAACAGGATAGATATTTATACCTAAATTGCAATAGCAAGTTGAACACTTTGGCAAAATAAAGTTAGATAGTTATACTATTCTCCGTTTGAAATTCCGGGTATGAACGTAATAGCATCACCGAAAAACAGTTTAGAGGACGATGTGCTTCAAAGCGTTCGGGTCCTAATAGGCAATAGTATCAAACGGTTTGACGGATACAAGAAAACGATGGAAAGTGAATGGAGGAGGAGCGGATGGAATTCAGATATGCACAAAGACAGGATACGGCATTGGTCTTGGAGTTTATAAGAGAGCTGGCCGCTTATGAAGAACTCTTGGATGAAGTTGTAGCGGATGAAAAAACTCTCGAGGAATGGATCTTTGATAAGCAGAAGGCGGAAGTGATCTTCTTGTTGGAGGGAGATAAGGAGGCAGGTTTTGCCTTGTTCTTCCATAACTTTTCAACCTTTCTCGGCAGATCGGGAATTTATTTGGAAGATCTCTATGTAAAGCCGGAATATCGAGGAAGGGGCTACGGAAAAGCCATTTTGAAAAAACTGGCATCCATTGCGATCGAGCGAGGTTGCGGAAGGTTGGAGTGGTGGTGTCTGGATTGGAACAAGCCGAGTATCGACTTCTACCTGTCGCTGGGAGCAGAACCGATGTCGGATTGGACGGTATATCGAATTGCAGGAGATACCCTAAAAACACTTGCCGAGTAACTGTTTTCGTTTTGGGGGCAGAGGGCAATACCGAATAATACTATGATCCATTTGAGTTACGGATATCAGCGTTTTGTACTCCGTAGAAGATAAAACGAATTTTCGTAGTTGCAAAAAATATATAACCATACTTCTATTGTAGTATTACTATGGTATCGCATTTGATATACACAAAAGTCAAGTCCTAAATCCACATCGGATCCGGGACTTGACTTTTGTATTTGCTGTTTTTTCAAACGCTATGGTTACTCCGTCCTGACTGATACTGTTATCTATTGGAATTGACAGGTGGAATGCTTTGAAAGCATAGGATCATCCAAATTGTTTTCAGCAATTGTATATTCTGTATATCCGGCATTTCAAAGGAAGAATAGTATGAGGTATTTTCTGAAAAACACAGGAGCTTCTACGAGACAAATCGTCCTGAGAAGCTCCTGTGTTTTGTAGAGAAAGTTCCGGGTGTTCCCGCCGTCATTTCCTGAAAACGAAGACCTATCTGAGATGGGGTTCGAGATTGGGAGGAGACGATCGGTACTTTTCCGGATACGATAGGCGAATTAAGCACGCAATCGGAACATATTTCACGGGAGGAATGATCCCCCGACCCAAGGAATTGTAATGTGCGATATCCTGCCATGAGAGATGGAGCATCAAACTTTGCCCGACTCCTTGAAGAAGGTAGTCTGTGGTGGAGTTCCAACACCAAGGTCATCGGCTCTGTCTTGTGATAAGACGGGTAATCCCACCGCACAAGGCGTGATATCGATGTTTGTATCACAAATCTTCTTGGCTTTGTGATAAATATGTTCTGTTGCACACCTAACTCGCTGAATGACTTTTTAAAGACTCCTACCAATGAGTGATCGATGTCCTTGGATAAGAAGGTAGTGCACAGGGATATAACAGGATCCTTTCGTTGTTTTGCAAAGTGAACAAATTCTTTTGACCGAATACTTTTGGAGATGTGTTTTCCCAAGAAAGACGAAATTCGATCCGTTTTTTTGAACTGTGCGGTGTTGCTCCGGGTGGATATCCGTATGGACGGATAAGGTCTTGCAACTTAGTTTGCGTTGAAATTCTTCTTCATCATCATAAACAGTTTGGCTCCCTTATTGCCGTAGTTTAAGTTTGCCGGGGTATCGGTGCCCAAAAAGTTTACAGTTTCGAAGTTGTGTTCGTATGCCCATTCCTCCGCTTTTTTTGCAGCCTCTTCTTCCGTTTCTCCGTCAATCTCTTCAATCGATATCTCGTAGATAGGTGCCTTCTTCTCATCGATATCGAAACAAGCGTACATATAGAGGGCATCTCCTCCGGCCTCGTAATTCAGGTTACACTCTTCGGCTACATAAACATGTCCCGGTTGCTTCGCTCTTCGCACAAGAACATAGGGGTGCTTCGATCCGTTATGCGAAAAGTGGCCCTCTTTGGCAGCCTTGTGAGCTGCGTCGGAAGGCTTCAGTATGAACAGGTCTGTCAAAGAGCCTTTGTGTTCTGAGACTTTTCCCCATCTTATACCGAAATAGTAGGGCTTTCCTTCCGTTCCTTTGTTTACTTGAGGAAGCTGGACCTCTCTGCCGTCAAGTGTCGCCTCTTCTTCGTCAAAGCCGTGATTGATTTGGACCATATATTTCTTTTGTTTTGCAGCATCTTTCTCTTGCTGTTCCGATCTTTTGGCTTTTCGTTCCGCTTCTTTCTTCGCTTTCTCAAGCTCTTCCTTTTCTTTTTGAGCCTGTTCTTCTTCTTTTTTCTTCTGTTCCTGTTCCAATCTTTCTTTTTCCTCTTTCAGCTTTTCAAGTTCTGATTTTTCTTTTCCCGAAGAAGGATCCGGTGAAGTCGTTGAAGAGGTTCCGGAAGAAGTGATACTGGTTACGGTGATCCCCTGAGTTGCCGCATTCCACTTGACTTCACAGCCGAGGCTCTCCGCGACGAAACGAAGGGGAAGCATGGTCCTTCCGTTCATGGTGATCGGTTTTACGCTGCTGTTGCCGGGGTCGATCGCTCTGCTCATCCCGTTGATCTTAGCGGTAGGGTTTCCGATCCAGAGTTCGAGCAGGGTCCCGTTCAGGGAGATGGTGACCTTTTGGGTCGGGGCGTCCCATTTGATCTCTGCACCCAAGGGGCCTGCGACGTAGACGACGGGGAGCAGAGTCCTCTCGTTGCGTGTTACGGGAGCGGCATCCATGGTGATCGGAGTTCCGTTTACGTTATAGGACTTTTGGTTCAGTACAAACTGCATTACCATAGGAATGGCTTCCTCTTTAGGAGCCGGTGTTTTATCGGGAGTGGCCGATTCGGTTTCCTCGGATCCTGTCTTCGTAAAATCTCTAATAAATTTGTTGCCTGAATAATCGGAGTTTAAAGCATCTCTATTTATGTTTATTGCATGGACCGGCGATGCGAAGGTTGATACTGCCAACAGCAGGGCGGTCACTGTGGATGTGAGCTTTTTGTGTAAAGATTTCATTGTGTGCCTCCTCTTTTTTGTTTGGATCATACTTGATCTACTCTTATCTGTGAAATAAATTTGTTTGAATGTCTCTCTTTGAACTGTATCCTATTTTCCATTTTAAAGGAGCTGTAGGATGGATCTTCTTCTATGTCCGATCGGGTATTGCGGATGTATATTCCGTCCCGGCAAACAGTTCGTTCCGCTAAGGCGGAAGTAGCCATATACATTAGGGTTTCCGTTTGTACTTCCGGACGATATGCTTCAAACGCTCTTATCATTTGAGATGTGTGTACTGTTATCTATTAGAATTGACAGGTTGAATGTTTCGAAGCATAGGAACGCCCAAATTGTTTTCAGCAATTGTATATTCTGTATACCCGGCATTTCAAACGGAGAACGGCATATGGTTCATATTTACAGGCAGTTCGATCGCCTAACGGCATTATTGTGAAAACATGGCCGAAACCGAGCTGTAGCGAGAACGGCTCCGGCCTGTTTTCAAGAAAGAAAGGATGGTGTTATGCGTGTTTAAACAGTCTATATAAACGGTTTTTGCGATGAATATCGGTTACCATTTTAACTGCCTTTTTGTACAATTCTCCTTCTACGAACGATCCGGTGTCCCGTCTTTTTGAATGTTTATGGTGTATAGGCGTGTTTATCTCTCACGTCTCATAACCAGGTAGAGGGCGGGAGCATCGGTGTATTTGCCGTTGCTTTTATTTACAACACCTTGATTCAGATTGGCCCACATATTGCTGCCTGCGTAATGAACGACTTCCCATCCGGGGAACTTCTCGTTGGGACCGCCGTTTTCATCCTGGATGCAGAGAGCCAATTCTTTGATTGGAGGTCTGTCCGTATCGGTTGTCCACATCAGATAGAGGTATTCTCCCTTTGCGTTGGTATTCAAGTCCATACCTAAGAGTTGCCAATGCGCATCACCGTAGTGATTATAGTTTAGATATTGGTTGCGTGTATTACTGTTTCCTTGATAGATACAGATATCGCTGATAGGATAAAGGTCTACTTCGACAGAAGATGGAAATCTATACCTTTTAGAGAGTTGTTCATACCATCCTAAGCCTAAGACGATATAATCCCGATCATCTCGGGTTGCCCCGTAGTTCAGGTCTGCAGTTACCGAACCTTGATTAGGATCTTTCGGGTCGGTGGTCAGGAGTTTCCAGGTACAGAACCCATACTTTGGAGTTCCGTTGTCACTCTTTGAAGTTACCCTTTCGATCGCATCTTCCATGCCCTCGTTGCCGCGTCCTAGACGAATTCCGTAGAGGTAGTTCTTCGGTTGGGCTTTGGAGCCCGGAATTTTTCTCTCTATTTCTCCTGCGATCTTGTCAAACTCCGCCTTGATCTGATTGCGACGCTGTTCGGTATCGGCAAACATCCAAATCGGGATCAGAGGCTGCGGAGTCGTGTTGCTGAATCCGATCATAGTCGGGCGGCTCTCGATGTTCTTTTCCCAATCGGTCAACTTATTGCTGCCTTCCAAAAAGTCTCTTAAGAAGACGGTATGGTTATTGCCCACGATACGGATGCTGATCCTGGACTTGGAAGCGAAGTTCTTGTAAGCGGTGGATTTTTTGTACTCGTTTTCAGCATCTACAGAGCCGACGATCGCATCGTATCCCGCCTTTACCTTCAAGGCAAAGTCGTCCTTGCCGTACACGGTACTGCTCTCGGTGGATACGTTGATATCGGCACGTCCACCCGTCTTAAGACCCATCAGGACATAGTGCCCGTAACTGTTGAAAAGTTGATGAACAGGAGCTTCGTTGATCGCCTTTTTCGCATCGGGATTCAAAAACTGTGCAAATGAAGCGCTCATCAGTTCGTCAGGAATATAGAAGTCATACAGGGATCTCGAGTACATATGGGTCGCATGGTATCGGCTTTCACTCTCTCCCCTTGTTTCTCCGAAGTTGACCTCGGCACTTCCTGAGAAGCCCATATAACTTCCGCTAACCTTGGTTCTATTCGACATCTCCGTGCAGTATTCTTTCAGAGATTCGGCGATGATCGTATCATGCTTGATATCGGAGCCTAGATACTTCCCTTGGATCCAGTTATACTCAAGAAGCTTGTTGAAATCGAGAACCGGATGTTTGGTGGAGGCGACTGCACCGAATTCACCGAAGATATCATAGCCCTTACCCAGGTTTTTAGCGTTATAGAAGCCCGGTTTTTGAAGATCTGCCTCTGCCAATGTATCTACGGTCTTTGTTCTGGACAGTTCTCTCTTTTTCTGTTCTTCCTGCTCTTTTTTTCTTCGCTCTTCCTCTTT
>JAUMWQ010000029.1:11482-16945 GCA_030529565.1 Filifactor alocis | reverse complement strand
AAAAAGCCGCTGACAGAAAGGTGTCCAAGCTGGCAAAAAAATTGAACGTTGCAAAATAAGCTATCGAAGTGAAGATAGAAATTTACTTATGATGTAAAATCAGACCATAGGGGCTCACCTATGGTTTTTTGCATTCTGTAATACTGTTCTCCGATAGCAATACCGGATATGCATAATATAGGATCGCCGAAAAACAATTCAGAATATCCTATACTTCAAAGCCTTCAACCGGTCAATTTTAATGGATAACAGTATAACAAAACCGCAGACTTTCAAGAAAGAGGTGCGGTTTTTCTACTGCTTCCGTTCGTCTCCGAACTCCTACACAACACTGTTATCCGATAGAACCGTTGTCATACTTGTTCCGCAACTACAGAAATCAGTTGCCGCCACTAAATACAGATCTTTCATATCCACAACTCAAAAAACGGAGCTGTCGCGGTTCTTATCGCGTTATTTATAAAGTTTCGCATTATCTACAAAGTTCAAAGATGATATATTCTCCCATCATATCCTGTACAAGTCCTCCCGACTTGAAACGCCGATCGAGTTCAAGAAGAGCGTTGAACTTTTGCAGAGCTCGTTCCTGTGTATAGTGTTTTTTCAAATCCAAGGACTTTTTGATCCGAAAAACATGCAGGTCCAACTCCTTTGCAACAGACGCTTGGGAATGGCCCTTCCTCAACATCCGGGTAGCATAAAGATAGGAGGACAAGCTTGTCGTAACAAGGCTCAAAACAGTTAAAGGCAACTTGGAGCTCCCATCCGTCCTTTTCAGCAACTCATACATCTCCAAGGCCCTTTTGCGATCTCCTGCCAAGAGAGCATCGACGAAGGTAAATAATTCCGCCGTCCTTGTATCTCCCACCAGAGCAAGCATATCTTCCTCAGACATCTTTCCCTTCTCCTTGAGAAAGGCTGTGAGTTTTTTGAGATCGGCATCCACATCATACAAATTCCTGTGCAGCTGTTTATCGTAGTATCCGCTCAGTTCTTCATACCTTGCAATAAACCCGTCTTCTACAGAGAGATCCTCTTTTTCAAAGTGAATTCTTATGTGTTCGCGAAACTCCTTCGGTTTGAGCTTGCTCAGTTCAAAGACCGCGCTCATCTCGCAGAGCCTTTTGTAGATACTGTTCTTCCTATTCTCCGCTTCCACGTTCATTACAAGATAAGTACTCGGATCAAGATCTTCAACCACGCCGAGGAACTCTTCCAGCTCCTTCTTCGTCCACAGGCTTTTGCTCGTCTCCCTCGTGATAAAGGAAGGGAAGTAGATGATCTTTCGTGCATCCATCATAGGAACGGACTCGATCTGCGCCAGAGCCGTGAGATAATCTGTCTTATCCTGAGTTAAAGTTATAAAGTTAAAGTCGACAAAAGAAGGTTCCAGATAGGATTTGAGAAGACCGAGGAACTCATTGGCCAAATACTGTTCTTCTCCAAAAAAAACATATTTTCTTATGCTATCCGACCTCTTTTTCAATTCTTTGAATGTCATAGAAATTCTCCTTGATCATCTTTCTCTCGCTGTTGATATACCAAGCGATACAGACCCCATAATAAAAAAACATAAAAACAGCGGAGACCTCCTGTATCTCCAGATAAGAACAGGGAAGTCCAACCAGGTATGCGATCCCCTTATTCATCAGATTCGTCAGCAGGTTTACACCCCAAACGAGAACATCCGTAAGAAACAAGCCCGCAGGCAGGAGCATGGAGACCAAAAAAAGGGTCATACTCAAGCTTATCAAAGGAAGAACAAAGAGATTGCTCACTGCCGAGAAAAGAGGTACGATCTGAAAATGATATACCGCCAACGGCAGACTTAGGATTAGCGGAGATATACTCAAAGCGAGCACCGAACCCATTGCCTTGAACCTTCGCTTTAAGCGCTTGTTCTTCAAGAAACCTGCAGTTCCTTCCAAAAATTCTTCCATCTCACCTTGGAAGAGAGCAATGGACAGGACACTCAAAAAAGATAACTGAAAACCTACATCTAAAATGCTCAAAGGATGTAAGAGCAAGATCCCGGCACACATAATACAGAGAGCGGAGATCAAATCGTATCTCCTGTGAAACAAAAAAGAAAGGTAGTACAGAAGGTAGAACCCCACCGCTCTCACGATCGAAGGACGAAGCCCCGTGAGAAGGGCATAGACCGCCAAAACAAAGCAGATCGTCGTCGTTCTCTTTCTCAAAGACAGAGGAAGGAGCAAAGCCTGAAGAAAAAACGCAAGAATCCCTACATGAAAGCCCGACAACGCCAAAACGTGACTTAGACCCGCCCTTGCAAAATCCTCCCTCACCTCCTTGGGAAATTCACTTCTATCTCCGTAGAGTAGAGCCTTCCAAAGATAGGAGGTAGAGCGAAATCTCTCTTCGATCCTCCTTTGAAGATAGCCAAGAGCCTTTGCCCTGTAACGATAAAGCAGCTTGACTTCACCGGTCTTCTGAAACACCGGTTTCTTCACCGTATAGAAGATCCCCTGTGAAATAAGGTATCTGCGATAAAAAACGCTCTCTTCCTTCGTTACGGGAACAAACTCTCCTCGTACGACAAAAACGTCCCCTTCTCGCAGATCGGAAGAGAAGGTATCCGCCATAAGCCTTTGTCCTCTTATCCTTATCTTGCCCGAGTGTTCTTCCACTCTCACAACGGTATCTCTCAGTGCCTGCGTAGAATCGACCTCTTCAATCTTCGGTTCGGAAGTCAGTATCAAGGAAAATGCAATGCACACCAAGGCCAATATCATGCTCGGTCGTCTGAAAAACCAAGCTCTATACGTAATCATTGCTGTAGTTTTCGCCCAAGGAGTCCTCTTGGAGAAACACGAAACCCTCATTCCTGAATTCCAGCAGAGAAGAAGAACTCAGCTCTTCGACCGTTGCCTGCCTCATCACAAGCAGGGTCAGCGCTTCGATGCTCATACGGACATCCCAAACCTCATCTTCCTCCAACTTTTGGACTCGATTTTTACTGCAGAAGTAGGAGGCGGAATTCTCTTTGATCATCTCATCCTCGATCCTTATTACAACATCAGAAGAAAACCTCAAATGATCCCTCAAACAGTTTTGAGCATGTAAGACCCTGCTCATCATAAAAGGACGGATCTTGTGCTCGATCTGATTGTCGAACCCGATCCCAAGTTGAAACCTTCTGGGATCTACAGGTTGGACAACAGCTTCCGAAAACTGGGTCTGGTGTTGATATAAAAAGGTCATCAGCTTACTGACGCAGTCCGTATCAAAAACGACCAATTCTTGGACCATTGCCTTGTCCTTCTCATATTCATCAAAAAAGAAAAAATATCCTACCTTTTCTCCTTCACGTACAAAGAAGTAGGCCGTTCCTCCCTCACGCTCCGCCTCATCCAAACGGATAGCGAAGTCTTCCTGCATTCTTTGAACATGGACATATTTGTTCTTCATCGCCCTCTCATACAGGACACAGAGATCCTTGATATCCTCTTCCCTCGTTGAGATTGCTTTCTTCAGTGATAAGGCCGACCTTTGTGAAGGTCTCCCTTTGACACTTGCAAAAAAAGAATCTTGAAAAAAGGTGTTAATAAATCCGTATCTTCGATAAATGGAAGTATCGATCGGCATAAGTAGAACGAGATCTTCTCCGCCTTCATACAGGATCGAAAGTGTCTTCTTCAAAAGTGCGGAAGAATATCCTTCCCCCCTGTACTGCGGCTCGACACTGACTCCCACAATGTAACTTACCTTTTTTCGAGATCCTCCTATATGCAGGACATAAGGATTGATCAGAAGTGAAGCGACAAGCTCTCCCTCCCGTACCAGAACAAGATTGTTCTTCTGTTTGTAACGTTTCTCGAAGTAATAATCCGCATACTGCGGTGTGTCTTGGAAGGAATAATTCCACAGGTCCTTTACCTGAGTTTTTTCTTCCTGCGTTGCAATACGAATCTCCATATCCTCCTCCTTTAATTTTCCAAACCTGCCTGCTTTACATAATACTTCTCGATCATCTTTAACGGCTTATAGGATAACTTCGCCTTTCTCAGCCCCTCCAGCCCCAAGTCCTCTTCCCGATTAACAAAAACCGCTTCCGGAAACTCATTTCTCAAAAACAGTACACTCATAGCGACATAGAGACCTCGGATCTCCGGATTTGCCTTTTCTACGTGGATCAAGGCCGTATCGGGATTGAGATAGTCTCCTATGGTGAACGCTTCCAAGCACCCGTCGACATAGATCCCTCCGACGCGAAGATCCGGCAGAAACTTGTTGTTGGCGAAGATCTTGGGGAGGGCAAGACGTTCACTGATGATGTTCTCATCGCGCTCCCTTTTCTGAGCCCAGCGTTCTTCGATATCGATACACTGATGGAATTCGGAAGGTGTCAACAGTTTATACTCAAACCTTCCGCCGTATTCCTTCAAAAAAGCATTGAAATGGTTTTTCTTGGAATGAAGCTTTCTTCCTGAAAGAGTCCTCATCTTTTCGCCTTCGTAGAAGTAATCCCACGCATCCCGGCTATTGATGTACTCCATAGTATCCCCATACCTTCGCTCCAGATACTCCTTGATCTCCTGGGTAACTGCACGAAAGCGAAGCGGCATATCCAACTTTGAAAAAACAACTTCCCCACAATCAAAGGCCTGATCGAGATGCTTCATCTCACACAAAGGATTTATCATAAAGATATGTCCCTCATACTCTCCAAAGATCAAAGCGAACTCCTCCTTGCAGAGATAGCGAAAACCGTAGGACTGTTGCCACATATACATCGTTGTGAAACTGTATTCACAGGCCTCATAACCTACCTTTTCAAAAAAAGGTACCAGGCAGTCTACCGAATCCATATTGATCGGTTTCATTTCCGGTATAGTGTCTAAAATACTGATAAAAATCTCCCCCTTTACCCTTTTATTATACCCTATTTTTTGTAAAAAAACATTTTTGTTGCCAAACAAAGTCCTGATAAGGAGTTTGCAAAAATTCTGTAACATTTAAAAAAATCCTGTCTCTCCTATTTTACGCTTTGCAAAGTATTGCGTAAACACACTCTAACTACACAGATGTTTTTCACCCTCCGCTCCCTATGTTTTTTCAGTTTTTTACATTCCCTCTTTTAAGACTATCCGCCCCCAAGGGTTTTATGCTATACTTTTACTGAGGTTTTCTTCTTTTTGTACACCGAATTCCGGCAGAAAAATAAGCAAAGACAACTCATAACCAGTCATGAGCCGTTCAAATTTGAACGTGTCCATTCACTGTCACAGTCTGAGTGTTTATGAAGAGAAAAATAATATACATGTGATTTCACGAAAGGAAAATTATGAAAAAAATCTACCTTCTTCTTCTCATCCTCCTATGCTTGCTTACAGGATGCAAAGACCTACATATTCCATCGTTCAACAACTCTTCCGGAATGCTCGAACTGCATAGCATCGACGTTGGTCAAGGCGACAGCACCTTGATCCTCTCCCCCAG
>JAUMWQ010000029.1:0-11472 GCA_030529565.1 Filifactor alocis | reverse complement strand
ATGCTGATCGATGCAGGGGACAACGCTCACGCAGATGAAGTCGTCTCCTACCTTAAGATGAAAGGGATCTCTCACATCGACATCCTTATAGGGACCCATCCCGACGCAGATCATATCGGAGGGATCGATGCCGTCATCGACGGATTTTCCGTCGGAACCTTCTTTATGAGCTCTCATAAAAGCAAGAGCAAAAGCTACAGAGATGTTTTGCAAACTGCAAAAGAAAAGAACCTCCCCATCCAAACCGTCGTTGCAGGAATGAAGATCGACTTCGATGAAGAGGTGGAGGCCTTCTTCCTCTCCCCCTTCGACCACGCCTATATGAGTAGCAACCAATTCTCGGCGGTGACCTACCTCCGCTACAAAAAGAACAACTTTCTCCTTATGGGAGATGCCGAGGCCATCAATGAAGAGGAGATCCTGAAGCATTATCCCGACCTTCGTTGCGACTACTTGAAGATCGGCCATCACGGAAGCAAGCACTCGACCACCGATGTCTTTTTGGAGACTGTTCGTCCGCGAGTCGCCATCATCTCGTGTGGATACAAAAACTCCTTTTTCCATCCTCACAAGCGGGTGATGGAACTCTTGGAAAAGAACAGGATCCTTGTGTATCGCACCGACGAACAAAAAGACCTTATCTTCTTCAGCGACGGGATCGATCTCTACACCGACATGCCCTCTCCGGGAAGTTACAACTATCCCAAGTAATACTTGATAACATTCTCGATCGCATTATTGCCATCAACGATCTATACTCCGTAGAAGATAAAATGAACTTTCGTAGTCGCAGAACCCGGTGCGAAAAACCCTCCTGTTTTCGCCGGTTCGAGATGAAATAAACTCTTGTAGTCACAGAACAGATATGACCACATTTCTATCGGAGCATATATGAGGTAGGATCCTTACCTCAAAAAAGAGTCTGGAGACGGTTTTGGATGAAAAATGGAATTTTGAAAGCCTATGATCCGCGATCTTTTCGCAGTCGGTAAACCGACAGCAAAAAGAGAGGACGCCTTCATAAGGCATCGGCTCCGCGTGGTTTCTTTGATTGACATACTTGGAGATCCCAAGAAGATCCCTTCATAAGGCGCCAGCTTCCAAACGATCCCTGTAGAAACATACGCTTACTGTGCCTCCAACAGACCGTACTTGATTCTTACCCTCTCTATCTTTTCCAGCATGGGTTCCGCCAAAAACCACAGGAAGATCGCCGTCGCACTCCCGTGTACCAAATCAACGGGAAGTCCGCTCAGCATGTACCTCTTCAGCGAATCGAGATCTACATAGCCCTGAGCCATCAAGGCGGAAGCGGGGTTGAGGATGGGACCGAAGATGCACAGGATGGACAGGAAACCGAAGATACTGATCGCGATCTTATTGTTCGGCAAGAGTTTTTTCTTGAAGAGGATGCCCGCGATAAATCCGATCAGGCCATAGGTGAACATCTGCCACGGAGTCCACGGTCCCTGCCCGAAGAAGAAGTTTGAAACAAAGGCGGACATTGCTCCTACCAGAAACCCCGCCTCCGCACCGAAACCTAGACCCGATATAATGACGATGGCGATCACAGGCTTGACATGGGGAAGAAAGTACAGGGCTCCCCTTCCCGCGACCGCCAAGGCGACCATGACCGAAATCAGGATGAGTTCCCGTGCCTTTGGTTCTCTCTTTTCAAATAACATAAAAAACGGTACCATCGTATAGATGGCGATCAGAAGACTAACGAAGTAATACTTTCTGTCTCCGAGGTAGCGCAGACTGATGAACATCGTGAGAGGTATCATCACCAGGATGATGAAGCCCGCCATCTTGAACCTGGTGTTCAAAAATCGTTTGAGAGTCGAAAGAAGGACCAAGATCCCGGGTAGCAAAACGGTCATCCCTACCTTATGCTCTCTCAAAAAAAAGTGAGACAACATATAACCTGCTCCCGCCAATACAATGAGAAGAAATAAAAGTGTCCGTTTTCTCATCGTTCATCCCTTCCCTTCTTAACCAGTTCAGCCTCTTCCAACCTTTGTTTTACATCCTCCGTCGTTACCGCCGTAGGAAAATAATGTCGTGCCATCCGATTCGCTGCCGTCGTATAGAAGTGGTTTCCGGCAAAAAATTCGTTCGACTTTCTCTGGCTGACGACTCCCCCATCGAAGAAGAGAGCGCAGGTATCGGCGTACCTTGCACAAAACTCGACATCATGAGAGACCATGATCACCGTTTTGCCCTCTTCCTTCATTCCCTTCATAATCTCGGCCAAACTCTGTTTGAAAAATCCGTCCAAACCCTTGGTCGGCTCATCGAGGAGAAGCACGTCCGGCTCCAAAAGAAGGATCTTTGCCAGAGCTAGCCTCTGCTGTTCCCCTCCGCTCAGATCGTAGGGATGTTGGTGCAGAACCCCTCTTATCCTCATCCTGTCGATCATCGCCTCTATCTTCTCCTTCTCTTGATCCGTCGGTCTCTTAAATGCCTCCTTCAAGTCCTCCTCCACCGTTTTTTTCAGAAACAGGGTCTGAGGATCCTGAGGAAGCATAAGGATCCTTACATCCTCGCTGCTCCCCTTCTTTCTCTGCTTTCCGCGGATAAAGACCCTTCCCCGATAAGGGGTCAACAGATCCCCGATGATCGAGAGCGTGGTCGTCTTTCCCGTTCCGTTTCCTCCCAGAATAGCAAAGACCTCTCCTTCCCCGATCCACAGATCCAAACCCTTGATAACGTCCTGACCTCCCTTGTCATAACGGAACCAAACCTCATCAAGACAGATCCCTGTCTCGGGTATCTTGCTCACACTCATAAATTGGGAAAGAAGGCTCTTCTTTTCAGAGACTTCTTGCGCTTTTTCCTCCCTCGAACGACCGTTTAGAACAGAATTGAGCCAGCTGCGCCCCTCTCTGACCGTCAAGGGGCAAGAAGAACCGTTCTCTGCTCCCGCATAGATCTGAACCGGCGTCGGCATTGCGACAAACATATCGTTTCCCTCTTTCAATAGCTGCATGGCGACCGTTCTCGGATCATCGTTCGCTATGATCTTCCCGTCCTCCATCACAATGATCCTGTCCGACATGGGCACAACTTCCTCCAAGCGGTGCTCCGACAGGATGATCGTCGTACCGATCTCCCTATTGATCTTTGCGAGCGTCTCCAAGAAATCGACGGCTGCGATCGGATCCAATTGGCTCGTCGGCTCATCCAGGATGAGGACACTCGGATTCATCGCCATGACGGCCGCCAGATTCAAGAGCTGTTTCTGCCCTCCCGAGAGTTCGGTCACCTTTTTGTGAAACCAGTTCTGGATCCCGAAGAAACTTGCCATCTCGGCAACTCTTAGACGTACGGTAACTGTATCGTAGCCCAAACCCTCCAGACCGAAGGCAAGCTCGTGCCACACCTTATCGGTCACGATCTGATTCTCGGGGCTTTGAAGTACGAAACCGATCGACTCTGCCTGCACCCTGTCATCCAAACCCTCTATGCTTTGTCCCACAAAGCGGATCTCTCCCGTCCGTTTTCCATGGGGGGTCAACACAGGCTTGAGATGGCGAAGCAACGTTGTCTTCCCGCAACCTGACTTTCCACAAACAGTTACAAATTCTCCTTCTTCGATAGACAGGTCGAGACCGCTCAAGGTATCCTTTTCAGCCAAGGGATAAGAAAAACTTAGATTGTCGATTCGAAAGATTTCCACTTTTTATCCTCCCAAAGATTAAATATCAATGCAGTATTACACAACAGGGCATAGGCGATATAGATCACAAAGCTTCCGAGATGGACGTCTTTGATCTTGATCGACGGGTAGTATTGGATTGTATTTTCTCCGGCGATCGCTCCTACGATCACGAGGATCGCCATGCCTATAACGGCCAAGAAAAGATTCCTATCTCTCACACTCCATCGATAGATGGAAAATGCCGTCCTTCCGGGAAGTCCGTATCCCCGTGCCCTCATCGAGTCCGCTGTCTCGATCGCATTTTCAAGTGCCCAAGTTACGAGGATGGACAATATCCTCGCACCCCTCCTGATCTTTGCAAGATAGGACCTTCGCTGAGTCGTCGTTTCCATACACTCCTGTGAACGCAGGATCACCTGCGCCTGGTATCGGTATCGGGGCACAAAGCGAAGTGCCATCGAAAATACCAGGGAAAGAGAAGGGATGACTCGTCCAAACAGATAAACGAACTTGTCGGAAGTCATCACATGATTGTAACAGGAAAACCACGACAGCACACTCAAAAACATCGAGGCCGCCGCAACTCCATATACCATGGACTCCAAGGTCATGGGATTTCCGCTTTTGAGATAGAACAGTATCGTGACCCCCTGATGGTTAAACAGGGGATTGAAGATGACGATGAAGAAGAAAAACAGGGCGGCAAACCGAAGTTTTTTCAAAAAACCTTCCCGACCCACGATATAGATCAAATACAGAGCCGATGACAGAAGGGAAATGACCAAAAATACGGGATGCATAAAAAACATGCTGAAACACAGAACAAAGAAGAAGTATATGAAGTTTATGATGGGATGTAAATAGGAAAACTCATCCTTTCTTTCCTTCATAATCTACTCGCCTCCACTTCCTCCATTACCCAAATAGTTATCTCCCACATCTCTTCCCAAGTCACAGGTGTATACCCACTCGATCCTGTCCCCGTCTCTCAAGCGGTATCGGCTGGAACCATAGTTGGGAAACCAGCCGTTGACCTTGTACATCCATCCCGAAAGCTCTCCGCAGTCAAATTCATAGAGGTTGTTGATCCCCTCGATGTAATTGGAGTTGTATACAGGTGTCATCTCAAATTCCAAGTGGATCTTATTTTTCTTCATCTCCCTTTGAAGGACGTTGAATACCGACTCCCCATCGTAGAAGACGACCTCTTTTTCCGCATAGATGACCCCATCCTCGGGCACGACCTCCAGCTTGTTCTTATCCAGAAGATCGATATTATCCAAAATGGTCTTACAGCTCACCGACAAGGTGCAGTGATACTGCGCATCCTCATCGATGGTAACATCCTGCCACTCGACCGGCAGAGGTCTCCCCTCGGGAACGGGCTCCGTCATATACTTATCCTTCCCCGTTTTGGGGTTGATCTCCATCTTAGAAGGCTGCTTCTCTTGTTTCTTCTCCGGTTTCTTTTGATCGTCCTTCTTTTTTTCTTCGACCTTCTCATCCTTCTTCTGTTCCTGCTCCGCCTCCTTCTTATCTTTCTCCGAAGATTCGGCCGGAGTTTCTTCATCCGGTTTTTGCTCTTCCGCGACCTTCTGTTCCTTAGGCTCATCCGCCTTCTCTTCGGCGGTCTTTCCCGTATCGGAGCTCCCCTTCTCCCCTGAAGAGACCTCCTCTTCCGTCGGGGCCTCTTTTCTCTCTTCCTGTGTTGCTACAGGTTTTTCGACCGCTTTCTCCTTGGGATGATTCCCTCCCCAGATAAAACTTGCAACAAGAAGGAGAACGACAAAGATCACCATGATCCCCTTGTTTTTCGTCCACTTCATCACATAACTTCCTTTCGAATTTTTCCGCCTTCCGTTCATGCATATGTTTTTTTTGACAAGACCGACTACAGAAACACCTCACGAAAATATACTGCTGTTCTGACACGTTGATCCTCACACCGGTTCCAACGGTGATGTCGATCCGTCTGTATTAGGATGAAAATATAAAACAGCGGTATATATTGATGGCCACTGCGTTGCTCTTTTCGTTTGGAATATCAGTTGCACAGAAGCTATCCTCTCTGAAACCGATTTGAATAACGACCGAACTCAGCCTGTCGATTCTAATAGGTAATAGTATAAAATGACCTCAGACCCTTATAGTTTGGATCGCCGGTGTTTTGAGCGGAAGGTAAGAGCAAGACCCTTCCTCCAAGCAAAAAGAGAAGGAGTCGAAGCAACTCCCCCTCCCCTCTCTTATTTTTCCATATGGATGAGCTGATACACCATTTTGGCCATCTCTCCTCTGCTTACAATGTTCTTGGGTCTTAGTTTTATCTCGTCCTGAGATAAGATCCCTGCCTTCAAACAATAGGCGAGATAAGGTCTTGCCCACTTGTCCGAGGTCGTATAATCTTCAAACTGAGCCAGCATATCTCGGGTGGAACCCTCGTTCATAGAGATATCAAAGCCCCTGTACTTCGCAGCATTGGCAAGAATGACCGCCGCTTCCTGCACTGTGATCGGATCGTTGGGCAGGAACTTCTCAGCCGTACTTCCACGGATTAGGCCCGCATTGTTTGCAGCTAAAACCTTATCGTAGTACCACGACGTCCCGCTCACGTCCTTAAACTTCATTTTCCCACTGCTCTTCAGTGACAGGGCCTTCACCAATATGGTGGCAAACTCCGCCCTAGTCATCTTTTTGCTCGGCTCATAGGTCGTCGGTGTCGTACCCGAAACGATCCCCTTCTGCGCCAGATAGATGATCTCCGCCTTGAACCGGTGACCGGAAACATCCTTGAATCCCCCGCCTTCCGTCTTTTTCGACGGAGTTTCCGAAACCGGCTGCTTCTTCTCGGCCTTGGGCTTTTTAAACTTCACATCCGTCATATCGTAGAGCCTTGTCTTACCCTTGAGCAGTCTCGAATACGAGGTCAGCGCATACAAAGCCTGATCGGTCGCCATCCCGTCTTCTCTTCCGGCCTCTCCTCCTCCGTTGTTCTTATCTCCCGCCTTCACATGCATAAACCCTCCCGAAGGAAGTTGGTAAGACAGGATGTTGTCCACGACGGAATGAGAGTTTTTAACAAATCTCTTATCCTTTTCGGGATCGATGCCCATGGCTGTCAATGCGACCAAAACCTGTGCTGTACTTTCCGAGGTCTTAGCCCCCCAAGTGGAATACCCTCCATCCTCGTTTTGGATCGATGCCAGGAAGTTCACAGCCTTGTCGAGAGCCTTTTTGACCTTGGGCTGACCCCTGTACGGAGCCAAGGCCTGGATCGCCATTCCCGTCATATCCGGATCTCCCGCATCCTTTGCAGACTTCGCTCCGAAGGCAAAGCCCCCGTCATCGAGTTGATTGTTCAAGATCTCCTGTATCAGAAGCTCTCTTGAATTCTGCCTTCCGTCCTTGGAAACCTTGGGGATCTCATACTTGTGAGAATCCACTGCGATCAGGGCCCATATAGGTCCGTTCAGGCCCTGCCATACGACCTTGTCATAGTCGGACATCTTCTCCATAAGATCGTAGCCCTCGACATCGGAAGGATCTCGGCCCAAAGCAGTCAAAGCCAAGATCAACCTTGAATACTCCGTATATTTTTTAGGATGAAGAACTCCCTTCTTCTCCTTGATCTGCTTAGCTACAGACCTGTAATAGATCTCATAATAGCCCTCCGGAACCGATGAAGAACTGCGCGAAAGGCCCAAGACCGTCCAGTCTCCGCCCACCGTTCCAAGTTCCGGTGACTTATTCGTACTCGTCATATAGGCCGCCGCTCTGCGTATCGCCGCATCGACTGCTTGACTGTCGGCAAAACTCATACTGAGGCTCGTCAAAACCAATACAGCCGCCAAAACTGCCGACATCGTCTTCTTCCATCTGCACAATTGTTTCATCGTTTCACTCCTTAATTTGTACTCGTTCTGACACAAAAACCTTTCCTACAACGCTTTCACCCTCTTGATATCAATAGAAGGAGGTAGAATAATCCTATCCTTGATCATCTCAAAACATACGATCATACAGACATAGCTGATGTCCTTGCCGAGAGGCTGAATGAAGAACTCCAACTCCCTCTCCAACTCTTCTACAGACACCTCTCTTTCAAACCTCACCGTGATCTCGTGAGTCATTCTTATCTCAAACAAACTCGAGGGCTTGGGCCCTACGAAGGTATGTAGAAGAATTTTGCAACCTCGGTTCTTCTCCGACATCGTGATCTTATACCCGTGACTCTCTTCGATATTGAGCACCGTATCTCTGCTTGGGACCTCAGACAAAACCTTCGATTCCAAGGAGGACAGATGTCTCTCCAAATAGATGACACTTTCTTTTAATGTTTTCATCGTTCTCTCCCATATATATGTTACTATCATTTACGATACCTGATTTCCATAGTCTATTATACCCGACCATTGATCGTATTTCAATCTATTATGTAGGCATTAAGAGGAGAAACCTCTCCCCTTAATGCCGAAGACAAAAACCTACATTTCTGTCCTACTCCTCCAACAGAGCATAGATCATCTGCGCGGCCTCCGCCCTCGTCGCATTCTCCTTCGGTGCAAATCTTCCGCCTTCTTTGCCTTCGATCACTCCTCTTTGTTGCATCTTCGTCACCGAGGTCTTTGCCCAAACAGATATGCTTGCTTCATCCGCAAAGATCTTTTCTTCTCTCTCCTGTACCTCTTTGCTCTCATAACTTTTTACAAAGCGATCGAGCATAACGGCCATCTCTTCTCTCGTGATGTCCGCATTGGGTCTGAATTCTTCCCCGTAGCCCGCAGCGATCTCATGTTCCACTGCCCATGCGACCGAAGGATGGTACCATGTACCTTTTTTCACGTCTTTGAATTCGATGTCCACTCTCGATTTTTCTTTGGACAGTTGTTTGAGCAAGGTGACAAATTCCGCCCTGCTTATCCTGCTCTCGGGATGAAAGTTCCCGTCTTCTTTTCCTCTCAGGATCTCTTCCTGTGCAAGTCGATAGACAGCCTTTGCATACCAGGCATTTTCTTTGACATCCCCAAATACGATCTGCGCCTTCTTCGTTTCTTCGGTTTCTTCTTTGATCTCTTCTCCGACGGCGTAGTAGGAGAGACGGTCCGTTTCAAAGCTCATCACCGCTTGGATGGCATCATAGTCCGATGAAACTTCTTCTATCTTTGAGTCTTCTCCTATCCTCCATACCTTCAGGTCGTCCTTGCCTTCTCCCGCTCGGAGTTTGTAGGGCAGTTTTACTCCTATCCTTCCTCCCCGAAGGTCTCGGATCTCTCCTTCTTTTCCTTTGATGTCGATGTCGAAGAAGGGACGATCTTTGACGGAGGCGAGGATGTTTTTGCGTTGTTCTTCGCTCAGGCTGTTATACTTGGAGAGTTCGGCCTTAGGATCTTCGATCTTTTTGATTTGAATTTCCACGCCCGCTCCCGTTTTCTTCTGAAGCTTTTGTAGCGTTCTCAAAGTCCTGCTGTCCAGACGCAGATCCATAAGGTCGCTCTTTATCGCAAGGTTCAAGCCCTCTTTTGAGGTCAGCTTATCAAGGCTCTGCCCGTCCAAAGGCAGTTCTATCGCTCTTATATCCTTCTCTGTTTGTATCATCAAGGTGATATCGTTCTTTTGATCCCCTTCCTTTATTCTTGCATCAAGTATCTTTTGAAAGGATGGATCCAATATTGCCCTGAAACTTCCTTCCGGCTTTATCGGAGACAGATCGATCTTTATGGACGAAGAGGCACTTCCTTGGCCTCCTCCGCCCCCGCCTCCGACAGAGGCTCCGCCTGCAAAACCGTGTCCCAGGTCATTTCCCAAGTCCCTCGTATACAACCATTGTACTTCATCTCCGTCCTTCAAAATCTTAAGAGAGGACGAAAAGTCCGGAAATACTCCATTGACCTTATACATCCATCCGCTTTGAGGTCCTGCATCGAACTCCGCCAATCCTTCTATGGAGGAGACATAGACCCCTTCATACTTGGGATGAAAATTGTATTCATAGTCCAAACCGGTCTTTTGCAAAAGACTGAAGGCCGTATCTCTTCCTTCTTCAATTTCCATCTCCTTCATCGGAAAATACGTGCTTCCCTTAGGATCACGAACTTCGATCTTAGCCTTTGCACTCTGTGAACCTCCGGAAGAGTTTCCTCCTCTTTCTACCGTAATGCCCAAGATTGCCTTCAATCCCTTATAAGACAGGGTTATCTTCTTGTATCCCGTACTTCCGGTGTCGGCGCCGTAAACTTCCAACTCATCCGTAGAAAGCACTTCCGTCCGTCCGTCGGAATAAGTCGCCTTTACTTCCAATCCCCTCAGTTCCACCGGCTCTCCGACCTGATAGTTTACCTTGTCGGGAGCTTTTATGACCTCAAGTTTTACAAGAGTTACAAGATCTCCCGGATCAATAGGTTGCACACCTCCACCAAAATCGGCAAAACCGTAAGGGTTAAATGGCTCATGGTCATTTTGACGCGACTTGAGATATACACTCAAGGCACGGTAGGCCTGCTCCGTAGACAAGGCGTTCGGCGAAGGAGTGTAGCCCGGCGTAAAGACCTTAACATGCTTAAACTCATTGTCTTTTGTAGCAAAACTCAAGAGTCCCGTTACCACGGACTTGCTGCTCCCCGCAAACCTGTTGTCCGTATTGGGGTCGATCCCGACCGAAGCCAGAGCTATAAGGACCATGGAAGAAGATTCGGACGTCTCCGCTCCTCCAGGCCCGTAAATAAAGCAGTAATCCTTCGTCTTGACCCTCCCCAGACAATCGAGGGCCTTATCGATCGCCCTTCTTACATCCTCTCTGTCACGATAGGATGAGAGAGCCGTGATCGCCATTGCCGTAATATCGACATCTACTTGCCTTCCTTCCTGATCGTTCAAATTCCAACTTCCGTCCGACAGCTGTTTTTCCAACAGGTAGTTGATCAGGGTCTCTCTATTCCATTTCTTCTGCTTATCCGCCGGATATTTTCCGCTATCCAAGGCCTGAAGAGCCCAGATGTAGTCATTGATCGTTCCCATGGTCTCAAAACTCGTTATCTTATCGACCAAGTCGATCTTAGAGCCGTTTCCGTCAGGGATGTCCCTTGCATCGAGTCCCGCCGCAGTCAAGGAAAGTATGATCCTCTCATACTCCGTGGCCTTCTTGGGTTCTTGGCGTATTACTTCCTGCGCCTTGGTCAAAAGGGTTTGAGTGTGAATAAACTCCGCCTTTCCTGCGATCGCCAAGTCGACAGCCTCCCAATCCTGACCCGTAGCATAGTATCTCGGACCGATCGACCTTACGATTTGGCGGATTTTCTCATCGTTTTCTTCAACATCCAAAGGTTTTTCGATCACCCTATGTCGGATGATCCGACTGGTTTCATTTCCCGCACTGTCCCGAACTCGATAAAGTATATTCTCATCCCTCTCCTCCTGAGTGAGGATGGTGTCTTTCGACAGGGTAATCCGATCCGTGATATCTCCGTCGACATCATCCAACGCCTTGACTCCTTCAAGCAACCTTTGTCTGTCGACGACCTCGCCCACGTAGAAGGTCTTGCTTTCAAGTCCCTCGAACACGGGAGGGATCACATCCTGATCTTCCGGTTTCTCTTTGACGATCTTGAGTTTCACGCTCTGATAGAACACTCTTCCCCGGGAGTTGAGAACTCGGAAAACAATGTTTCCTTCATCAAGGAAACGGGTATCCAGTTTTCCTTTGTGCCATCCGACAGAAGGGATAACTTCGATCTTATCCGTAAGGTCTCCCTCGATCTCGTCCACAGCACGGACACCGCGAAGCAGGTCTTCCCTTGTTACGATTTCTCCCACAG
>JAUMWQ010000253.1 GCA_030529565.1 Filifactor alocis | reverse complement strand
GCTTCGGAGGCCGGAGCTATTTTGATGTTCAACCCTGTGATCGCAAGGCCGGAGCATCCGGGTTCCAAGATCTTCCCTACCTTCGGGGAGAAGAATCCGTTTACGGCGCAGGAGCTTGGAGATTTTGAGGTCTTGGACATCATAACTCTGATGAAGAGGTATTTTGACAAGAGTTTGGAACGGGCATTTAAGGGTGGGATCCCTCGAGAAAGACTTATGTTGGATCCCGGGATCGGTTTCGGACTTACCAAGAGGGAGAACCTCGTCCTGATCAAGGATGATACCATCTCAGAGATGGGCTACTGTACTTTTTTGGGAGTCTCTCGCAAGAGGTTTATCAGCAATATCTTGGAGGAGAACGGTTTTGAGATCGATCCGCAGACAGAGGAAGGACTGGAAAATCGCGACGAGGCTTCTGCAAAACTCAGTGCGATCGCTGCCTTCAAAGGTGTGGAGATCCTTCGTGTGCACACGGTAAGAAAGCATTTGATGGCGACGAAGATCGCAGATTCTCTTCGTCTTGCCCATGAAATGGAAGATATCAATTTTCAGGCATATAAAAAATAAAAAAATCCGTTTCCTTTTCCGATCAGGGAGGGGAACGGATTTTTTGTTCCGGTATGATCCCGGGTTAGAAGAGGGGCAGATCAGCCTCTTATACTATTATCCGTTTGAGCTGCTGATATCAATGCCCCTTATTCTATGGTTTTGTGTTTGTGAGGGTAGACATAACCACACTTCTATCGGAGAGCAGTATGATACGATAGAGGAGTCTGTTCTCGATTCGCCTAAAATTCAGGTACAGAAGTTTCCTGAAGCTCTTTCCATAGTGTCCGTATCGGCTTGTGGAGTACGGGATGGATGAAGTGGGGGGCTATCTCGTTCATCGGCTCGAGTACAAAGCCTCGCTCCTCCACATAGGGATGGGGTAGGATGAGGTCCTTCGTATAACTTTTGATATCGTCAAAAAAGAGGATGTCGATATCGACAGTCCTGGGTCCCCAGCGGATCTTACGCTCCCTTCCCAGTTCAAGTTCTACGGTTTGAAGTTTTCGAAGCAATTCTGAGGGCTCGTAAGAGGTTTGCACTTCGATGACCTGATTTAAAAAATCCGGCTGATCGGTCCTGCCCCAAGCTTTGGTACGGTAGAGTGAGGAGGCTTGGAGGAGGGTCGTATATTCGTCTTGGATTCTTTGTATGGCGGTATTGAGGAGGACTTCGGAATCCCCCATATTTGAGCCTAGGCCCAAGAAGGCTCGATGTCTTTTTCTGCTCACTTCCACGCAGACCGTATCGAGGGGGAGGTGTACGGGTGCCCATGGCTTTTTTACCCTCACAAAGACTTCTTCCACGAGGGGATAGGTGCTCAGAATGAATTGAGCGACTTCCTCTGCACAGGTTTCGATCAGATCGTGAGACTTTGAACGAAACAAACGCTCCACCTCTTGAGAGAGCAAACCGTAGTGTACGGAGCTATCGAGGTCGTTATGCAAGGCTGCATATTGGGTGCTGAGACCGAGCCTTATGTCCAACAGGAACTTTTGGCCCAGGCGTTTTTCTTCTTCGAAGACACCGTGGTTTGCAAAGATAAGCAGATCGGAGATAGAAATATAATCCATATCATTCCTCCTTAAGGGTTTGCTGTTTTTTGTACATCGCTCCTTGCAGTTTGCCGGTGCAATGACACGCGGAAATTCATAGTGATTCCGACTTGATAGAA
>JAUMWQ010000028.1 GCA_030529565.1 Filifactor alocis | reverse complement strand
GGGCTTATAGCTCAGGTGGTTAGAGCGCACGCCTGATAAGCGTGAGGTCGCAAGTTCGAGTCTTGCTAAGCCCACCAGTTTATAAAAAGATACTATAAGGTATAGTATCTTTTTATCCATTCATTTTCCTTTTTAGGGGTGTAGTTCAGTGGTAGAACGTCGGTCTCCAAAACCGAATGTCGTGGGTTCAAATCCTGCCGCCCCTGCCACTAGGTCTGTACGAAACGTTATTTTAATGGTTCGTGCGGACTTTTTTTATACCTTTTTTCTTTTTTTTCTTATCTCGCGCCACCTCCTTGCCTTTACATAACGATTGTGAGATAATTTTTATATATAGGCAATCCGTACAAATGTAAAATCTTGATTTTTGGATGAATTTACTAAGAAATGAAGTTTCGTCAAATCGATGATTTCAAGGAACTTATCATTTATATTCAGTGATTTTATACTATTATCTATTATATTTGCCCGGTCGTGAAGTTGGAATTCTACGATCACTCAAAACATTTCCGGCAAATATATATTCTGTTTACTTGACATTTTAAACGGAGAATAGGAGTATGATGATTTTTTGAATTTTATGGTGTTTTTACAGTAGTATAAGGCGAAAGCCTTGGATCGGAGGCTGTTATGAAGAAGTATAAAGTTATGATCTACAGTTTGTTGCTGGTCGTAGCTATGGTTTTTTCCTTTTCCCTGAGGTTGGAGACTGTCAACGGTCTGGGAGGAAAGGCGAGGTACGAAAAGCTCGATGCAAAAAAAGACCTTGTTCATCTGTCAAAGCAGGTACAAAAGCTCAAGATCAGGGATTATAAGTTGACCGACGGACAAATGCAGACAGGTGTTGTCATCCGTATTCCAAACCTGAACATAAAGTCGGCGGATGCCCGTTATTTCAATTCGCAGATGGAGAACTTTGCCCGCTACACCATTCAGAATTACAAAAATAAAATCAAGGATGGCAGTGAGTGGTACAGCAATGTGGATTATAAGGTCTACCGAAAGGGCGATCTTCTCTCACTTGTCATCTTCAGCTATGACAATGAAGGAAAGAAGAAGTACAGCAGGCTTGAGGACTATTCCGTCAACGATTTTTCCGTGATCAATATCGACCTTAATACCGGAAGGAAACTGAATGATAAGGAGATGCTCCAAAAGTTTGGAATACACGACTTCGAAGAGAGGATCATCGCTTACATCCATTCACAGTTTCCCTTGAACCACGTAAAGAACGGGGATAGAATAGCTGTCGCTAAGCATAAGTTCGGCATTTCCAAAAGTATGGAAGCGCTGTGGAGAGGTCTGTACGAAAGGAAACCTACGGGAGATAAGGATACGACTTACTGGGTCCTCTACGGAAAGAGTGACAGACCGAATTTGTTCTATAGCGAGCAGGAGAAGGCTCTTTTGGCAAATGTCAAACTGATCTCTTATGAGAGTGGGAAAAAGATCTTTCAGACGGACGAAGGAGGTTTCTTGTTTAAAAATGCGGATATCTCCAAGATCGAGCCGAAGAAGACGAGCTTAAATCCTGCCTATGAGTATTATGCGAAGAAAAAGGGGATAGACCCGACTTCCAAGTCCGCTCCCCTGCTGTTGTCCGGCTTTATCGGTTACAGCCAAAGCAAAGATGTTCCCTATCTCTTCCAAGGCATTATGGAGAAGGCGAAGCCGGATCTTCAAAAACTTTCCTTTATGGAGACGCAGCATCCCGGAGAACCGCCGATCAAGGGGGATGAACTGTATCTGCTGATACCCAAGTATGAGGAGGTAAGTCTGTCCTACCTTGTAGTGGAGCCGGATATGGAAAAAGGTCAAACCTCTTCTTTCTATAGTATGGATTCGATGGGAGATATGTTGCTCAAGGCAAATTTCAGCGACTTGTTTTCCGATTGTGAGATCACAGTCACTTACAAGGACAGGAAGTTCAAGTATGAGCCGTATCAAAGCCTGAAGGACGGTTCCAATATGGTCGTGGACGGGGTCGCGGATATTACGGATGTGATCGAAAAAGACAGATCGAAGCAGGCGGGAGAGGCCTCGAAGTTTCTTGCGGAGTTTATATATCCTTAGAGAGCTTGTTTTTCGCGTCAAACCGCATTCACCCTATCTTTTGGAGTTTTCTCTATGATGATTTTTTCAATACTGTTCTCCGTTTAAAATGCCGGGTATATAGGTCCGAAAAACGATTCGGAGGATCGTGTTCAAAGCCTTCGACCTGTCAATTTTAATAGACAATAGTATAAAAATTTTCAAAAATATATTGACTATGACGTAACGTGACAGCTTATACTTATCCTTGTTAGGAGGTGATCTTATGTATCTGATCAAAAAAGTCAGTGAAATAAGCGGTGTATCGGTGCGCACTTTACACCACTACGATGAAATCGGCTTGCTGTCTCCCGAAAAACATGATAACGGGTACAGGTATTATTCCGAAGAGGATATGTCATTTTTGCAGATGATACTATTTTATAAGTATTTGGGATTTTCTTTGAAGCAGATCAAAGGACTGTTAAAACAGGAAGAGGAAGAGGAAGAGGTTTTATCTCATTTAAAAACCCAGCTGGTTTTGATGAAAAAAGAGGAACAAAGACTCCTAACGTTGATCGACACATTGGAAAAGACCATTGAGTCTCAAGAAAGGAAGGTCACTATGTCAACAAGGGAAAAATTTAAAGGGTTCACATACCAAGACAATCAAAAATATAAACAGGCTGCGATCGAGATGTATGGAAAAGAAGTGGTGGAACAGGCTGCTGAAAAACAGAAGGGGAAAGAGCAGGAGATCGCGGACGGGTTTAACGAGATATTCTTTGCTTTTTCTGAGAATAGATCCAAAGGATCAAGTCCGGCAGCCAAAGAAAATACAGACTTGGCAGAAAAGCTGCATAAGCATCTCTGCAAATATTCGTTTGATTGTTCTATCGACGTGTTCTCAAGTATCGGTTACGGATATGCTCAAAATGAAGAGTTTAAAAATAACTTGGATAAGTTCGGAGAGGGGACCGCTCAGTATGTGTGTGATGCTATTCAGGAGTATATAAAAGAAAAGCTGAAATAACGAATGATAGGGAAGGCGGTATCGTGATCGCTTGCGATTAGTTATAGAATTTCTTCCCGATTTTGTGTAATGTTGAGTTGAGCCGTTTGTGTTTCTCCTTGGTATTGGTTTTTGTTTGACACATATAGTATATAAAGGCGAGCACTTCGGCTCTTCTTATTTTACACCATTATACAGATACTACCTCTCGCTGACTTGTACTCCGTAAGAGATAAGAGGAACTTGTGTGGCTCCAAAGTAAATACAATTATACTTGAGCTGTGGATATAAACAATCTGCGATCCATAGAAGACAACATAGTTTTTAGTCATCGAAAAATAGATATATCCACACTTCTATTGAAAAATAGTATAAGAAGATAGAATAATTTTTTGTGGTCAAAAAATAGATATCTTCATACTTTTATTGTAGTATAAAGCGGTGATACAATAGTGTTTTCTGCCCGTGCAACATTCCTCTAAAAAAACCTGCCGTACCGAAAGCTATCGGTGTGGCAGGTTTTTTATTCCGAATATTTTTTATTTCAAATGTTCTTTAACGACTTTTACGATGTCCTTTGCGGATAGACCGTATTTTTCGATCAGTTGCATCGGAGTTCCGCTTTCTCCGAAGGTATCTTTGATACCGACACGGATGACCTTGGTTGGGCAGTGTTCGCTCAGAACTTCCGCCACGGCAGAGCCCAGACCTCCGTAGATATTGTGTTCCTCACAGGTGACGAGGAAGGAAGTCTCCTTCGCAGCCTTGATCAGGATATCCTGATCCAAGGGTTTGATGGTATGGATGTTGATGACTCGAGCGGAGATCCCGTCTTCTTCCAAGAGTTTGGCAGCTTCAAGCGCCTGTCCCGTCTCAAAACCGGTCGCTACCAAGGTAAGATCTTTTCCGTCTTTCAGCTGGACACCTCGTCCCACTTGGAAGTCATAGTCCTCCTGATAGACGTCTTCCACGGCGGGGCGGCCCAGTCTGACATAGCAGGGACCGTCTATGTTCGCCACGGCTTCGATGATTTTTTCGGTCTCCCTTGCGTCGCAGGGACAAAAGACCTTCATATTGGGAACGGCCCTCATAAGAGCGAGGTCCTCTACGGTTTGATGGGAGGCCCCGTCTTCTCCGACGGTCAGTCCGGAGTGGGTCGCGCAGATCTTGACATTCAGGTTGGGGTAACAGATGGAGTTACGGATCTGGTCGAAACATCGGCCGGTCGCAAACATTGCAAAAGAACTTGCAAAGACGGTGTTTCCGCAGGTAGCCAAGCCGGCTGCGACTCCCATCATATTGGCTTCTGCGATCCCCAAGTTAAAGTGTCTGTCGGGAGCAGTCTTTTTTGCTTCCGCCGACTTTGTGGATTTGGATAGGTCGGCATCGAGGACGATAATGTTTTTGTTTTGTTCCGCCAGCCTTGCAATGGCTGTTCCGTAGGCATCTCTGGTAGCTCTTTTACTCACGTTCTCCATCTCCTTCCAATTCTTTTATCGCAAGCTCGCATTGCTCAGGGCTCGGAGCGTTTCCGTGCCATCCGCATTGGTTTTCCATATAGGAGACCCCCTTGCCCTTTACTGTCTTTGCAACGATGCAGGTGGGTTTTCCCTTTGTTTCGCGTGCCTTGGCATAGGCCTCTAATAGTTCGTCGTAGTTGTGTCCGTCGACTTCAAGAACCTCCCAACCGAAGGCGGAGAATTTTTCGCCGATCGGATAGGGGCTCATGACCTCCGTCAGTTCACCGTCGATCTGAAGGTTATTGTTGTCTACGATGGCAACGAGGTTGTCGAGTTTGAACTGGGCCGCACTCATAGCAGCTTCCCAGATCTGACCTTCCTGGATCTCGCCGTCTCCCAAAAGGGAATAGACCCTGTAGCCCTGATCGTGGACCTTCGCCGACAGAGCCATACCGACAGCGGCGGACAGACCTTGTCCCAAGGAACCTGTCGACATTTCAACCCCTTTGACGTAGTTCATATTGGGATGACCTTGAAGACGGCTGTTGATTTTTCGAAAGGTGGAAAGTTCCGCTTCGTCGATCAGACCTTTTTCGACTAGGGCGGAGTATAATAAAGGAGAAGCATGGCCTTTTGACAGGACAAAACGGTCGCGGCTTGGGTCTTCGTAGTTGTCTTTGCTGAAATTCATCTCTTCAAAGTAAAGAGAGGTCAAGATTTCAACACCTGAGAGAGAACCCCCGGGATGACCGGAGTTTGCCGATGTGACCATCTTGACAATGTTTTTTCGCATCGTTCGGGCATGTTCCTCTAAATGCTTGTAAGATTTCATTCGTGCCTCCTTGAGTTTTATAGATTACGATTTACCCTACTATATTACCACAAAATTACCTTTTTTTCCTTCTCTGTTCAAAGTATTTTTTACAAGTCGAGTTAAGGTTTGTATGCGTAAGGGATCTCGAAGAGGTTCGATTTTAAGAGAAGGTTACGGTAAAACCTGTTTTTTGCCTTTTGTCTGTGATATAATAAATCGATATTAAAGTGCCCTTCTATATTAGGGTGATACCGCATAATTCGAAAAATCAGCATAAAATCGATTTTGTACGAAGGATGAAATTCTTAAAAACATTGATATGGCAAACCTTTGTGGTTTATAAAATCGAAGAAAAATCTCAAGTTTGCCTTTGTGCGGTGTTTCTTTAGTCTCTTTTAAAGTGGAATTGCGATCTACGTTTTTCTATATCTGATGAAGTGTTTTCACGCTTATATCGTTTTTTATAGGGAGGATATTTAAAGCCGATCACTCACTGTTATCCGACTAAATGACGAAGAAAGCTCATTTATGATCCTGTCAATGTGTTTGTGGATAAACAGATGAAAGGAAAAGGATACTGCAGGAGACGGGAAAAGGGATGCAGAGGGCAGGATCTTACATAAAACAGATACCAAGGAGGAAGGCCTGTGTTTTCATCAAAGATCATGGTTTCAACGCCGATCAAGTTCATCTATGTCATCGTTGCCGTATTTTGTCTTCGTATGATCTACATGATGTTTTTTCGTAAGCTGACCAGGGTGGAGGATTATATCTATCGTTCCAATTCGTGGATCCGCTTTTTTCAAATGTACGATAGAGCGCTCCAAGTCCTTCAAAGAGGGATACAGAACGGAGATCTCAGTGATTACGAGGTGCAAAGACTTTACTTTGCTGCCGGCATCGTCTATTCGCTCAAGCGAGATTATGCTCGGGCAGTGGAGTGTTTTGAACGTTTGGATATATTTTGGCAGAGGGAGAGGATCGATTTTGATCCCAACTACTACGATATGCTGGTTTGTTACGCAAATGCCGGAAAGAGGAAAAGAGCTAGAGACTTGTATCGTATGCTTCTGAAACAGGAGAAGTATGATCCCAGGTATGCCGAGTTAAGAGCTCTGGAATCACGAATTAACCCCTAAAGAAAAATGTCGGCCGGAGAAATAGTGTAAACTCTCAGATAAGCACCGTTTAAAAGTGTTTGTTTAAAGCAAGCGGGATCTTTGTATTTTAAGAAATGTAGGTAAGGGAGGGATTTTATCTTTGTAAGTTGTTTTAGTAAGTGAAACAGCTCGTGGAATTGGACACATAAAGGAGGAAGTTATCATCGAAAAAAATGAAGCTCTATGGGGATATAAGTTTATATTGTTGCTGGTAGCTTTTGCGTGGGGGAGCAGTTACAGTGCATCTAAGGAGGCTCTTGCTGCTTTGCCGCCGTTTTCTCTTCTATTTATGCGTTTTTTTCCTCCCACATTGATTTTGGCCCTTCTTTTTGTCAAGAGATTTGTAAAAATACAGAAGGTCGATATTCGAAGGGGGGCTTTGATCGGTCTGTTTATGTTTGGAGGTTTTGCCTTTCTTTTGACAGGGCTGGTCTATCTTCCCGCCTCCAAGCAGAGTTTTATCGTCAGTTCTTATGTGCTTTTGGTCCCCTTTTTGTCCATGGCGGTCAACCGGACTGCGATCTCCAAGGCGGAGAAGATTGCGGTCGTGTTTACCTTTGCAGGGCTTTTGATTATGAGTTTCGATGTAGGGACGGGATTTCAGATCGGAGACCTGTTGTCGATTCTTTCCGCTTTCTGCTATGCTTCCCATGTTGTCAGCATCGAGAGGTTTTCTCACGATTCGGATCCGATCGTACTTTCTCTGGTACAGTTGGCCGTTGTAAGCCTTCTCTCCATGTTGATCTCCGTCTTGTTTGAAAGAGAAGGGTTTCACTTTGCAAGCATCGTTGCAGTGCGTCGGCCTCTGGTATACCTGAGCCTTTTTAGTACTCTCTTTGCCTTTGTTGCACAGAATATCGTGCAAAAAAAGGTATCGTCAACGGAAACGGCACTGATATTGACCACGGAGCTTCTCTTTGCCCCTTTGGTTGCGGTCATCTATCTGGGGGAAACTCTGAGTTTTCGTGTCATGCTGGGAGGAGCTTTGATCGTCCTTTCCGTGCTTGCCTCCCAGTTTCAAAGGCTGAGGAGATCGGCCTAGTTATGAGCCATACTGATTTCTGTTTGAGCTGTTGATGTTAATAACTTGTATACGTGAGGTTAAAAGTTCTTTTGTGTTCAGTGAAACGAATATTTCTGTCGTTTCAACGGAGAATGGAGAGCAAGAGAAGGCCTGATTGCGTAAAAAATCAGGTAATATTTGTACAGGTATCATTTCTGCTGTCTCTATTGTAGTGCGGTTTCAGTATAAAACTTTCTTAGATGACACCGGAGGATACCACAGCTACAGGTGGAGTTTGATTTTTTATACAAGATAGATACAAGTATATGGGATCATTATTGACGTAAGCTCTAAAGCGTGATATATTGAAAATGAAAAATGTTTTGTGTGTTTTTTAATACATCGGTATCGTTTAAACCAAGAGTAGGCTGTAAGACAGTACGTACTTTGTTTTGTAACTGTTTTGGAGCGGAAACATCTTTGACCTTCGATTTTTGGATTTTATAGGAGTCAAAAACTTGTGTTGCGACTTCAAAGTCTTGAAAAACGATCAAAGAAAATGTACTTATTAATACTGTTATCCGATTGAAATGTCAGAAATGCGGAATATATTACTACCAAAAGCGAGCAGTTTTAGGTGATTATAGAATACAAACCGTATTAGTGTACAATGCAACAGGTAATGGTACAAAAAATTGAAAAGGAGAGTTTGTATGAAAAAGTTGATGAAGGGTGCTTTTCTCTTAACGATTTGCGCTTTGTTTTTGAGCGCGTGTGGAGGTGTAAAATCTACACCTTATGATGGAAAATGGATCGCGGTATCCGCGGAAGCGATGGGAATGCAAATGAACGGAGAAGAAGCCTTTGACGGCGAGTTCAGTTTTGAGATCAACGGTACAGGAAAATTGAAGCTCATTATCGATAATGAAGAATATTCTACTTCATGGGCAGAAAAAGACGGAAAAGTAGTTATCGATGCAGAGGGAGAAGAGATGGTAGGAACTCCCGGAGATAATATCATTACTTTTGAAAATGTACTGGGTCAAGGTATGAAGGTGATTTTTGCAAAAGAAGGTACCGATGCAATGAATCCTGAGAATTATCTTTCGGAAGAGGTCAAGGCGATGATCGGAAGTTGGAAGACCGAGTCTGTTAAAGACGTTTTGGGACAAGAGTTGAGTGAGGTAGAAGGATTTAAAAATATCAATGAGGCCTTGCTTATGGACTTCAAAGGTGATGGCACCGTCGATGTAACCTTCCTCGGAGAATCACTCGGTACTCTGCCCTGGTCGTTCGCTATAGGAATGGGAACGATTGATACGGACAAATATACCATTTTATTTGAAGAGCTTGCTGATGGAAAGGTGAAACTCAGCATCAGTAACGCTGAGATGTACTATGATTTTATCTGTGTAAAACAATAGGAAAAATATAGAATAGAAGCAAAAGAGAAGTTACTTTACCTCGGTCGAGCGCTCCATACGAATGGACAGTGAGAAGAAGTCGTGTACGTCGAACAAGATCGTAGGTGAGGAGGCTGAGACCGCCGTTTGGCGGAACGAGGTCCTGTAATATTGAGCAAAAAACCCTTGGAACAAAAACAGTCCAAGGGTTTTTATTTTGGGACGAATCGGTTTCATATCAGTCATCCGTATTTTGTTTCATCCGTCCGATCGTTCCCCAGGAATGCTTCTTTTTCTCGTAACCGATCAAGGACTTGATGCGGATAAAAGACAGGATCCAATGGAGGAACATATATTGAAACAGGGAAATGAAGATGGCTTTGAATACATCCTTGATTGAAATTTTGAAGTTTTGAGAATAAATTCTCTGCAAAAAGGCCGTAAAGGTAATACAGGAACAGAATGCAGTATAGATGGCATATAAGATCAAGAAAAAATTGAAGTTGATCTTATTCATAGCGATACTCAAAGCTATGATGAAGATGCCAAAAATTTCGATCATAGGTGCAAACAACTCAAATACAAAGTAGTACAGGTAGGAGATGATTCCTATCGCACCGAAACGCAGATTTGCAAAGATAGAGCGATACTTGGACATACATTGAAGAAGTCCCAAAAACCATCTTCGGCGCTGTCCGCATAGGTCGGTGATTGTTGAAGGAGCTTGACTCCAGCAGATGGCATCAGACTCATACAGTATCTGATAGGGCTTTTGGTTGTTTCGGCAGAAGTAATGAAGCTTCATGACCAACTCCATATCTTCTCCCAAGGTTTCGGTATCATAGCCTTTTACGGCGATCACGAGATCCTTTCTGAACAATCCGAAGGCCCCTGAGATAATGAGGTTGCCTTGGAAAGAGTCCATCAGTATTCTGGAGCCTAAGAAGGAACAATCGTACTCTATAATTTGGGAAGAGACGACGGGGTTCCAAGGGAGTTGATACTTGGTAACGATCCCATTTTTTATGGTAACTCCTTGAGCGATCTGTACAAGGCCTCCGACAGCGATGACGTGGTCATGTTCTTTGAGGGGGACGGTGATCTTCTTCAGAGAGTCCTTCTGTAGAACGGAATCTGCATCTAGGCAAAGGAAGTAGGGATAGCTAGAAGCGTTGATCCCCATGTTTAGGGTATCCCCCTTGCCACCGTTTTCCTTTTCGATCAAAGTGATGGAGACGTTGTTGATCACGGATTCGTAGATACCAAGGGATCTCTTGCAGGCAATATGTTCTCGGAGAGAGCGGGAGGATTTTTTCAATGAAAAGGCCTCTTTTACATACCTTGCAGTATTGTCCGTGGATCCGTCACTGATAACTATGATCTCATAGGCGGGATAGTCCAGGTTTAACAAGGACTTGATTGAATCTACGATCGTCACTTCCTCATTATAGGCAGGAACCAGTACTGAAACGGGTATATCGTAGTCGTGTCGCAACTCTTCATGTATTCTCCTCAGCTCACTTTTTTTATACAGGTGGTTTCCTGCGAGTATGACGGAAAAAAATAAAAAAGTAGCATAGCATAGGAGATAGATAAGAAAAAACAATTGTGATAACTGTAGAATAAAGGTGATCGTTGCCAAATCTTACCCCCTTTTCGTAAATAATCGATTATCGGTATGAAGGATTTTATCAGGAACACTTTCACACCTGGAACATCAAAAAATTCTCCGTGCAATTTCTATGGCCGATAAGGCCAATTCTTCTCCGTAAAGCTGGTGTTGCTCTATATAATCGAGCAAGGTGGGATAAATAGGTGAATAGTCGTGAGTCTTAAAGTAGTTCAAGATCTCTATTTTAATCAGGGTATCCGTGTTGCTATCCCGCAGTATCTCATATAAAATTTCGGAATAGTCCTGTTTTACCGTATCGGTAAACGCAATAAGGGCGATCATAAGGTTTCGATTCAGATGGTTTTTGTGTTGCCACAGTTTTTGGCACAGAACTTCCTTATCTCCGGAGAAAGAGATCAAGCCTTTGCTCAAGATCGTAGGATCGTGAAAAATACTCAAATCATTGATCTTTAAAATCGCCTGTTCTACAATTCCCTCATGACCGATTTCATAGAGGGCGTTGAGGACCTCCTCCCTACAATAGACAGTTGAAGAGTCCAAATAAGATAGAAGTACGGTTAAGATCTCGTCGGGATCATCCTCGGAGACTACATGCAAACTTCCTACGATATGAGCGAAGTAACCGCGGTACATAGGGTCTTTTCGCCCATAGTGGAGGGCGAGTTTTTTAAAAAGCGGAGAGTAGGCAAGAAGGTAGTCTTTCACCTCCTCGGGATCACTCTGTTGAAACTCTTGCATAGAACTGTGGAAAGCACTAAGATGATGGATCTTCTTAAGAAGAAAATGAAAGATCTTCTTATGGAAGAATGAAGGCTCCTCATGTTCTAAAAGATGGTCAAATTCAGACTCGAGAAGGGAAGACCACATCTTTTTTCGGTTTTTTTCGAAAAACTCACTATTCGTCGAGCGAAGCATGTATACGAGATTGAATAAAATCATGCAAGCACAGACGGAGATATAGAAGTAGAGGATGGTTTTTATCGAGATCATCTAGTTGCCTCCTTTGTCCAAGATCTTTTGATGATGTCATACGAATATTTCAATACAGGGCTGACATTGGGAGACTTCCACCCTTGCAATGCAACCTCACTTAAGGATATTTCATCCTGATCCAAGCTTGATGCGGCCAAACCGACATAGAAGGAAGAGATCTTTTGTTCACGGATTCCATAGTGTTCGTAGTAATCATCGTGGACCATTCCTTGGGCAGGGTTTGAGAAATTAAGCATCTGCCAGGGGATACGAATTTCCACCATATCTTTTCCGTAACAAAAATCCGATTGAGAATCGAAGTTTTTGTCTAATCGGTTGCTTGTTCCGTGGCGGAGCTTCCCTGAAGGGTAGAGGGGAAGCCACTTGTCTTTATGTTTTATCTTGCTGAGATCATCGAAGATCCTGTTGTTTTTTAGGACGATGGATACGGTTTCGAAGTCTGCAGAAGCGGCACCCGGAATGTGAGTAAAAGGATCGTTTCCCAGAACTTCAGCAAGATAGTTCTCTCTTACGGCGGAGTAGCGCTTTTGAACCAGGAGTTCGGAGTCTGTTTTTCCTCTAATCGCCAGTATAAAATCGACGCCTCTGTCAAAGGAAAGGTTGCTCGGAGGATATTTTGAGGATCCCGTCTTCGGTGTGGTATCCAATAGGATATAGAGGTTCTCTCCGGGGGAAAGATCCTTTTTTTTCACGTAAAAATATACAAATTTTTCATCGTAATCGACAGATAAAGAAGCCTCTCCCGTTATAACCGGGGAAAGATCAGCCCATTCGCTATTCTTTCCGTCGATGACGTGGTTCTTTTCTATGTTTTCAAAGGTTAGAAGTCCGAAACCTTGGCGCCCGGTCTGGACATCACCCCAAAGGGAGTTAAAATCCTTGTTTACCGCAAAAGAAGTGTTCCAAGAGATGGAATCCCAATTATCCTGCCATGCGTATATCGTAGCTCCTGCACAGCCGGAGGATATAAAGTCGTTATAAGTTCGAACTAGAAGGTGGCCTTGTCTCTCTTCTGAAAAGGGAGCCTTACTTCCCAAAGACTCTGTGGTATCTGTCGCTCGAGACGTCGAATAACCGTAGCCGGTCATCACAACGGGCATACTGTGATAGTGACAAAGCACCGAGGAGTAAGCCGCTGGATAAGACAGTGTGCTCAATTGCTTTACAAAGGCCGGAGTGAAAAAAGGTGCATCCGTTTCCAAATAGTGCACAAACCTCCGGTTGAAATCATACATCTCGTAGGATGCAAAGATACCGGAGCGAAGTTTGTCCGTAGCCTTTATATGTTCAATATTAAGTTTTACGAACTTTGACATCTGAACGGCGTAGTTGTACTTATAGGTAAAGGGATCATTGCTTGGTGAACTTATAAAAGAAACAAGGTGCTGCATGGCATATTTGTCGGTCTCGTATTGTACCAGTTCCTCCATCACTTGGGCGAGCATGGTCTCAAATACCGTAGCCTTGTCGGTAGTGTAAAAATAGGTTCCCGAAAAAGGAAGGCTTTGGTTTTCCTCATTGGTGTAGGCGATGGTCTCATTATTCCAGCTTTCTCCGACGATAAAACCTATAACCCACTCGGACACATCATGTCGATAGTTACCTCCTCCGTCACGGCCCGCTAAGATGTTCTTGCGGCCGTGGATGCAATCGACAGCGGTTCTAGCATCCGAGAGGAGATGTTCGAAGAAGTCGGGATGGAGGGCATCGGACTGCGAGTTGGAACTATAATCATCGGTTCGGATCCCTTGCAAAAGATAGATCGGTCGTTTGGAGCTCTTGTTAAAGGTGTAAAGAGCATTGTAGAAGTCCGCATCCATAATGGAATAGACCCTTATGGTATTGGCTCCCATGTCGCTGATTTGAGAAAACCATTCTTCATAGGTCTCCTGCTCGATCGCATGATCCGTCTGCTCGAACCCCGGGATGAAATTGTGCATATCGATGCCTTTGATCAAAAATTTTTCTCTTCCTTGAGGGGTCAAACGAAACAGGGAACTTCCTTCCGTTTGGAAAGAGATCATGGGTTGCGTATCCTCCTTGTGAGGAAGATACAGACTTCCTACCGTATAAACAAGATAATAAGAACTCATAAAAACAAGGATGATCACAGTGGTGATGATCAGATATTTTTTCATTGTAATCCTCCTGGATCAAGTAAAGTGTTGCTGTTTTTCGAAGGAGCGCAGTATTGGTATAGAGATTCTATGTTTTGGTCAAGCCATTCCCCGCGCCGGGTAATAAACCCCTTCAGTTGTTCAATGGACTCATCGTAACTTTTCATATTCCGTTTGTATGGAAGAAGGTAGTTCAGGGGGTTACGATTCTTTTTTAAAAATACATAGCCCCACTTATCGTTGTTACGATCGATGGAAGGACCAAGAAAGTCACGGGTATCATCGATGTAGTCGAGAAGGTAGGGAGTGCTCAAAGTAGTCTTGCGAAGGACATGGTACTTGTTTATCACGAGTTCAACAAACTTCCGATCTTTGAGCAACATGGAAAACCAAGGTGTATCTTGCATGGTAAATCCCGAAGGACTGTAGGCAAGGTCTGCGTAGTTGTCACAGCAGTTGTTAAAGTCCCAGACACACAGCTTTATTTTTTGGCGCAGATCCTTGTACAGGTAGGTCGAGAACTTGCCGGCATCTGCATTTCGAAAAAATTCATTTATGATGAAGTATTCGGCGAAGGAATTGCGATCCAAGTACTCGTCATACTTGCCCAGGTCATAAGAATATAGGATCTTCTCAATACGGCTGATATCGTTGCTGATATATTCCACTTGTTCAGGAGTTAGGCGTGTTCTTCCCGGATACTTAATATCCAAAGCGGACGATCCGGTTTGGTACGTATAGTAACTGAAGTTGTTGAGCTTTTGTTTCACTTTTTCACTTCTGTCCCATACGAGGATATAAGGGGTCGCCTTGGAACGTCGATCACTTTTCTCCAATGGAATGCGTCCCGTGCCGGGATCGATGTTTTCGACAATCAAATAGACTCCCTGATATTCTCCGTTCAATATCAGTTCGCAGTATCTCACATTGGGGGCATAATCCATGATCTCTCCTGAGATATTGTAGCCGAGGTAGTTACGGATCAGGGTTCTGTCCAGGAAAGGACCATGGAGGTTCCATTCGTCATTTGGAGTCATTCCGGCCAGCGAAACATCTTTTTGGTTTCCTACATCATCGACAAAACGAAGTTTTAAAGACTTTTTGTCAAACACTCTGGATGAATGTCCGCGATAACGCACCAAAACATCAAGCTGCTTATCGGGAGGATTATTGAGTTTGTTGACGACTCCGTTCTTATCTCGGATACTTGCCTTGGACAAGACAGGTGCAAAGTCGTCAAGGATGGTCAATTTTCCTTCGAGGCGCAGAACTCGTCCTCCCGGAATAGTCTGTCCCTGCGTGTCGATCTCAATAAGAGGAAGGTGAGTAACAAACTCTTGCTTGCTCTCCACCGTTATTTCAGGTCGCCCTTGAAGATGTTGATGGAAACGTTTGTAACTCTGTTCTTCTTTCAAGTGATGAAAGAAGAACGATAGCAAAAGAATAAATAATATCGTTGAGAAATAGACTTTGTTCGTTTTCATAGCAGTTAACCATTTATTTCGTCGCTTTGTGTTACCAGGTTTACATAGTCGATCTGGCCCAGGTTATAAAGTTTGGAGGTGATACTCTCATCACGGTCGTAGTTTTTTTCGTAGGCCTTGCGTGAAAGTTCAAAGATCATCTCGATAGAAGAAGAGTTTGAGTTTTTGACCCTCTGTAAAGCCTGGCCTTCAAAGTGTCGGAACACAAGGCTCTCGATCTCCGTTTCTAGGTGAAGGGCAGCCCTTACAATCAAAAGCATACGATTTTCATTTTTGACTCGTCCGAACAAGAATAGCATGATGAAGATGACGAAACTTCCGATTGATGCTACCAAATAGTCCCCAACTCCACAACAGATCCCTACGACGATCGTCCAAAAGATATAGGTAGTATCTCTGGAATCTTTGATAGCTGTACGAAAACGCACGATGGACAAGGCGCCGACCATACCTAAGGATAAAGCGACATTATTTCCGATCACTGTCATTACAACGGTAGTCAGTACGGTCAGGGTCATCAGGGACACATTGAACTTTTTACTGTAAGCTGTACCGCTGTGAGTGTAGGCATAAGAAACATAGATCACAACGCTTAAAACAGCCGCAGCTACTATGTGAAGCACTATTTCGTTAAGAGTCAGGGTACCGCTTTGTTCTAAAACATCTCTTAAAATACTTTTCATAACTTAAAATCTCCTATGCGTTAAAAATGATAGTGTTTGCTTACCGCTCTTCCAAGACAGTATTTGCTGATGCTGAGTTCGGAAGAATTGATCTCTTCGAGAAGAGTTTTGATATAGGTGAGCAAGAAACCGTTATACTTTACTTCCAAAACAGTAAGACCCGGATCGAGAAGACTCGATTGTAATAGGTCATTTGAAAAAATATTAAATTGGCTCTCGGTTCCGACAATGTGGCGGTCAAAGGTGATTCGGATCCTGTTTTCTTTTGCGACAAAGGCTTGGCGATGGTATTCAACTACAGCCTTAGGGCGGTAACAATGCATATGTATCCGCGCGTAACATTCCGCGGCAAAGTTACCGGGATATTTTAGAAGGACGGAAGTATTGCCTTCTATCAATTCTTCTGCGTCCGATCGGCTCAATTTCAGGGAGCGTTTTTTCTGGTTAGGTCCCTGCTTTTGTTTCATTTCCAAAAGAGCAAAGTCGGTTTGAGGACCGTAGTTTCGCAGCCGAATCTTACGCCTGAGCTCAATACCATCTTGTTTTTCATGCCAGTCTACATCATCGATTGAATCAAAGTAAAGGGAGCGGATGCGATAACCGTCTCCTTGACTGTATTCATCGAGGTGCATAAATTCAGAAAATTTTTGTGAGAGTTGATGATAGGTTTGTGTACCGATCAAAAACTTTCTCTCTTGTCGTAATACTTCATTCATAGCTAACATCCTTAAAATGATTATCGTAATTTGACGAATCTTTTACTCTGCAACCTCCTCTTCCTTTTAGGAAGGGATTGATTTGAGCAAAAAGATCATGGCGCTGTGGAGATAAGGAAAAGGTGAGAGGAAGGGTAATCTTACTGCAGAACGCACTCCACAAAAGAGAGGAACAGGTGCTTCAGATATAAAAAAAACCCACGACAAAAACCATTTTTCATACAAAAAATGGCTACGGACAAAAACAAGAAAAAGGCACGTAGAAGTACCCTCTTTGTTCGGATAAAAAGGTGATGTATAAAAATAAAAAATACTTTATCAACTTACAGACATGGCGGTTCTTTCATCAAAAACAACACTTATTTTCACACGGTTTTTCTTCCTTTTATTGTAGCGACAGAAGTGTTTTATGTCAACTGAGGAAGTAAAAAAATCATATACTTTTAATAATCTCGTCACTAGTGTGTTGACATATTCATCTTTATCTTTATTTCTTATCTTGGCT
>JAUMWQ010000252.1 GCA_030529565.1 Filifactor alocis | reverse complement strand
CTTTAGTAAGCTCAGTGATGCGATTGAAGAACTCTGCTTTTATAACGGCTATTCGGTCAAGCGTTTTCAGCTCAATTACAGAAAAGATCCCAGTGAGCCTGTCTATCGATCGAAGATCCATCTGGAGACCAGGGAGTCGAAGGAAGAGAGAAAAAAGGTGGAAAGGTGGGTCAATGAACAGGTCAAAAAACATGTCGCTCCTCTGAAGAGTGATGTGGAAAAGATAAAAAAGATCAATAAAATTATTGCCAAAAATGTAAAATACGATGACGCACTCTCGAAATTTACGGCCTACGAAGGAGTGTTTCAAGGAGCTACCGTCTGCGACGGTTACTCCGTATTGGGACATAGGATGCTCAGTGCAGCGGGATTTAAAGATATTCTGACGGTGAAGGGTTTTTCCACTCAAAATAATGAACACGTACCGCATCGTTGGAATATGATCAGGTTGAACGGGAAATGGTATCATATCGATTTTACCTTTAATGATACGGGACATTACCCGAAGAGTGATAAGTATATGACCGACTATTTACTTAAGTCCGATCAATATATGAGAAAAGATCATAAATGGGATGAAACAAAGTATCCTTCAGCATATTAAATGAGGCGAAAGAGAAAGGTGTGAGAAGAATGTTGAAAGCGGACAATATTCCGACAACGATTATTAGTTTAGAGAACGGATCCAACTGTGGAGTCGTCAAAGAGGTGCTGTTAAATCCTAAAAAGAAGTGTATTGACAGCTTTATTGTCGATAAGGCGCGGGATAAAAACCTGAGCAATCAAGAGACGATGTATATCCTTCCCTTTTCTTCATTGAGGGGAATAGGAGACTATGCGATCGTCATTCAAAGCGAGGATGATATCGTACTCAAGCAAGAAGGATTTGAGCAACAAGAGATTTATCGAAATAAGAGTAAACTCTTAGATACGATCGCAATTTCGATAGTGGGGAATAAGATAGGAAGGGTATCGAATTATTCCCTCGATCAAGAAGGAGAGCTTGTTTCCGTTTTTGTAAATGGAGAAGAGGGAGACCTTCTTAGAGAGGTCGATGCAAAAGAACTGATAAGTTTTGGGAATGAATTCTCGATCATCGATGATCCGGGCAAATCGCAGAATTTTTCCCAAGGATTTGAGAGTAAGTCCGCGGGTTTTTCGAACGAAGAGGATCTTCCTTCTTCGAAGATTGAGAGGCCTGTCTCCTATGCTCAAACTGAGGACGAGATTTCGGCGCGCACCTTCGCACACGAAAAACCTGTAGCTGCCTATGATGACAATACCATCCAAAAACTGATTGAGAAACAGAAAAAGCACTTGATCGGAAAGGCCTTGATCAAAGATATCACTGACTCCAAAGGCAATGTCTTCCTCAAGAGAGGAACTGTGATCACGGAAGAGATCTTTGAATGGACAAAACAACATCGCAAAGAAGTGATGATAGAACTTGCAATGTTTGCTGAGTAGGTCTGTTATCAACACGTAACCGCCTTTGAACTTTATGGGAGCACTTTAAAGTTCAAAGGCGGTTTTTTGCTAGAACAGTTCATATGATCTCAGAAAACATCCCACAATCCAAAATATCAACATAAAATCAATGGTATACGCAAGTCCTTAAAAATCTTCATTTGGCGAACTTTTGTTTTTTATAAACAATACAGAAAATGTAAAAGCTTTCTTTTGTGGACCATTTTTATACTATTCTCCAATAGAAGTATGGATATATCTGTTTTTTGAC
>JAUMWQ010000027.1 GCA_030529565.1 Filifactor alocis | reverse complement strand
TCGGGGTTACCGATATGGGCTTTGAGAACGGATACTATGTCTACAATGAGAAGGAAGAACTGCTCCCTCTTCCCATTGACGAAGAGACCAAACTCTATGTTTTGGATTCTTCTCTCACTTACTTCAGTGAGGTGGAAGAAAGCGAATTTCGCACAGGGGTCGAAGATGGAATGTTCTACGGATATCACGAGATCTATATGAAAGATGAAAAAGTAGTTAAGATCTTTCAGACCTATGTACCCTAAAACTCGACTTTGAGAAGCCGAACAAATCTAACCGCCGATATCAAAAATCGATAGAGTTCTCGGTTGTACAGGTTGTGAAAGAACTTGAAACAGATCCTATCGTATTTTTTCAAGGATGGGGTATCTCCTGAGCCGAAAAAGCGGTGTAGGATCGGTTCTTTGCGGATGAGTGAAGTTGCTTTTTGTTGCAGAGGCTTTGCAGATTCGATAAAACCGAAAAAGCCCTGTGTTTTTGTGAGGATTTTTCCGTATTGAAGGTGTAAGAAACGGAGGTAGGAAGGATGAGGATCGAAGTAAGACTTGGAGATATTACGCAGTTTGAAGGAGATGCCATCGTCAACGCCGCCAACAGAAGCCTTTTGGGAGGTGGAGGTGTCGACGGTGCGATCCATCGAGCCGCCGGAAAGGAGTTGTTGGCAGAGTGCAGAACCTTGGGAGGTTGTGAGACCGGAGAAGCCAAGATGACGAAGGGATATCGGCTGAAGGCGAAGTTCGTCATCCATACGGTGGGACCGATCTACTCCGGAGGAGAGCGGGATCCGCTCCTGCTGTCGAACTGCTACCGAAATTCTTTGAATCTTGCTAAAGAGACGGGATTGACTTCGATCGCTTTTCCGGCAATCTCCACGGGGATCTACGGCTATCCCTTGGAGGAGGCGACAAAGATCGCTGTCAAGACCGTTAAGGAGGAGTCGGGATCCGGTGAGGGTCCGGAGCAAGTAGTCTTCTATTGCTTCTCTAAAGAGGCCTATGATCTGTATAAGGAGTTGCTCGAGGAGGCGAATCTCTAATTTTACCTCGGATTTATAAAATGCAAAAGGTTGTTATATCGAGATTTTTGGCAATTGCATACCCCGTATAAGATTTATTCTGTGCTGATTTTTGAACTATGCGGTGTCGCCTATACAAAGAGAGAAGGTCCGAGATAGGAATGTGCTTGAAATAAGACTTGCATGCACGTTTCTATCTCGGACCTTATCATTTGGTTTTACGCTACGATCTATTAAAATTGACGGCTCGAACACTTTGAAGTATAGGATCCTCCGAATCGTTTTTGGCGATCATCACCCGGCGCTTCTGTCGGAGGATGGTATAAAATTGACAGAAAAATATGATCATCCAAAATTTTTCTGTAAGAATCTATTCTGTATATCCAATATTTCAAACGGAGAATAGTACTACAATCACTCCTCTTGCGGATAATAGCTTTGTTTCCACATGAGGATCTGTTCGGCTGTCTTTTCTGTATCCACATGGTCAAATTCGGAGACGATGGTATAGTCTCCCTTGGTGTATTTATGGTCGTAGTAACTCTCTATCAACTCCCGGATAACAGGAGGATAGTTGTTTTTTCTTACCTCTTGGATGAACCGATCCACCCGTTCGTTGGAAAGGTACTTTCTCAGTTTTTCGAGGGCTTCTACAATGTCGTTATCAGTGTCTCCCGTATACTCTTTTAGGATCCTCTCCACCCGGCTTTCCAGAGGAGAGGTGATGTTGATTGCCACTGCATTTTGAATACTCTTGTACATGTAAGGAGGCAGGATGACCGAGCCGATCCGCCTACTTTCCGCCTCCATAAATACGTAGTTGGTTTTGCGAGTTTTGAGTTCATCGTAGACGAGGGACTCAAAGGTTTTTTGGGAGTTGGTCGCCCCTAGACCTACAGATCCCAGCAAAGAACCTCTGTGGTTGGCACAGGCTTCGAGGTCCAGGACATCCATTCCCTTCCTCCTCAATTCTTGAAGAAGCTGTGTTTTTCCGCAACCGGTGTTTCCGCTTAGGACGATCGGCATCAATTCTTCAAAGATCTGAGGGAGCTGTTTATTGATAAAGGCACGGTAGGCCTTATATCCTCCGTGCAACTTCCAAACGTTGATATGCAAGGATTTTAGAAGAACAAATAAGGACTGACTTCGAAAACCCCCGCGCTCACAGAAGAGAACAACGTGATCGTAGTTTCGCGTGTGTGTAGTGATATTTTTATACAGGTCCGGAAGTTTTTGAGAAACAAAGGAGACTCCCTGTGATTTTGCCATCTCCACATCTTTTTGGACGTAGAGGGTACCGACGACCTCGCGCTCCTTATTGTTCAAAAGTGGAAGGTTGAGAGATCCGGGAATAGTCGAACTCTCATACTCCCCTTCACTTCTGAGGTCAATGTAGAGGATACGTTTTGAGGCATCGAGGGATTGCAGTTGTTCAATTGTCATTTCAGGGTACATAGTTTATCTCTCCGGTGATTAATAGTGTGCAGTAACGAAAGAAGAGCGAGTAGAAGATATTTTTGAGAATCGGCACTTACCCATATCTTCTTTTGCAACGGCAGAGGTTTCATAAAAAGCAAGAAAAATACCGCACAAATGCGAGATCTTGATTTTTCTATCAAATTTCAAATAATGAAAGCTTATCAGATAAAGATTTTCTCCGGATTTTCATCCTTCATATAAAATTGACCTTATGCTGATTTTTTCAATTATACGGTATTTTCTATAGCCTTATGTTCAGTGATAAGATTTTAATTCCGTTAATGATAGTAACACTATTAGGGATTTTTTGCAAAGTTTTTTTGAAACGGATGAGGGTGGACGTTCAAGATCTTGTTTGAGAGGACATCAAAAATTCGGATCTCCTGTTCATCCATGATCGCAAGGCTGTGAGAACCGTCACGAGGCCGCCCCAAACTTCCGGGATTAAGGCAGAGGATCCCTTCTGCAAACTCCAGATGTCTGCGATGTGTATGACCTGATACAAGCAGGGAGCAGTTCTTGGACTTTGCTTCCTCGACGTATTCATAGAGCGATTTTCGGTTACCATGTGCCATAAAGATGCGCAGGGAATTGTATTCGATGACACGCTCGTACAGCGATATATCGTGGCGAAAACCCTCGTGGAACTTTCCGTCACAGTTTCCACGAACGAAGTGGAGGTTGTCCATGGAGTTTAGAATATGGAAGAGAGGATCACAGGGGTGGCAGTAGAATTGGAAGATATCTCCGGTGTGCAAGACCATATCACAGTCGGACAGATAAGGCAGGGCAATCTTCAAATAGTATTCTTCGCCGTGGGTGTCGCTGATAAAGCCTATTTTCATAAGAAATCTCCTTGCATTATAGATTCAAAGCTTTCAATAGCCGATGTTGATCTGCCCGGTTAAGTCTCGGGCTGAAAAACAGGTCTGTGGAAGCAGTGTACAAATGCAAACTCCCGATTTTCCTTTGAGTTTATAAAACGCCAAAGCATGTTATATCAAAACCCTCAAGAATTTCAACCTTCACATAACATGGGTTTTATGCCGATTATTTGAATTGTACGCTCTGTTCCTACAGAAACTTGTCCGTTACCTTGTTCCAAAATTCGTAGTTTTTCATCCGCACCAAATGAATACTTTCTTTACAGGTGGTTACCTGGAGTTGTTTGAAGTCATTGTAGTGTTTTTGCACTCCATCCAGAAGAAGAGAGATGTGATTACGATCGCTTTCTTCCGTTCCGACCTTGATATCGGAGTCCCAAGAGGAGATGATACTGCTTGTAAAAGAGCGGTAAGCATTGGTGTTGAGTGGAGCAAGAGGGGTCAACTGCAAGGTCTTTATGGAAGGATCGACAATAGCGCCGCCTGCCGAGTAGTTATAGGCGGTAGAGCCTGTTGTGGACGAGATAATGAGTCCGTCGCCTCGGAAACACTCGATAAAGGTACCGTTGATCCTCAAATCCAAGTGTACGGTCTTGCCTAGAGAAGAACGTAGGACGATGTCGTTGATCGCCTTGACGGAGCGAACCTTATCTTTGTAGAAGATGACTGCGGACAGAGGGTAGATCTCCTGGATGCTGTAATTTTCATTTTGGTAGGCATGGATAAAAACATCGAGTTCGTCAGGCTGGATGTCTTGAAAAAATCCGAGATGCCCCGTATTTACACCGACGATCGGGATCTTGGGAAAGTCAAAGTCGTGCATCGCTTTCAAAAAAGCACCGTCGCCTCCGATGGCGACCAAGAGTTCTTCGCTTCCGTCATAGGTAAAACGCGCATCAAAATCGGCTTGGCAGAGTTTTTCCTTCAAAAGGTTTGCAACCTGCTCGGAGACAGCATAATCGTTGTAAGTTATGGTAATGGTTTTTTTCAAGAGAAGTACCCCCGTAATATAGATCTTGTCTATCATTATATCATAGAAGTCGGGAAAAGATACAAGAGGTTTCTGCTCTTTTGGAAACGACGGGATAAATCCGGAGAAAGTAAGGTGGCGTTGTGTTTTGTTTGATTCCTTCGATCCGGCATCGGAAAAGGTCTCTTCGAGTTTTTATACACGGAAGTGTTCTAAGGTATTGAAGATATGGTCGGAATATAATACAATGATAAAAATGAACATTCACGGAATACTGAAATTCAAGGCAACGGACAAGGCGAATAAAGATAAAATGAGTTGTTTTTCTTGTTTTGGTAGGTACGGGGAGGATCCGGGGCGATTTTTTTGAAACCACCACCTTTCGTATCAAATCGGTTTTGTTTCTTTTCGATGAATTATGAGATATTGCCTTGGATAAGTCATACATCTTGTTTTTCCGGCAGTTCAATCGTGAAACGCTATAGAATTGATGGATGATAGGAATAATATAGAAAGGAGGGGTTTATGGGTGACCTGACGTACCATATCTTTATGATATCTCTTGTGATCTTCGTCATTTTGACGATAGGAAGTGCCAATTTTAAAAAACCTCTGAAATTCTGGGGTATCCTGCTCTTTGTAGAAGGAGCGGGGCTGTTTTTTTATTTTCCGACATTGAAACCTTGGGCGAGTATTTTGCTCGCAACAGGTTTGGCCTACCTTTTTCGAGGATCTCGGATCATCGGCTATCGGAGGCCACGGATTGAAAATGACGGTTGGAAGAGAAAGAAACTCCTGTCATGGATCCGAGAAGGTATCGCAGAAATGAACCTCCGTCAAAAAATAGGAAGAGGGATTTGTCTGACGCTTTCCTGTGCCATGTCCTTTTACTTCCTCTTTCAGGCCTTGACTTCCAAAGAGGAGGCCATCGGAGGTGCGATCGTCTTATCCCTCCTTATTCTCTACTACGGATATCAACTTCTCTGTATCGTTTTGCTTCATATTCTGGGTCCTCTCTTTATCGTCAACGAAGAGACAAGACGTGCCCGTCTCGGGGGAGTTGTAATGGTTAAGTGGAATATGGGCAAGGGAATATATATCAACAATCCTCACTTTATCTTCGAAACAGGTGAGATCTTTGTTACCTATAGGATGTACTTGAGAAGGTTGAGGGAGAAAACGGGGCTTCTCTGTGAGTATGTGGTCTATACCGACATCTTCGGTATGGAGTTTATGAAAGAGGAACCTGAGATCATCTCCTATGAGAAAAAGAAGGCGGATCCTCCTAAGAACCCCAACTATAAGGAAGAACTCGCATATTATGACGGGATCATTGATGAAATGGAAGAGGAGATGGAGGAGAGAAGAAAACGAAGGTGGACGAATATTGTTTTGCTCATCCTTATTTTGGCAGCCTCCCTTGTGATTCCTCTGATGTTTTTCCGATATTTTATGTCTTTGAGATAAAAAACTGCTGTACAAAGAGCTATATATTTCGTTTTCCGTTGTTTTGAGGAGAATGATAAACTTGGTGAATGAATACGTTCAAAAATTTTATTTTTTGAGAAAAGCGGTTTTATGTCCTTTGAATTATACGGCATCTTCTATAATGCTATGGCCAAAAGCTACGACCACTCAAACATTTTTTGACAAATGTGTAGGCTGTTGCTCTGACAGCTCGATCGGAGAATCGTTTGAATGTTGGTTTGAGAAATAAGTTTGTAGGTGAAAGGCGGGAGAAAAAAGTGAGCAATATACAAATCGTGGATCATTTGAGATGGATCGTTGTAAGCTGTTCGGTCCTTACCTTTGCGGTTCTCAGTATAGCTACGTTGAGCTTTAAAAAACCGCTTAAGTGGTGGGGGATTTTTTTGTTTATTATAGGAATTGAGTTATTGGCATACTTTCCGCAGCACAAAAAATGGATATGGACGATCCTAGCCATTGCCATCCTCAATCTTGTAAAAGGGTTTTGGATTGTCGGCTATAGGAGGAAGATCATCGGAGAACCGGTTTGGAGGCAGGGGCAGATCCTATCGAGCCTGCGTGAGAGTGTTGATCTGCTCAATTTCAGGCAGAAACTTGGGAGGGGTTTTTGTCTTGCACTTTCTTTATTCTTTGTGGTGAGTCTGTTTTTTAAAAACAAGCACTCCGTTGATAAGGTAGGAGAGATCATGGTGTGGAGCCTTCTGTATCCCTTGATCCTGTACTATGTCTATCAGATTCTGTGCATCATTTTGCTACACATCATATCTCCTATTTTTGTGATAGATGAGGAGAGTAAGCAGGCTTGTCTCAATGAGATCGTAATGGCGGACTGGCATATGGGCAAGGGAGTTTATGCAAGAAATCCGCACATTGTTTTTGAGACGGGGGATTGCTATGTAACTTATTCGACTTTTTTGAACAAACTGAGGGACAGGATGGGTCAGGTCTGTGAGTATACGGTCTATACGGATATCTTTGGAACGGAGTTTCTTATGGAGTGTCCTGAACCGGTATCGGCTTTGGAAGGTGAAGGGATAGAGATAGACGATACAAAGGAAGAGGAGGGAAAGTCCCTCTTTGCAAGCTTCTTCCAATTCAACCTCGGAAAGAGGATGCAAGGCATAGGAAATTTTCTTCCGTTTTTTATCCTCCTGTTTGTAAGTATCCTCCTCCTTTTCAACTACGTTTTTTCAAAGAAGTAAATGAGTATAAAAAGAATATGTTTGATCAAGAGAGCGATATTGCAGAGGAAGGTGGTACTGCATAATTTGAATAAACATGGAAATCTATGTTTTGCTAAAAAGTGTGGGAACATATTCGTTTGACACATCCTTTGTGTTTGTGATCTCGTTATCTAATCGAGCTCTTGGCATCGATAGCTCGAATTATAATCGTGGTTAAAACAAATTTTTGTGTTTGTAGACGGGACTATAGCTACACGTCAATTTGAGAATCGTATAAAGCGAGGATAAAGGTGCAGGATGATTTCGTGCGATGTTTTTGAAACTGTTTTTGAGAAAAGAGGTTAATTACATTTATGTGGATAGAAGGTTTGCAAACATATCATAATCTTTGTTGGAAGGCGGAGAGCAACGAGGTGCTCAAGAAGATATTGATCGAAGAGATGGGGATCTCGATTCGGATGATCTCCGATCTCAAAAAAAGAAAGGCGGTCAAGGTCAACGGAGGATCTGCCAAAAATCACGACGAGGTCTTCGTTGGAGATGTGATCGAGGTCGACTTGGGAACGGACAGGAGCGAGTACGAGCCGGAGTATAAAGAATTGGACATCTTGTATGAAGATCACGACGTCCTCGTTATAAACAAGGAACCCTTCACCGTGGTTCATCCGACGAGAAACCATCTTGACCATACGTTGCTCAACTATATGGAGGGGTACTTTAGGAGAACGGGGATCCAGGAGAGGGTCCGATTTATCAATCGATTAGACAGGGATACTTCGGGCCTTTTGCTGATTGCAAAAAACAAGTTCTCCCACTTTCAGATGTCGAAAGAACATCAATTTGGAGCTATGGAAAAAATCTACCTGGCTTTGGTGAGCGGAAGATTGAAACAAAAAGAGGGAGTTATCCGAGAAAAGATAGGCAGACGTGATCAAGAGAGCATCAAACGTGAAGTGTTTGAGGGCGGACAGATGGCGATTACCCACTATCGGGTACTCAAGGAAATGCAAGAGGTTTCTCTAGTGGAATTGAGACTCGAAACGGGAAGGACCCATCAGATCCGTTGCCATATGGCTCACATCGGTCATCCTCTTCTCGGAGATGAACTATATGGGGGAAGGACGGATAAGATCGATAGGCAGGCTCTTCACTCGTACATCCTCCGTTTTAAGTCTCCGAGGGTTCAAGGACTTATCGAGCAAACAGCAAAGCTCCCGCAGGATATGCAGGAGCTTTTAGATCAACTTTAAATATCATCGTCTTCCGAAGTGTGTGCTTCAATATATTCCACGACGTTTTGGATGGTTTCAAGCCTTTCCAGATCTTCATCGTTGAATTCCATATTGAAACGGTCTTCGAGTTCCATTATAATATCTACGGCATCTATGGAATCGGCGTTTAAATCATTGCGAAGATGAGAGTCCATTGTAATTTCACTTGGATCGATATGCAATTGCTTTGCAATTACTTCCTGTACAACTTCAAATATCATTCGTTACCCTCCTGTTCCTAAAGGTTTATTAACTGGTGTTCGAAATAAGTGTAATACAAGAGAAATCATTTTTCAAGTACTAAATCATAAAATTTGGGAAGGGATGTTATCTAAACTCTTTTGTTTTCGGAAAACACCTCATAAAGGGACACAGTTGCTTTCAGCTGTCTTACGAATCGGAGAAAATTTATAAAATCAACACTTTTGTTATATGCGGCACAGGTAGACAATGACTCTTTCCGTGATTTTACGAAATACAAAAAGAGCGTCAAATAAATAGTTCAAGAAAGAGGTATAAGGTGAGGTATAGAAGACCCAAACATTATCGCGAAAAACTAAAGAGGGAAGAAGAGTTCTACTATATAGGAAACCCTGAACTCTATAAGGGAAGATGGAGACAATTCTCGAAGGAAGAAGGAAGACTCCTCCTGGAGATCGGTATGGGTAGGGGCAGCTTCCTTTATGAGATGGCACAGAGGCACAGGCAGGATCTCTTTCTGGGGATGGAAAAGCTGGAGGCCTTGTTGATACAGTCCTGTGAGAGAGCTAGGGAAAATGAGGTCGAGAACCTTCGTTTTTTGGGAGCGGATGCTTTGAACCTGAAGGAGTATTTTGAGGAGGATGAGCTAGACGGGATCTATCTTAACTTTTCGGATCCATGGAAGAAGAGCAGGCAGGCGAAGCGCAGGTTGACACACATCGACTATCTTCAGATCTACTCCGCAATCTCAAAAAATGGAGCCTTCCTCCACTTTAAGACAGATAACAGAGAACTCTTTGACTTCAGCGTGGAGTCGCTTAAACACTCCGATTACGAGATTGAGTATTTGAGTTTCGATCTTCATGCGGATGCTTTAAGAAGGGATAATGTGCAGACCGAGTATGAAAAAAACTTTTCTTCTCAAGGCATACCCATCTGCAAGGTAGAGTGCAGGCTCAAAAAATAGGAAGTTTTGTCTAAACACTTGAAATTCTCTTTGGAAACGAGTATCATTAAGGGTATTATCCTAAGGTGAACCAAGGAGGGTGTGTATGGCCATTACAATCAAAGATGTGGCAAAAATGGCGGGAGTATCCATCTCTACGGTATCGAGGGTCTTGAACAACTCGAAGCCGGTGTCGGAGGACATTCGCGAGAGGGTGGAGCAGGTCATTAAGGAGACGGGGTATGTACCTAACCCTGTTGCAAGAAGCCTTGTTATGAGAAAGAGCAGGATTATCGGTGTGATCGTTCCCAATATATCAAACGGAAGAATAGGGGAATATCTCAGCGGAATAGAAGAAGTTGGAAGAATGTATCAGTACGATCTCTTTCTGTGTAACTCCTACGGGGAGTTGAAGGAAGAGATGAAGTATGTGGAGCTGCTCCGTTCGAAACAGGTGGCGGGAATGGTCTTCCTTTCATGGAAGTTGCAGGAAAAGGTCGTAGATCTGATAAAGGAGAGTAAGATACCGACTGTTTTTGTCAGCAAGAACACTGAAGAGTTTGAAGACATCCACTCGGTAGGTGTCGACCACTTTCATGCCGCCTACGATATGACGAACTATCTCATCGGTCTGGGACATAAGAAGATCGCCTTTCTGCGAACCTCGATCGAAGACGATATCAAGGACTCTACCGTGTTTAAGGGCTATGCCAAGGCGCATGCAGACAACGGTCTGGATATATCGATGAACTACGTCCTCCAGGGGGACGCATCCTCGGATTCCGGATACCACTTGGCCAAACAACTGATCGAAATGAGGGAGGGAAGACCCACAGCGATCTTTGCCTCGTCGGATGAGGCGGCGGCCGGAGCCTTGGGAGCTGCGATCGATACCGGGCTTAAGGTTCCCGACGACATATCGATAGCAGGCTATGCGAACACGGCGATCACGTCCCTGATCCGTCCGGCTCTGACGACGATACATCAGCCGCTGTATGACATCGGAGCGGTATCGATGCGTTCGTTGATCAAGAACATTGAGGGAGCGCAGGATGTGCCTGAGACGATAAGGCTCGCTTACTCCATTGTGGAGCGAAGTACGACGAGAACCCTTGGGGAGGATGAAGAGTAATGGAGGAGGGGGCAATGGAGTTTTTTTTGAATCCCAGAGTGATCCTCAATGCGGTCATCTTTTTTGCGGTGGTCCTTTTGATCATCCTGCTCAGCATACAGAACACCTTGAATCAAATTTTGAACACCCTCAAGAAGATAAGACAGACCAATGACTATTCGGAACAAAAACGGTATTCACAAAAAGATGAAGAGAGATAAAGGAGACTGGAACACCTATGGATATACAAAAAAAGGTTTGGGAGACGCTTTGTTCAAAAGAGGAGATCGAAACTAGGCTCAAGGAGCTGGGACAAGAGATCTCAGAGGATTATAAGGAGAAGAACCTCTTGGTCATCTCCCTTCTGCGCGGGAGCTTTATCTTTGCTGCGGACCTCGTCAGAGAGATCGATGTTCCCTGTAAGATAGAGTTTATGACAACATCGAGTTACGGACATGCTCAGGAGAGCAGCGGAACGGTGCAGGTAGTACATGATGTCGCTTCGGACCTGACCGACTACGATGTATTGGTGGTCGATGATATCATCGATTCGGGGATCACGATGGAGTTTGTGAAAAGATATCTGAAAGAGAAGAACCCTGCGAGCGTCAGGACCTGCGTCCTGCTCGACAAGCCCCAGCGAAGAAAGATCGAGATCGAGGCGGACTATGTCGGTTTCGAGATCGAGGATAAGTTTGTCGTAGGCTACGGTTTGAATTACGGAGACTACTTTCGAAACATTCCCTATGTGTTTGCAGTAACCGATAAAGATAGAGATTAAAGGATGGATCCACAGCTTCTGTGGATTTTCTTTTAGGATAAAAAACCTTTGTAAGAGTTGTCGTCTATACGGATCCCCGTCAGTATGGCTGTCTATTCAAGCCGCTACCTCAATGAGCTGTACTTTATACTGTTGTTCATTTGAGTTATGGATATCAGCGATCTGTACTTCATAGAAGATAAAGTGAATTTTCGTGGTCGCAAAATAGATATGACCACACTTCTGTCGAAGAACAGTATTATGTGTACGGAAATGATTTTTTTCGATGACTGAGCACGGATGTTTATACTGTTATCCGTTTAAGCCGGTGATATCAATGTCTCTTATTTTGGGGACAAAACGGATTTTTATTTTTACGGATATGACGGCGTTTCAAACAGAGAGCGGTATTAGAGAGGTAGAATAGGTAGGACAATGGATTTTGTCCGGGGAGATTTTTGCAGATGCAGAGTTGTTTGTCGAGGAAGGAGGAAGACTATGGCATATGAGGCGGTCTCAAGGGTTTACGATGCCTTGATGGAAGAGGTGGATTACCAACTTTGGTGTAATTTTATGGAAGAACTTTTCACCTCCAAGACGGAGGGGATCCGTCATATTCTTGAGTTGGGTTGCGGAAGCGGGATCATGACGGAAAAGCTTTTGGAGAAGGGCTATGAGGTGGTCGGAGCGGATGTTTCCGAGGAAATGTTGGAACTGGCTTGGGAAAGGGTCTGTAGCTATGGCAACAAGGCCATCCTTATGCAGCAGGACATCCGTGACCTCGACTTTGAGATCTATGAGATCGACTGCATCCTCTCCTCGAACGACACCTTCAACTACCTTACACAAAAGGCACAGCTGGAAGAACTCTTCTCCTACCTCTATGCGAGGCTGAAGGTCGGAGGAAGCCTTGTGTTCGACATCTCGTCGGAGTACAAACTCTCCACGGTCTTGGGCGACAGAGTCTACGGACAGAGTTTTGAGGACATGGCCTATCTGTGGGAGAATGAGTACGACGAGCAAAGCAGAGAGCTTACGATAAGGGTCAATGTCTTTGAACAGGAAGGGGAAGTCTATCGAAGGTACGAAGAGGTGCAGGTACAAAAAGCCTATTTTAAGGAAGAAATTGTAGAATTGCTCGAGAAAACAGGGTATAAGGATATTGAAGTGTATGGAGATTTTTCGCGGGAACCAATCGAAGAAACCTGTGAAAGATGGTTTTTTTGTGCAATAAAGTAGAGGCATAGGGATCTCAGGAATGATGTATACTGTTATCTATTAGGGAGACACCGCATAGTTCAAAAAATCATCGTAAAATCACTTTTATATAAGCACTGAATTTCTTGAAGGTTTTGATTTTACGAGGTTTCATTTCTTGCAAATTAATGGGAAGATCAAGATTTCATATTTGTGAGGTATTGCCTTTACTAAAAAGCGAATTGCACTTGTATACCATCGATCGATAAAACCATTGTCAGATCTATTTTGCGACTACGAAGATCGGTTCCGTCTTCTATGGAGCATAAACTGTTGATAAGGATTTGAACGAATAACACAATTATATTGCTTTGCGAAATGCGAAAGATCCCTTCGTCGATGGATCATACCTGTAGCGCAGGGAGATCGAAATGAACGATGATACAGGCAGAAAGACGGTTTTCGCAAGGCAGCCGAAGGAAGATAGCAAGGAGAAAAAGGAGAAGTTATGGGAAGAATTATAAGAGCGATATCGGATAATAAGACCATCAATATGATAGCGATCGACTCCACCGATATGGTGGAAGAGGCGAGAAAAATACACAAGATGAGCCCGGTGGCGACTGCCGCCTTGGGCAGGAGTATCAGTGCGGCATCCATGATGGGACTTATGCTGAAGGAAGAACGCGGAAAGCTCACCCTCCAGATCAAGGGGGACGGTCCTCTGGGTATGATCGTGTGCGTAGCAAATTCCGAAGGGACCGTAAAGGGTTATGTAAACAACCCCGATGTGGATCTTCCGATCCGAGACAGCGACGGCAAGCTCGATGTCGCTTCAGCGGTAGGAAGAGAAGGGACGATATCGGTGATTCGAGATCTGGGACTGAAGGAACCTTATATCGGGCAGTATCCAATCACGAGTGGAGAGATCGCGGAAGATCTGACGCAGTACTATGCCAATTCGGAGCAGGTACCCTCCTCCGTTGCCCTCGGGGTTCTCATCGACAGGGACTGTTCTGTAAAGGCGTCGGGAGGGTTCATCGTCCAGCTGATGCCCGATGTAACTACGGAAGATATTGAAGCGCTCGAACGTAATCTGAGAGGAGTGCTCTCGGTCTCCCACATGGTGGAGGAGGCGGAGAGCCTTGAGCAGATCGTAGAAGTGATCATGGGAGAACTGGGTTTCACCGTTATTGAAGAGACCCATCCACAGTATCTCTGTGATTGTAACAAACCGAGGATCGAAAGAGCCCTTGTCAGTTTGGGAAGGGAAGAGTTGACGCAGATCCTGGAAGAGGACGGACAGGCGGAACTTACCTGTCACTTCTGCAACAAAAACTATCTGTTTTCCGAGGAGGACTTGGCTCAGATGATCGAGGCTTGCAAAAGATAGGGAGGTCCTTCGATGGAATTAAAGGGAATGAGGTTTCAAAATATCATACATTCCATTGAACAGGGCTCCATCGCGGAAGAGCTTGGGATCGAACCGGGTGACATCCTTCTCTCCGTCAACGGGGAAAAGATCGAAGACATCATAGAGTACAATTATCTGACGGAAGACGATTATTTGGAAGTTGAGATCCAAACACGGGACGGCGAGATCGTGGTTTTTGAGATCGAAAAAGACTATGATGAGGTCCTGGGCCTTGAGTTCTCCAACCCGATCATCGATTCCGTAAAAAGCTGCAGCAACAAATGTGTTTTTTGTTTCATCGATCAACTTCCTCCGGGAATGAGGGAGACTCTCTACTTCAAGGACGATGACTCCAGGCTGTCCTTCCTTCAGGGCAACTTCATCACCATGACGAATATGAAGGACAGAGACATCGATAAGATGATCCGATATCGGATCAGTCCCGTCAACGTTTCCGTGCATACGACCAACCCGAAGCTGAGGGTCAAAATGCTGAAGAATCGGTTTGCGGGGGATATTCTGAACAAGATGAGAAGGCTCCATCAGGCTGGGATTACGATGAACGTTCAGGTCGTGGCCGTGCCGGAGATGAATGACAAGGAGGAGCTGATCCGAACCGTTACGGACCTCGAAGAGTTCTATCCCCAAGTCGAAAGCATTGCGGTCGTACCTGTGGGTTTGACAAAGTTCCGTAAAGGTTTGGCAAAGATAAGACCCTTTACGAAGGAAGAGGCGAGGGAAACCATAGCGCTGAACCGGAGTTTGCAGGAGAAGTACTATCGAAGATGGGGGACCAGGTTCGTCTTTTTGTCCGACGAGTTCTATGTTATGGCGGGAGAAGAGCTTCCGAAGGCGGAAGAATACGAAAACTTCATCCAACTTGAGAACGGAGTCGGTTTGATGAGAAAGTTTGAAGGTGAGGTCAAGGCCCTTCTATCGTTAGGAGATCTCCCGCGGGTAAGTCCCAAAAACCTCCACTTGGCGACGGGCACCTCCGCCTATGAATTTATGAAAGATATCGCAAGGATGGTCGGTGAGGCGATCCCGCAGATCAAGATCGAGGTGCATAGGATCGTCAACCGTTACTTCGGTGAGACGATCACCGTAAGCGGCTTGATCACGGCTACCGACCTCCTGGAACAGCTTGAGGGGATCGACCTCGAAGACGGCCTCCTTCTGCCGAGAGTCATGATGAAGGCGGATGAGACGGTGTTCTTGGACGACTACAGTGTAGAGGAGTTTGAGGAGAAGCTCGGCTATCCCGTCATCGTCTGTGAGGTAACGGGAGAAAGCTTTTTGAACGGGATCTTAGGCGTTGGAGAGTAGTTTTTTCATTCTGAAACCGGATCGAAAAACTCCTTGCAGATCGTAATACTATGATCTGTTAGAAATGACAGGTTGAATGTTTTGACGCATAGGATCATCCAAGTTGTTTTTTCGGCAGTGATAAGTCGGTATATTAGGTATTTCAAACGGAGAATAGTATGAAATTCGAGTTGTATCAATGGATGATTTAAACAGGATCGATATAAGCGGTTTGTAAAAGCGATTTTTTTGGGTTATAATAAAAAGCAAAAAAGGAGGAGATTCGATATTTGAAGACGGAAAAGGTGGTCGATCAGTTCAGCGAACGTTTTCAACAGGAGTTGTTCGGGAACTTCGACAGAAATGTAAAAAGGATCGAAGAGTTTTATGGAATAGATATTTTGCTTCGCTCGGGTGAAATCGTCCTGGTCGGCGAAGAGGAGAAAGTTGCACGGGCAACGGTGTTGATGGAAGAACTCTATCGTATTGTCGAGGGAGGAGAACTGCTCGATACACAGAAGATCAACTATGCGATCGGCAGCATTGAGGACAATTCGGATGAAAAACTTTCCACCGTGTGCACGGACAGAATCCTGCTTTCGGCCAAGGGCAATGAGATAAAGCCTAAGACAGTCGGACAGAAGAAGTATGTAGATAATATAGACAAGCACGACATCACCCTCTGTGTGGGACCGGCAGGTACGGGAAAGACCTACCTTGCCGTTGCGATGGCGGTACGAGCTTTCAAGAGAGAAGAAGTCTCAAGGATCATCCTGACAAGGCCTGCGGTCGAAGCCGGGGAGAGTCTGGGTTTTCTTCCGGGAGACCTGAAGGACAAGGTGGATCCGTACCTGCGCCCCCTCTACGATGCCCTCTTTGACATCATGGGTTCCGAGAAGTTTTTGAAGCTTTTGGAGAGAGGCGTAATCGAGGTTGCACCCCTCGCCTATATGAGGGGGAGGACCTTGGACAATTCCTTTATCATCCTGGATGAAGCCCAGAATACGACGAGGGAACAGATGAAGATGTTTTTGACAAGGTTAGGTTTCGGCTCAAAGGCGGTCGTGACAGGAGACATTACGCAGATCGACCTTCCGGGAGGTAAAGTCAGCGGTTTGATGCACTCCCTCAAGATCCTTGAGAACGTCAAGGGGATCGCGGTAAACTACCTCAATGAAAAGGACGTTGTAAGGCACGAGTTGGTGCAGAGGATCATCAAGGCCTATGAAAAATTTGAGGCCAAAGAAAAATACAAGAAGGAAAAAAAGAATGCCGGAAAGGCAGGAAGATAGATGCTTAATATTTTGTGGGATGTGCAAGGCTACGAAGATTTTGTGGGAGAGACTGAAAAAAAGCGCTTGAAGATCCTGTTCGAGTTTGTTATGGCTCAAGAAGGTCTTCGAGGAGATTACGAGGTTTCTCTTTCCGTGACGGATAAAGAAGAGATCAGGCAGGTCAATTGCGAATACCGAGGGATCGATGCCGTGACCGATGTACTCTCCTTCCCGATGTATGAAAGGTGCGACCTCGACAGGATAGAGGAGAAGAAAGAATATGAACTCTACGAGGTATCGATCGGAGATATCCTGATATGCGCCGATAAGATCAGGGAACAGGCACAGGAGTTCGGTCATTCTTTGGAAAGAGAGTTTTGCTACCTGGCGGTACACTCCATCCTCCATCTTCTTGGCTACGACCACATGGAAGAAGAGGATAAGAGGCGGATGAGACAGAGGGAAGAACTGGTCATGAAAGAGTTTGAGATCGAGAGATAGGGGGAAGTATGAAGAGTTTTGACTTGTTGAAACTGGCAGAAGAGGCAAAGGAGAACGCCTATGTTCCCTATTCGAAATTTAAGGTGGGAGCAGCGCTTCTTACCAAGGGCGGCAAGGTATATAC
>JAUMWQ010000251.1 GCA_030529565.1 Filifactor alocis | reverse complement strand
ATCCTCCGATGAGGGGTGAGAAGAGCATAAAATATAATGCTTCTTCCGAAACAGGCGCTTGGGCAAATGCAAACCCCAGAATCGTAGAGGAGACAGCAGTCGAATTGCGGGAATCCTTAAATAAATTTTTGGAAAGTGGTAAGTGATGAATATACAAGAATTAGAAAACCAATTTAAGAGGGAGTTTGGCCAAGTCGATACAAAAACCTTTTTCTCTCCCAGTCGAATCAACATTATTGGAGAACATATCGACTATAACGGAGGAAGTGTTTTTCCCTGTGCAATCGAGATCGGTACCTATGCGGTCGCTTCTAAAAGAGACGACAATATCATATCCTTGATCTCCACAAACTTCTCCCATAGAGACTCTTTTGAAATACATTCCGATCTCAGATATTGTGAGAACAAACAATGGGTCAACTATCCTATGGGAATGGTTTGTTCCATGATGAAAAGAGGATTTAAGATAGGAGGTTTGAATGTTTTGATCTCCGGAAACATCCCGAACGGAGCAGGACTATCATCTTCCGCATCCTTAGAACTCTTGATAGGAGAGATCATCAATGTATTTTATAACGATGGAAATATTGACAAGATCGATCTTGTCCTGGCAGGAAAAGAGACGGAAAACGATTTTATAGGCGTACATTCTGGCATTATGGACCAATTTGTCATCGGGATGGGCAAAAAAGACAAGGCTATTCTTCTCAATACCGAAACTCTCTCTTACAGTTACGTTCCCTTGGAGCTGGAGGGATATCGTTTTGTTATTATGAACACGAGAAAGAGAAGAGAGTTGAAGGATTCCAAATACAATGAACGCAGACAGGAATGTGAGAGCGCAAAAAAACTTCTTTCTCAAGTGAGATCTCTACACCACCTTTGTGAACTGGACGAAGACGAATTCAACAAACTTTCTTATATATTGACAGGGGCTCTTCTTAGGCGTGCAAGGCATGTTGTGAGCGAAAACACAAGAGTGAAGTCAGCAATAAATGCCATAGAAAACAAAGACATGCCGGAGCTGGGTAGAATATTAAACGCTTCGCATCATTCCCTAAAGGAGGATTTTGAAGTTACGGGAATCGAGCTGGATACTCTGGTATCTCTTGCACAAAAACAGCATGGTTGTTTAGGTGCCAGAATGACCGGTGCAGGCTTTGGAGGCTGTGCCATTGCTTTGGTCAAGAACGAAGAGGTGAAAGGATTTATTTCATCCGTTTCAAAGGCCTATGCTGAAAAAATCGGGTATGAAGGTGAATTTTTCGTCTCCGGTATCGACGACGGGGTGCGTGAATTGTAAGATTACAATCTTTAAAAAAACTCTGATAGAATCAGAGTTTTTTATTTAATAGGGAAATACACAGTGCAAGGGTTATACCTTTCTTTTACTAGCCGCCAATATCTCGTATCAGCTTATTCGAGATATGGGGAAATACAGTGCAAGGGTTATACCTTTCTTTTACCCTTGGTTATCCAATAATAATGCTAAAATCTGATTAAACTGCCAGATTTACGGAGTGTATAATTATGTTATTATCTGTTTAAGAAAAATAATTATACAACTCGAAGTATATAATCCTTATACTATTTACCTCTCTATTACAATGCTTTCCTATTTTTTTGTTGTCTAAATGAAAAAATATCTGTTGAAGGCAAGGAATCGTCTTCAACAGATGGAAAAAGTCTTATTTTTTTAGATATTCGATCAAGTCATGCTCCCGCTTCAATTCTGTCAGAAGGAGGAGATCACGCAC
>JAUMWQ010000250.1:220-1765 GCA_030529565.1 Filifactor alocis | reverse complement strand
GTTCGGATGATCATTCGGATATAACGACAAATCTTAGGGCAGATGATTCTTTTGTCGAGGATGAAGGCTGGCGTAAAGCATCCGGAGCCTATTATGAATTTCTTCAAGCAAATAAACAAAAGCATATTTTATTTTTAGAATTGGGAGTAGGAGCAAATACTCCCGTCATTATAAAGTATCCTTTTTGGCAGATGACAATGGAGAATAAAAGATCGGTGTATGCGTGTATCAACTATGGAGAAGCCTTTTGCCCGAAAGAAATAGAAGATCGATGTATGTGTATAGATGGAGATATCGGAAATGTATTAGAGGAAATTATGAAATAAAATACTTCTATAGTAGAAAAATGATTTTCGAGAAGTAATACTATTGATGGAGGTGTGGTTATATCTATTTGCTGTCTGCGAAAAATGGTTTTATTTTCTATGGATCACAGATCCTTTATATTCACAGCTCAAAGAAATAATAGTATTATATAGCAAACAAAGAGCGAAGGAACTTCAGTCTTTTACCAAAGTCCTTCGCCTTTTATTCTTCATTACAAAAAAGTTCCCTAGAAGAACAGATGCGCCATTACCACAACTACCGGCAGGGTGATCAATGTTCTTTCAATAAACAATACAAACAAGTCTACGATGTTCACAGGAAGGTTGGAACCCAAAATAACCGCTCCCGTCTCCGACATGTAGATCAACTGTGTTACAGAAACCGCCGCAACGATGAACTGCGTCATCGGGTTTGCAATGTCAGCCGCAAGAATGGACGGTACAACCATGTCCGCAAAACCTACCACCATGGTAGCACTTGCCGCTTCGGCTTCCGGAACCTGCATCAACTTCAAAAGAGGCAGGAAGGGCATTCCCAAATAATCAAAGATCGGTGTAGCCTCGGACAGGATCAGCGCGAGAGTACCTGCCGCCATAATGATCGGTGTAACGGACAACCACATGCTCAATACCGTTCTAACGGCATTTTTCAGATATCCCGATACACTTCCGTTGGTTTCCGCCTTTTTAACTGCAAGATGAAGACCCCACTCATGCTTGGAAAAACCGCTCGGGATGACTTCCGCATTCAGTTTCGCCTGTTCCTTCAATCTGGTATCCTTCTTCAAAGATAGAGGAGGGATGCGAGGAACGATAAGAGCTGCAACAACACCTGCAACCGCAACCGTCAGATAGTATTGTCCGAAATAATCCGTCAAACCTACGTTCTCCAAAACCACCAGGCAGAAGGTGATGGATACCGCTGAGAAGGTCGTGGCGATAATAGCCGCTTCTCTCGCCGTATAGTATCCTTCTTCGTACTGCTTGTTGGTAAGAGCTACCCCTATGGTTCCGTCTCCGATCCAAGATGCCACACAGTCGACTGCGGAACGTCCCGGAAGGTTAAATACCGGTCGCATAAATGTGGTCAAGAATACCCCGATGTACTCCAACAGTCCGAATTCCGTTAGGAAGGGAAGGATGAAACCTGCTACCAAAAAGATGGTAAACAATCCTCCTATCAAGTCAAACAGGATGAGTGCTCCTGTATATTCGCCCC
>JAUMWQ010000250.1:0-210 GCA_030529565.1 Filifactor alocis | reverse complement strand
CCAAATGATTTCAGGCCCTATATGTAGAGCTGTCATAAAACCTAATACCAAACCGACCAATCTTGCCAATAACCAGAACGGTGAGATGTCGGATATCTCTTTAAGTAACGAATTGTTCTCGATCCAATCCGGCTTGGATACCCTGTACATAATCGCAAAAAAGCAGGATAAGCAGATTACGATCATAACCAGAATGTAGATAGGCACTAC
>JAUMWQ010000026.1 GCA_030529565.1 Filifactor alocis | reverse complement strand
AGGGCAAAAACAACGGGTCGCGATCGCAAGAGCTCTCAGCAATGATCCACAGATCCTTCTCTGTGACGAGGCCACTTCCGCCCTCGATCCGAATACGACCAAGTCCATCCTTCAGCTTTTAAGAGAGATCCATCGAACAACGGGGATTACCGTCGTCATCATCACCCATCAGATGGAAGTAGTTAAGCAGATCTGCACTAAGGTTGCAGTGATGGAAGACGGAGTTATTGTAGAGCAAGGATCTTTGTTTGAGATCTTCTCCTCGCCTAAGAGCGCGATCGCACAGGACTTTGTATCTCAAACCATGCACACACAAGAGTTCCTGGACAAGATGAAGGATGAAAACAGGACCTTATACAAGGTCTCCTTCCTCGGAGAGACAACTCATCGTCCCTTGATCGCCGAGGTGATCAAAAATTACGATGTTTTGATCAATATTTTGTTCGGGAATATCGAAAAGATATCGGATTCTTTTATCGGAAGTCTGTATGTAGAGATTCTCGGAGAAGACAAAAGAATAAAAGAAGCAATCGACTTTATGCAAAGTAAAGGCACAAGAATCGAGGTGGTTTCACATGCTTAGTCAATACTTCCCCAATATGGCGGAGTTATATCCGGAACTTTTAAAATCTCTTTGGGAGACCTTCTTTATGATAGGGATATCAGGTTTTTTCTCTACCCTCATCGGAATTCCCCTGGGTGTTGTGATGTTGATAACTTCAAAAGGGCATATCCTCGAAAACTCCTTTGTATATTCCACGCTCTCCAAAGTAGTCAATGCTGTCCGTTCAGTTCCTGCGATCATTTTATTCGCCGCATTGACAGGGATCACGCGAATGGTCATGGGTACAAGTATAGGGCTCAAAGGCTCTTTGTTTCCGCTTACGATCGCCTGTATCCCCTTTTTGGCAAAGCAGGTAGAGCTTGCTCTCTACAGTGTTGACTTGGGCGTTATCGAAGCCTACACCGCAATGGGTTTCTCTCCTCTTCAGATCGTTATCAAGGTGATCTTGAGAGAAGGCCTCGGAGGGATCATTAACGCAATTACGGTATCCCTTATCAGTTTGTTGAGCTTTTCAGCAATCGCAGGTTCGATAGGTAGCGGAGGACTGGGTTATTTTGCGATAAGATACGGCTACCAAGGCTTTAAACAAGATGCGATGATCGTAACCGTCGTTGTTATCTTGCTCATCGTCTATCTCTTGCAAGGAATCGGAGACTTCCTTGCACGCAAAGTCACACACTAAAAGGGTTAGCACATAATTCTAAATACAAAATAAAACCGATTTCATAAAGAAAAACCAGACTCTGCAAAGTGTTTATTTTGCACCCTATAAAACAATATAAAAGTCAAAATTCCGCTTTATACTATTATTCATTTGAACTATAGATATGTCGACTTGTACTCCGTAAGAGACAAGACGGATCTACGTGGCTCCAAAGTAAATATGACCATACTTCCATCGAAGAATAATATTACGCATCGTTTCCTAAAGGATCACAAGTGAACAAATGGAAGAATTGTCTATTCTGGTGTTTGTTTTAAAACGATAAAATACACATCATCGATATAACTATATTACTATAAGTTTTTGATACAAAAAGACCCTTGTTGTACCAGACCGTGACCTGTGAAGATCGACCCGACCTTCAGAGTTTGTTCCTCTATAACAAAGGGTCTTTTCTTATGCAATATTTTTTAAATGGATATCGTCCTGAATTTAAGGGCATTATCTATTGCATTGCCCGATTTTGCAGGTTGACACCATTATCCACTCGAACTTGTTGATATCGATACCCTATATTCTATAAGCGATAAGTCAGATTTTTATGTTTAAAATGACAAATAGGCTCAATATATGACTGTCGAAAAATAATTTGGAGGGTTATAGTTCAAAGTATTCAATCCGTCAATTTTAATAGATAGTTCCATAAATGCAGATAAGAGATTTAGAACGTTTTTTGTGAGATATCTATTTTTTCCGACTTCAAGAAGGAATAGTAGCCTGCTATAAACAAAAAGATAAGCGAAAAGATCGCATAATGTTGATTCCCTGTAACTTGAGATACGATCGAGACGATGAATGTACCTATAACGGAAGCTCCCTTTCCAAAGATATCATAGATCCCGAAGTACTCTCCCGATTTTTCGGGAGGGATGATCTTCGCATAGTAAGAACGGGACAGGGCTTGAATACTTCCCTGAAACATCCCTACTCCCACCGCCAATATCCAGAACTCAAACAAGCGATCCAAGGTGACCCCGTAAAGAGCAATCAAAGCGTAGGCGATAATACAGAGTTTAAGTAAGCTCGCCGCCTTTATACGCTTAGACAGATATCCGAAAAGAAGTGCAAAGGGAAATGCAACTACCTGAGTCAACAGGAGGGCCATTATCATCCCGTTGCTTGATAGACCCAGGGAAGAACCATAGGCCGTCGCCATATTGATAATGGTGTAGACTCCATCAATGTAGAAAAAGAAAGATACCAAAAACCAAAACACCTTCGGATCGTCTTTGATCTCCATCACAGTCTCAACCAATTGACCAAATATCTTTTTCGGCCCTTTCAATCGATGCATATAGGTCTTTTGACGGTAAGAGAATACAAGAGGGAGGGTAAAAAGGATCCACCAAACCGCTATGATCAAAAAGACCAAGTTCATCGCCGAAGCAAGTTCCAAAGAAAAAACCTCTTTTTTTGTTACAAGAAAAACACAAAAAACAAAAGGAATACATGAGCCGATATAGCCCCAGGCATAACCTCTGGAAGAAACAAAGTCCATCCTTTCCTCTGTCGTAACATCGCTCAGCATACTGTCATAGAAAATCAGAGAACCATTGAAACCCGTCTTGGATAAAACATAGACGATCAAAAACACAAGGTAGTTGGATACACGAGGTTGAAAAAAACAACCGATCACTCCTAATAGAACAAAAATAAAAAACATACGCTTTTTCCCGAAGGATGTATCCGATATCGCTCCCAATACAGGGCCACATAGAGCTGTGATAAAAGTCGATATCGTAACCGCATAACCCCAATAGGCCAAAGATACATCCTCGCTCACTCCCCCTTGAGTTGCAAGCTGGGTGAACATGATCGGTATCATTGTAGTTGCGATCAGGATATAGGCCGAGTTCCCTATGTCGTACAAAATCCAGTTTCGTTCATTTCTTCTCTGCTCCACTATGCTTTCCTCCCATTGAAATTATAGAAAAACTCCTCCGGATATTCGCTCCCCGTACGAGAAGCATGCAAGATTTCCCTTATATATTCAGGTGCTCTCCCCTTGCTTGCCTCAATCAATTCTCTTAATACACGGTTGGTTTTCAAGGCTTGAGACATCGGTCTCTGTTTTATGATAACAGGGATATATTTGTGAAACTTCATTTTTTTCATAATGGCAAACAGCGCTTTTTCGGTAAGAAGGTTCGGACTGTGCAAAACCCTCTTTACCCTTCGAAAGTCACGAATGCTTTCTTTTACCATATCGTAGTTGGAAGAAGGATAGGCCGAATAGGCTTTTAGGATGACATCAACGTCCAAACTCTTTGGAATAAGTTCCCATTGCTTGAACTTGGTAGCCCTATGTCCGTCCTTCTCCATATAGTAACGATCAAGCTCGGTTTCAATATCGATATGTCCATAGCCTTCTTCAATCGATGCATCGACCGTGGGATGGATGGTAACATCTACCAAAAAATGAAGGGAACACCCTATGAGATAAGCTGCCAAAGGCCCCTTCTCCAGACTGTACTTCTCGACCGGTTTCCAAAAGTCAATAAAGGGCTTGTTATGGATACTCTCACCGAGATTTTCTCCTTTTTTTACCGAAGACATTCGGAAAAAGAACAAATCCGGCCCCTGCGCTCCGAAGTGATAATACTCCCTGTGCTCTCCTATAATCTTCTTTGCTTCTTCGGGAAGGAAGGGATATACAGAAGCATTGAGATGGTAGTGTGTATAAATACTTGCCATAGTTGTTTGTACCTCATTTCTTAATTTACAAAAGATCTTCCTCTTCTTACACTACTTTAACAGACCACTGTTCAGCATCGAGAACCTCATCTACGAAGTCCCTATAGAAGTCGGGATCGTGTGAAACGAGCAGGACCGTACCCTTAAACTCTTTCAAGGCCCTCCTCAACTCATCCTTGGCCTCCACATCCAAGTGATTGGTAGGCTCATCCAAGACCAGTACGTTGATCTGAGAAAGCATGACCTTACAGAGCCTTACCTTTGCATTTTCTCCTCCGGACAAGACCATCATTTGAGAAGTGATGTGTTCGTTAGTCAAACCGCACTTTGCCAATTCGGAACGGATCTCGTGATTTGTCATTGAGGGATAAGAATTCCAGATCTCTTCGATCGCCGTGTTGGAGTTTTTCTTGTTATCCTCCTGTTCGAAATATCCGATCTCGACATGCTGACCCAGATGAACCGATCCTGCGATCGCTGCCTGTTTCCCAAGCAGTGTCTTGAGCAGGGTGGACTTTCCTATGCCGTTTACCCCTCGGATCGCTATCTTTTTGTTGCGTTCGATCTCCAAATCAAAGGCTTTGGTCAAGGCTTCGTCGTAACCTATCACGAGACCCTTCGCTTCAATAACAACTTTGGAAGGTGTTCGAGCTTCTCTGAACTGAAAAACGGGTTTGATCTTCTCCTTGGGACGCTCTATCATCTCCATTCTGTCAAGCTGCTTCATCCGGCTTTTCGCTCGACCGGTGGTGGAGATCCTGGCTTTGTTCCTGGCAATAAAATCTTCCAAACGCTCCACTTCCTTCTGTTGACGTTCATAGGCTTTTTCATGCTGAAGTTTTTTGAGTTCGTACAGACGCAAAAACTCATCGTAGTTTCCTACATATCTCGTCAACTCGCAATTTTCAACATGGTAGATGATGTTGGTGACCGCATTGATAAAAGGAATGTCGTGAGATATCAGGATAAAGGCATTCTCGTAAGCGTTCAAAAAACGCTTGAGCCATTCGATATGTTCAAAATCGAGGTAGTTCGTCGGCTCGTCCAGCAGAAGGATGGTCGGATTTTGCAGCAGGAGTTTCGTAAGCAGAACTTTGGAACGCTGACCCCCGCTCAGCTCGTTTACCGCCCTGTCCAAACCGATGTCCTTTAGTCCGAGTCCTCCTGCCACTTCTTCGATCTTGGAGTCGATGACATAAAATCCACTGTCCTCAAGAATGGTTTGGATCTCCGCCGAATCCTCCATCAATTTTGTCAACTCTTCATCCGACACACTTCCCATTTTGTCATAAATAGAGTTCAGCTCCTCTTCAAGCTCATACATATGTGAAAAGGCAAGTCTCAAGTTTTCACGAATACTCGTCCCTTCTTTTAAGGAACTGTGTTGATCAAGGTATCCGACCTCCACCCTGTTTGACCAGATCACATCTCCCGAATCCGGCATCAGGTTGCCGGTAATAATATTCATAAAAGTCGACGTTCCTTCTCCGTTTGCACCGATCAGGGCTACATGTTCTCCCTTTAAAAGACGAAAAGACACATCCTCCAATATACTTCTTCCACCGAAACCGTGGGTAATATTCTTCACTGTAAGCAAACTCATAACTTCTCCTTTGATCATTTTGATATTTTTATTAGGTTATATATTATTATTCTTTTAAATTATTGATATCCATACCTTTGTACTACACAGGGGATAGAACAGATTTTTGCAGTTGGCAAAACCGGCATGACCGCTCTTCTACCGAGCAATAATATTACTTTGATAGATACAAAAAACCGTTCTCAATAAATCGATACATATTTAAAGATACCAAGAAATCCTACCTGTGTCAAAGGAAATATGACGAGTAAATAAGACTCCTGCACAAGAAAAGGAGATATAAGATCTTTGATCCTATACCTCCCGACTTCTACAAAATTTTTACTGTAACGAAGGATCCTCCGTCTTGTTATCATTACAGGTAAACAGGGAATACTGACTTCAGAGCAAGCACTTTCAGTTTCTCTTCCACGAAAAAACACTGCTATACTGGCATATTCACAGTCTCCTTATTTTTTCATCCTTTATTATAACGAAGAAAGACTGATAGCACATTGAAACCTACATAAATTTAAATGCATCCATACACTACATAATCTGAAAAACCAGCGTACGATCAATGCTGTTCTGATCATAAAATCCTTAAAAAATATTGATGTAAAAATTTTTTGTGTTTTGTAGACTCCAAAAAGTCAGTGCTTGCCGTTGTTCGCTGTTCTACCTAAGCAAAATTAATTGCAACCGCTGCAAACACAAAGATAGATGCTACTAAAAACAGTACGGCCTGCATTTTAATTTGGAATTTTACCCATTTCCCCCAGTCCAATCTGGCAGCACCTAAGACCGCCATCAATAATCCCGACGTAGGAACGATCAAGTTTGTCAATCCGTCTCCCAGTTGGAAGGCAAGAACCGCAACCTGTCTGGTCACCCCCGCAAGATCTGCCAAGGGGGCCATCAACGGCATGGTAAGAGCAGCCTGACCCGAGCCCGATACAACGAAGAAGTTAAATACGGACTGAAAAATATACATGATCCAAGCCGAGATAGACGGAGAAAGATTTGCGATGCTGTTCGCCGCCGAATTTAATATCGTATTTAAGACCGTTCCGTTAGTAGGATCAGTCCCGCCGAGCACAAAAATGATCCCTTGGGACATTCCAACGACCATGGCCGGTGCAAGAAGATCCTTAGCTCCATTGACGAACGACTTTGCTATGCCGTTTACATCCGTACCGTTGAGCTTAAATACAACCGCAATGATCCCTGCAACAAGACCCATTGTAAAGAACTGAGTAGCGATCTCGGGAATATAATACCCTTGCTTTGTAACACCCCAGATAACCCAGACCATCGTTAAAACTAAATCCAATATAATGAGCTTATGACCCAAACCGAAATCCATATTTTGATTCTTAGTTTTTTCGAAATCTTCCCTAAAAAAAGCATCGGACTCGTAGGAAACAGAGAGCTGAGGATTTTTCTTTACCTTGGATGCATAGAGCATAATAAAAACAATGGTAATAACATTGAAAACAAGCCACATAAAAATCCTGAAATTAGCACCGCTCATCACCGGGATTCCCGATACTCCCTGAGCAATCGCAACGGAAAAGGGATTCATCCAAGAGGTCGCAAAACCTATCTGAGTTGCCACATAAGTGATCGTAATACCGACAACTGCATCATAACCCATGGCAATTACCATAGGAACAACAATCATCACAAAGGGAATCGATTCTTCTCCCATCCCAAAGACAGCTCCTCCCAAAGAAAAAAGAATGAACAGCACGGGGATCAGGATAAACTCCTTCCCATTGAACCTCGAGATCATCTTCATGATCCCACCTTCGATCGCGCCGGTTGAAAGTACGATACCGAAGGCTCCTCCTATCACCAAAATAAAAGCGATAACACCAATGGCACTCCCATACTTATCTCCGGTTACAAAGCCTTCAAACATATAGTTTAGAAAACCCGGTTTGCCATCCGCGTCCGAAGCAAAGAGTTTGACCCCTTCCTTCAGAGGCATTCCGTTTTCATCCTGCACATATTGGAAGGTTCCATTTTTAATTACAGTCCTGGTTTTTTCGGCTCCATCGACCGTATATGTAATCTGCTCCGTTTCAAAGTGTCCTTTAGGTACCATGTAGGTCAATAAAGATGCGATCACCACCACAAAAAAGATGATCACAAAAGTGTCGGGAACCTTGATCCCTTTGTTTTTTCCTGTATTAAAACTCATTTTGATCTCCTCCTAATATAATATCTCCTTTATAGTATCCGATATCAACTTTTTTTGCAAGTAGGAGATTTTTGGTTAGAGAAACACCACACATAACTCAGAGGTTTGTATCTGTAGTCGCCGCCCAAGAAAAATCAGCGAAACACAAGTGTTTTTTATCTCGATTTTTTATTTAGGGACTTCTCTCGACTTCTTACCCTGTGTTATCCATCATAAGGTGTTTCTCTAACTTTTTCATTTCTTTACAGATCCCGTGATATCCTTTGACATCTTGTCCTTCGATCTCTAGCAGGTATAAACGCTAAGGAGCATTGAATTTCCAGGAAGTTCGGTTTCTCAACTTCACATCATTGAACATCTTCATAAAACTCTGTCTCTACCGGAAGATTTTTCTGTTCCAATTTCTTTTCTACACCCTCCTTAGCCAAGGTGTAGATCACAGACATCACCGGAACGGCGATAACAATGGCGGAGATCCCTCCGACAGCTCCGCCGAGGAAGATAGCAAGCAAAACCCAAAAACCCGACAATCCCGTAGAATCACCCACTATCTTCGGTGCTATGATATTTCCATCTATCTGCTGTAATACTGTAACCAAAATAACAAACCAGAGCGCCTTGATCGGATCGACCATTAATATAAGAAAGAAACTCGGTATCCCTCCCAAAAAAGGTCCTATCATAGGAACAATGTTCGTGATCATAATCAAAACTCCTATAATAAAGGCCAGGGGGATACGTAGAATCAACATCATCACAAAAGTGATCAAACCTACGATAAGCGCATCAAGTAACTGTCCGGCAATATAGTTGCGAAAAGTATCATTGACCATATGAGAAATTCGAAAGATTTCTTTGACCGTATTTTCATGAAAACAAGCATAGAGGACCTTCTTTATTTGAGATTGAAACCTCTCCTTCCCACTTAAGAAATAAATGGAGATGATGACCCCCATTCCCACATTCATCAGGCTGTTTGTGAATCCTGTCGAGAAGCTGATCACCTTAGGAAGCAGGGATTGTAAAAGTTTAAGTACCCTTTGGCTTACCTCTCCGATATCAAACATATTCTCGATATCTTCCCCCAAGACAGGGCGGATCATGCTCGAGAGTGCAAATTCGTCCTCCCAGCGTGTAATCATTTTTTCAAAACGGGTTATATACTCGGGCATCATTTCGATCAACTGATTCAAATTGTAGATCAGCTGAGGAAAAAAGATGGATGAGATCAAAAATAAAACCAAGAGAACGATCAAAAAAGTCAATCCTATTGCAATGCCTCTGCATAACCCTGAGCGGTCCTTCCTCCTGCACAGAATTTTTTTCAACGAACCGTCTATTTTCTGCATGGGTTTAAGCATAAGAAACGAAATGATAAACCCGTAGATAAACGGTGTCATCATCCTAAAAACACGGTTGATAAACCTGATCCCCAAAGGAAAGTTTTTGATAAGAAAGTAAAACAATACAGCCGCACAAAGCGAAGCGCTGTAGACTTGTATCTTTTTCATCATCTCTCTCTTTTCGGAAGCTTCCATACATCCTTCCCCCTTTTCAACAAGCGGGAGTAGCCTTTTATTACAAGGCTACCCCCTCATATTCTAATAAAAATACCACACCATTTCAAAGAGGTTCTTAAAATGATTCACTTCAGAGGTTTCTTTAAAATAACATAAAGAGCCTGTCATATCTTTGTGCGATATTTCTCTTTACAAGTGAAAACTTATTCGGACATATGATAAAATGTCCAAACCGAAACTTCTGAAAGGGTGGGATGAGGAACCATAGCCTCTCGTACCGCCCTGTGATCTTGAGGATCCAAATATTTCTTTGCCTTCTCTCCCCTAAGTTTAAAGGTTAGAGGACTTCCTATGTGTTCATTGATGGGAACAAGCTCCTGCTCTCCCGAATTCATAAGGTTCAAGAAGGGCTGAATCAAAATGGATGCTTGTGTACCTACGACATGGATACCCAGCATCTTGTTTGTGTCCCTATCTACGATCAGCTTTGCAAAAGCACCTAACTCATCACCTTTTTCATGTCCGAGGGCATACCCCTTTGCCGTTTCATGATAGTGATTGTACCCCACTTTGACCCGATATCCTTTCTCAAGAGCCTCTTTTTGAGTCAAACCTACATGGGCTACCTGAGGATAACAGAAGGTGACTGCCGGAACCAGATCGTAGCTTGCCCAACGAAACTCCTCCGGCTTCTTATTCATAAATAGGTTGTGAGCCAAGATATCCGCCTCATAGTTTGCCTTATGTCTAAACTGCTGTTTTCCATTGATATCTCCAAGGGCATAAACTCCCTCCACCGAAGTTTCCAAAAATTCATTGGTCAGGATCCACCCTCTAGAATCCGTTTCAATATCCGTATTTTCAAGAGATAACAGGTCAGAGTTCGCCCTTACTCCCGAGGCAAATAAAACCTCATCTGCCGAAACCTCCCTCTCTTCTCCGGTCGTACGTTCTTTTATTACCAAAACCTTGGATCCTGATTCTTCTCTTATTGAAACCGTATCCTGATTTAAGATGACCTCGACTCCGAAGTGCCTCATATACTTTAAGATCTCCGCAGACACTTCCTCTTCTTCACGAGGCAATAACCTCACATTGTGTTGGACCAAAGTTACCTTTGTTCCCAAGGCGGAAAACACATGAGCAAACTCACAACCGATCGGGCCCCCTCCCAAGATCACAATGCTCTTATAGGGTTTTTGAGGGAATTTGTTTCCGAAAAAGGTCTCACTTGTCAAATAATCTACAGCATCCAAACCTTCGAAAGAATTTATTTTAGTTCTTGCTCCCACGTTGATAAAGATCTTATCGGCACTGAGCTTTTCCTTGGAACCATCTTCCTTATTTGTAACTTCGATCACTTTATTCTCCAGAAATCTTGCCGTTCCTTCATAGACATCCAAGTTATCCGTAGCTTCAAAAAATTCCTTTAACTCTATACTCTCGTCGATCTTTGTCCACACTCTTCCGGATAAAAGATCAAAGTCTACGACGGGTTTTTCAACTTGAATACCGATCTTGGAATAGTCCTGCATCTCACGGATCGCATCGGCGACAGTTACCATAACCTTTGTAGGGATACAACCTCTTGTGAGGCAAGTGCCTCCAAACTTGTCCTTTTCGATCAAAGCACACTTGGATCCACTCTTCAATGCTTCTTCAATAATAATATTGCCTGCGCCAGTACCTATTACAATAACATCATATTTCTTCATAACCTGTCTCTCCTTCTTCTAAATAACTATTCCAATTCATACCCTGATACACGCTTTTTAAATCCGGGATCTTAGCCAAGAGATTTTCATTTTATGGAAACATAAAGGAGGCGCTGCACGATTCACAAAAAACAAAAGGACACATCCGTCTTGCTGTTTCAAAACGGAAACCTCAAAACAAATGCATCCTGATATATGCACCATCACTCGTGCAAAAAACGGTATTTTTCTTCCAAAGGCCTTCCCTTTGTGATAATAGCACTTCCCAAACATATCTGCCCATCATAAAATACAGCTACCTGCCCCGGAGTTACAGACTTGACCTTATCGTCATAGACTACACGAATAGACCCGTTTTTTGTCTCATAAAGAGTGACAGGAATGTCCTTCTGGCGATATCGAAACTTGGCTGTAGCCTTGAACGGAAAAGTCGGTTTCTCCGTGATCCAAGCCGCCTGCTCTCCAAGCAACTCCGTCGTAAACAAAGCGGGATGGTCCGTACCCTGAGCAACGTACAGGATATTCTTTTTCAGGTTTTTCCCAACGACGAACCAAGGTTCTCCGCTTCCTACTCCTCCGATCCCGATCCCCTTTCGCTGACCGATCGTGTAATGGATCAAACCAGAGTGCTCTCCTATCACTTTACCGTCCACTGTAAGGATCCTACCCTTATTCGATAAGAGATACTTGTCCAAAAAGGCATCGAAGTTTCTTTCGCCGATAAAGCAGATCCCTGTCGAATCCTTCTTTGTAGCGGTATAGAGCTTATGTTGCTCTGCAATATCTCGAACTTCCGGTTTGGTAAGCTCTCCGATTGGAAACAGAGTCTTGGAAAGCGCTTTTTCCGTGATTCGGGACAAAAAATAACTCTGATCCTTATTCTCGTCCCGTCCTCTCGCCAGATAAAACCTTCCATCCTTCTCCAAGACTCTCGCATAGTGACCCATAGCAATGTAATCGGCTTCCAGTTTCAGAGCATAGTCTAAAAAGGCGTTGAATTTGATCTCTTGATTGCACATAACATCAGGGTTGGGAGTTCTTCCGTTCTTCAACTCGTCCAAAAAGTAAGAAAATACCCTGTCCCAGTATTCCTTCTCAAAATTCACAGTATAAAACGGGATGTCTAAGGCTCCTGCAACCCTCATAACATCCTCATAATCCTGCGTAGCACTACAAACTCCGCCCTCATCTTTTTCATCCCAATTCTTCATAAACAGACCTATGACTTCATAGCCCTGCTCTTTTAACAAGACGGCTGCCACGGACGAATCGACACCGCCGCTCATACCTAAGATAACTCGTTTCATTCTTCTTCCTCATTACTCACTTTTAAAAACCATCATATTTTACTGTTAGTATAAAAACATATTCAAAAAAATAAACAAAGCAACACCGGATTTAAGAACACCCGTTCAAGCAATTCACTCTCTTGCATCCTGTAGTGCTAAACAAGTTTCAGCCGTTCTATAACTTATCCCATAGACTTTTCGATGAGATTTCAGCTAACACTACAAAGCTGCTTCCAACTCAATCGATAGCCTGAAACTTTGTAAACTTATTTCTTTTTTAGAAGATCCAAATCGTCATACAAGCCTGCTTCAATCGCTCTCAAGAACAACTCGGCGGATTGCAAATTCGTTGCCAAAGGAATCATATGAACATCACAGATCCTAAGCAAAGCCTGTACATCCGGTTCGTGAGGCTGACTGGTCAGAGGATCTCTTAAAAAAATCACGAGATCCATATCTTGGTTGGAAACCATCGCACCGATTTGCTGATCTCCGCCTAAAGGGCCCGAATTCAGTCGAATGACGTTCAAACCTGTTCCTTCCATGATCCTCTTACCTGTAGTTCCCGTTCCGTACAGAACATGATCCGATAAGATCTTCTTGTATGCCAAACAGAAGTTGACCATCAACTCTTTTTTGTTATCATGAGCTATTAATGCTATATTCATCTCTTCCCCTTTTTACACTATTTTCATTTTAAGTCATCATATCAGAGAACTTTCAGTACACTTCTCTCATAAAAATCTACATTTCCGTCGGATATAGTATTAAAACTGTTTTCTGTTTTTGGAAACATTTAATACCAAAGAGACCGTCATCATCGCGGAGATCATCGAGCTGCCTCCGTAACTCACAAAAGGAAGGGTCAGACCTGTAACAGGAATGATACCGATCGTCATACCGATGTTTTGAACAACCTGGTAGAAAAACATAGAAAAACTTCCAATACAGATCAAGGTCCCATAAAAGTCCTTGGATAAGACGGCTATTCTCAATATCCTTATCAAGAAGATAAAAAACAAAAGAAGGATGACTGACATTCCGATAAATCCAAATTCCTCTCCCGCCACGGAAAAGAGAAAATCACTGGATGCAACCGGAATAAAACCGTATTGGCTATAGGTCCCCTTCATCCATCCCTTACCGAATACCCCTCCCGACCCTATTGCCGTTATCGACTGGATTACCTGTAAATTTTCCGTATACAGGGTGGACAAGTCCGAAGGATTGAGAAGGATGTTGACATAATCGTTAAGTCTCTTTACTTGATGCGGTTTCAAAGCAAATCGATATATCAAGGGAAACGAGAGTACAAAACTTGTAAATGCAAGAAGGATCAACTTTATATCCAATCCTGCAACAAAAAGCATTCCAAACATAATGCACAGGAATACGATCGTCCCTCCCAAATCAGGTTGTATAAATATCAGGAGAAGAATGGGGACAGGAAACAGAAGGGCCTTTATCAGATCCACCGGTTCTCTTATCCTTCCCTTTTTATCTTCCAAATATGCCGCATACAATAGAATAAACAGAGGCTTTACGATCTCTGATGTTTGTAGATTGAATACTCCAAACATACTTACCCACGAATAAGCGCCGAACTGAGGCCTTCGAATCCCGGGTATCCAAACAAGGAGTAATAAAAAGATACACAGACCGTAGATATGCCGATGATACTTTTTTATCCTCGTATAATCAAACAAAGATGTAGCGATAAGAAAACCAAAGCCAATGAGAAATGTTGCGAGCTGGATAATGATCCTCTTAAGATCATTCAAATGTGTCGCACTCATAAGAAGCACGATCCCGAGTAAGAATAATCCGATCACCGTAAAAAATATCGTGAATTCAAAGTTTTTCAACTTATCTATCGTACCTGTTTTTGATTTCATTTTTTAAAACCTCTACATTTTCGCTTACCGAACCCATAAAACTACTTCATCCGTTTAATAGGAACATTTGCAACCAAAGCCGTCTCCGTTTCGTTTTGTTCATTCTTTTTCATCTTGATTATCTTTATTTCAACTTGCTCTTCATCCACTTCCAAATATTTCATAATCACTGCAAGCATTTCAATCTTCAACTTTTCCAAAACCTGAGTGGAATACCCTCCGCCCTTGTCATGAACGAGAATAAGTTTTAGACGATTTTTAGCAATCGTCTTGGATTTTTGTTCTCCTCTTAAAAAGCTAAACAAGTCCATACGGCTCTCCTTTCTACTTTTTAAACAAACCAAATACTTTTGATAAAAAGGATTCGTTGGTGTTAAGGTTCATAATTTCAACTTCTTCTCCCATGACCCTACGTGCGATATTACAATAAGCTTTTCCTGCCATGGATGTAGGGTCATTTGCCGCAGGCTCCCCCGTATTTGTTGAGACTACTATTTTTTCATCCTCCGGAACCACCCCGATCAAGTCGATGGCTAAAATCTCCAGGATATCGTCTATATCCATCATATCTCCTCTTTGGACCATATTCGACTTAAAGCGATTGATCACCAATCTATGATCATTGATGGAATGTGCATCCAAAAGTCCGATAATACGATCAGCATCTCTTACCGCAGACACCTCAGGTGTGGTAACGATCAGAGCTCTATCTGCACCTGCAATCGCATTTTTGAAACCGTTTTCAATTCCCGCCGGACAATCAATCAAGATGTAGTCAAAATCCTTTCTCAATTCCTCGCACAGACTCCTCATCTGTTCCGGATTGACAGCATCCTTATCCCTAGTCTGCGCTGCAGGAACCAGGTACAGATTTTCAAACCTCTTATCCTTAATCAGAGCTTGTCTTAATTTGCACCTTCCTTCTACAACATCGACCAAATCATATACGATTCTATTTTCAAGGCCCATTACCACATCCAAATTTCTAAGTCCGATATCGGCATCGACGATAACGACCCTCTTATCCTTCAAACTCAATGCAGTTCCAAGGTTTGCAGTGGTCGTAGTTTTTCCTACCCCGCCTTTTCCTGAAGTAATTACAATTACTTCCGACATATAACTTCCTCCTTTTTTATCTTCTTGACAAACACGATTCTATTACGATGTTATCATCTTTTATACTAGCTATCAAAGGCTCTTCGACTGCCTTGTCCTTTTCAGAGAGTATAGCAATGGAATTAGATATTCTCAATTGAATAGGTAACAACCGCTCAGCAAAGACAAAAGTATGCTTATTTCCGTTGGCTCCTGCATGAACAGTCCCCCTTAGATTTCCCAAGATAATAACATTTCCCGACGCCTGAACTCTCGCGCCTGGATTCACATCTCCTATCACCACAACATGACCATCAAAATCTACTAGAGTTCCTGAACGAAGTGTCTCAAAAATGAACTTTGTCTGCTGAGAATCCTTTTTGATAAGAGATTTAGGAAGTTCTCCTTCTAAGACTTGATTTTTTTTATTGTGTTTATCCCCGGGTTCAACTTCTTGAATATACTGGGGAAGCTCGATATTATGATGCTCCCTCAAAAAACGGGCAATGATATGTTTATCGTTTTCACTCAGATTTTTTGCTTTAATCTCTTTAAAGACTGTATCTCTAAAGAAGTCTTTATTGGAAGAGAGCTTTTCTTCCAATAAGGTGATCGCTTTATAAAGGGTAACATGATCATCAAAAAGAATAATCAACTTTCCTTTTAAACCTTTGATTTCTATTTCAGGTTTTTGCAATTCAATAATCTCCTTTTTACATAGTCTTTATTTTTCAGTATTACTTGTTTACAGCCGATATCCATCTTTCTTTATTATATTTGAAGAAGATATAGACATAAAATATCAACTCCGTTCTCACTGCGAATCTCCCGTTCATTCTATCACTTATTCGTTATGAAATCAATGTTCACCCTGTGGAAACCGTTTAATTTATCTCGTCAGAATAGTTGATCTTTTGTTGAACAGACGTTTCGATCACAGGTTCTGTTTCTTTCGCATCCTCCTTCTTAGGCTCCTCCAGATGAAAATACTTTGTATAGATGTCCCTTGCCATAGGAGCACCGTAACCTCCGTGCCCCCCTTGAACAATTACTGACACGATCGCAATTTCAGGAGACTCTGCAGGTGCAAACGAAACAAACCATGCAAACTCATCATATTCATCCTTATAGATGTCCAGATCACTCTTTGATGAAAGGTTTTTATTAAGCTTCAAAATCGCCTGAACAATATATTGATGTTCGGGAAGTTTGAGTTTCGAGTTTTCCTCCAGTTCCTTTGCAAGTGCCAATACTTCATCTCGTTTTACGCCATAAGATCTCAGATGGGAGAGATAATAGTTCTTCTCATCTTTCGTCGGAATATAACCCGGTCTTTGCGCAGTTCCTGTCTTAGAGGCAACACTTACAGGAAAACCCTTGAAGACATTTTTGGATGTTCCCTCGTCTGAGACATTGATCATTCCTTGAACCAAGTATTTCAGGTTTCCCTTATTCTTTAAATCTATCGGAATTTTCTCAGTTGAATTGACCAGAGCATTTCTCTTTTCCGAATCTACCGTGCGGTTGACCACAGTTACTTCATTCATCACCCCGTCATTAGCCAGGGCGGCGATATACCTCGCCAACTGTATGGGGGTGTAAGAGTGGGCCCCTTGACCTATCGCCAAGTTAAAGGCATCCCCTTCTTTCCAACCACTCATCGTATTGAAATAGTCATACTTGATCCTATCAGCAACCGTATTGATGTGTTCTTTTTTTACTGAAAGTTTGGACAGTCGTCGAATCAGCTCCCCTCTTCCCGGATTTTCTGTCGACCACGATATCATCGTTTCGATTTTTTTCGTATATTCTATGCTTCCTGAACTTACATCTTCGAACTTATCTTCCATAAACTTGTTCAAAAAAGAGTTCAGAGATTTTAAGGTCTTTTCTTTTTCTATCCCGACATTGGGGACCTGCCCCTTTGTCTCTTCGATTTCTATTCCTGTCTTCTCATCCAAACCGAACTTTTTTGCGTAATCTAATATCTTTTCAGAGTTCATGTCAACACTCATCTTTACGTCTTTTGAATAGTCATAACCTATGCTCAGACAATACATATAGTAGTTGCATGAGTCTCTGATCGCGTCAATCAGATTTTCTTTTCCATGAGTCCTTCCTC
>JAUMWQ010000249.1 GCA_030529565.1 Filifactor alocis | reverse complement strand
CCAACTATCAAAGAATCTTATCACAGGCGGTCGCACGTTCAGTGGATGAATACTTTAAAAACTGACAGGTCTTAAAAAATATACTTACAAGGGGATAATAAACGTGAATAAGAGTGATATTCAACTTAGGGATTTAAAGATAGAAACAAATGTAAACAAGTATGCGGAAGGAAGTGTGTTGATCTCGCTGGGCGACACGAAGGTCTTTTGTACGGCTTCTGTAGAAGAGAAGGTGCCTGCTTTTTTAAAAGGAACAGGCACCGGATGGGTCAGTGCGGAATATTCAATGCTGCCACGAGCAACGAATTTTCGAAAGCAAAGGGACTCTTCCAAGGGAAAGATCGACGGGCGCTCCCAAGAAATACAAAGATTGATCGGACGATCTTTGAGAAGTGCGATCGATCTCGAAAAACTGGGAGAAAGAACCATATGGATCGATTGTGATGTCATTCAGGCCGATGGAGGAACAAGAACCGCATCTATCTCAGGAGCCTTTGTGGCAATGGCGCTTGCGTGTAAAAAACTCTACTGTGAGGGGGTGTTGGAGGAATATCCCATTCACAACTTTGTCGGGGCGGTCAGCGTAGGGATACTGAAGGAGAAACACATCCTTGATCTCTGTTATGAGCTGGATTCCAAAGCGGATGTCGACATGAACATCGTCTTCAACGACGAGTATCGTATCATCGAGATCCAAGGGACTTCTGAGCACGATACCTTTTCAAGAGAAGATTTAAACAAGCTTTTGACATTGGCTGAGGTAGGATGCAAAGAGATTTTTGACAAGCAGAAGGAAGTGTTGGGACAAGAGGCGGTATCTTTGATAGAAAAAGGAGTGCTCCCTCCTGCAAATGAAGTCAAAGTCAGTTCTGCGAGGGAAGATCTCGTCGATTATCTCAAAACTTACACTTCAAACGAGAAGATCGATATCGTTGTTGCTACATCGAACCTTCACAAACTTGATGAGATAAGAAAAATACTTTATTTTGACAAGATACGTCTGTTTTCGCTCAAGGATGTGGATCTAGAGGGAATTGAAATCGTAGAAGACGGAGCTACCTTTGAAGAAAATGCACTGATCAAAGCGAGGGAGATCTGCAAAAGAACAGGGAAACCTTCGATTTCAGATGATTCGGGCCTGATGGTCGACATTCTCAAGGGAGAGCCGGGGATATATTCCGCCAGATATGCGGGCAGCCCATGCAATGACAGTGCAAACAATGACAAGTTGTTGGAGAATATGAAACCTTATGCAGAAGAGTTGAGATTGGCAAAGTTTGTAAGTGCCATTGCGATCGTTTTTCCGAACGGATCCGAACATACGTTTTTGGGTCAGACCAACGGAAGGATAGGTTTTGAACCGAGGGGAGATAACGGTTTTGGCTACGATCCCCTGTTTATCGTAGAGGGACAAGGAAAAACCTATGCGGAGATGACGGAAGAAGAAAAAAATAAGGTAAGTCACAGATACCGTGCCCTGAAAAACTTTAATAAATACTTTTATGATATTTTTCAATCATAAGGAGAATGATATTCTCTTTATACTTCGAAATGTGAGTGATACTATTATTTAATTTGGCTTATCCGATTGCTTAGAACGGCATTTATTAAATCTATGAGCATTTTAGAACTCATATCGTTTTTTGAGCGAGATTTATATCAGATAATAATATTAAACTGACCAACCGAGCGGTTTGAAGTATATGATCACTCAAATCATCGCGATCATATATTTTTCCGTATTGAGATCTCAGGCGGACAACAGTATCAATAGACTTCCCTTATCTGTTA
>JAUMWQ010000248.1 GCA_030529565.1 Filifactor alocis | reverse complement strand
ATATGCAGGAAAAATACGGGGAGGAATTTGTGGGGATCTCCTACAATCTCGCAGAAATACTCAAAGAATACGACGAGTTCTTTGTCTATCCCAAGTCAAAGGGGCAAGAAGGGTGGACCAAGGTGGTTGGAGACTATGAGAAGGGGGAGTATGTGTTAATTGACGGCTATTTCGGCCAGCTTATTGAAGACCGCTACTATCAGTATTTGGATAAGATATTCTCTAAGTACTTGAATCGATATTACTTTACGATACGAATTGAGCGAGATAGGGCGTACTCCTCGAAGTTGACCAAGGATATTCCGATTGAAGAGATTGCAAACAATATGGACGAAGGATGGAATTTCAGTCCCTATATTGATCTTGCGATCTCCTCCTCGGAGTTGGAGGAGGTTTCGGAGACAGAGTTGTGGAAGCTCGGAAACAAGTTGGGAGAAGCCTGCTTGGAGAGTAACCTCTATTTGAGCGTGTATTTGAGGGTCATCAAAGAAGACAAATTCGAAGACTATGTTCGGAATAACGGAGATATTATGCACGGGATTTCTGAAGACGATTATTACGGGAAGATGGATGAATACCGTAGTCTGGAAGAAGAAAGAGAAAAGGAATACTTTGCTTATTTCGATGAATATGGACAGTATAGATATAATATCGTAATAGGATTAAATGATGATGAAGGTAAAGAGCCAAGTACATTGAGTCTATATGTTGATAACACAAAGGTGAAAGAGAGGGATATCAATGAGTAAATTAAGTAATGAGCAAGCGATTTTATTGGATACTTTAGTATATTTGAACGATTCAAGTGTACAAGCCAATCAAACTATAGGAGATAGGATTCGAAGTTTCGAAGAGTCGGGATGGTCTATTTTAAAAGAGAATAAAGATTAGGAAAACAGGAAAATACCCCGCACAGTTAACGAAGGAGGAATGGATTGATACCTTAAATCTGATTAAGAAGGATGAGCATTTGATGAACATGAGAATCGAACATGTCGAAGATCGAAGCTATGATCCGAAGACAAAAAAAGGCTCAGGGCTAAAGGCGATGGTGATCAAGGATAAAGATGGAAACTCGGTTGTTGCATTGGGAACAGCCTCCGATCCGGAGTGGATGGACAACGGAAGTGGAATGTACAACTCGGACACCTTGCAACAAAAAGAAACTCTGGACTTCTTTAAATGATATGGTTAAAAAACATAACCTTGATAAAGTTACGGTCACCGGACACTCCAAAGGAGGGAATCGAGCACAGTATCTCGCGTTGTTAAGCGATAAGGTTGAAAAAGCAATTGCCGTTGAGCGATAATCGATATGTGACAACAAACCATACTCTATGTTAGAGAGATGTCGTACAAGTGGTAAGGTCAGCATAAAATTGCTTTCATATAAAAAAACTTGGAAGCATTCATTTCAGAGGATTTTTGTGCTTTGCGAAGCGGTGGCAAAAGAAAGATATCCCTTTGTGTAGCGCTTTCTTAGTCCAAAATTCCGATGAAAAAACAAAAACAACGGATTTGTCAGTCATTCGATTAGGTTTCGGTATAAGAAATTGTGAGGAGGTAGCTAACTGTTTTGTTAACCGGTTTTATAGGGTTTGGTTACGAAAGGAAAGTCTGTACAAGGAGGGAATGTATTGAGGACTGATTTTTTTAAGGTGGGAATAGTTGCATTGTGTATTTCGGTAGTTGCATTAACGGGGTGCACAGTGAAGAAAACGTATACATTGGAAGAAAAAAGGGAACTGGTATTAGACTATATGCAGGAAAAATACGGGGAGGAATTTGTGGGGATCTCCTACAATCTCGCAGA
>JAUMWQ010000025.1 GCA_030529565.1 Filifactor alocis | reverse complement strand
AGTATTTATAGAATATGTGTATCAATGTCCAGCTTAATTTGACAAATGAAATAATATAAAAAAAATATTTTTACGATTGAAATAGATTTGTAATTGTGTTACAATTATTTAAACATTTTGATAATTAAAGGTCGGAACAATGCTGTATCCTACCTTCTGTGGAAATTATCAAAAAAAATATCATAGTGAGGTGGAGACATGAAACACTACAGAAAGCTATTATCTTTTATGCTTGTACTTGCCATGTTGATCGGATTGACGGCTTGTGGAGGCGGAAATGCACCTGCGGAAAATCCTCCGACTGAAGAGGGTACTGCGGAAGGCGAAGCACAACCTGCTGAAGAAGCACAGTACCATATCGGTATCGTTACCGGTACGGTTGCGCAAGGAGAAGACGAACTTAGAGGCGCGGAAGCTGCCATTGCAAAATACGGCGATGCGGCTAACGGCGGTATGATCGTCCACGATACTTATCCTGACAACTTCATGCAAGAACAGGAAACAACGATTTCCAAGATCGTCGCTATGGCGGATGACCCGCTTATGAAAGCGATCATCGTTAACCAGTCCGTACCCGGAACAAGTGCGGCCTTTGATCAAATCAGAGCAAAGAACCCCGATATTCTTCTGATCGCTTTGACTCCGCAAGAAGATACCATCATGGTTGAAGAAGCTGCCGACTTGGCGGTAGACGCGGACAACGTATCCAGAGGATATCGTATCATCGCCGCTGCGAAAGAAATGGGAGCTACAAAGTTCGTTCACGTTTCTTTCCCGAGACACATGAGTATCGAATTGTTGGCACTTAGACGTGCGATCATGGAAGAAGCTTGTAAAGACCTCGGACTTGAGTTTATTACAGAAACTGCTCCGGACCCGATGAGCGACGTCGGTATCCCGGGAGCACAACAGTTCATCGCTGAAAATATTCCGAACTGGATCGAAAAATACGGCAAAGACACTGCGTTCTTCTGTACAAACGATGCACATACCGAGCCTTTGCTCAGAGGTATCGCAGCAGGCGGAGCCTTTTTCGTAGAGCAAGACCTTCCCTCTCCCATCATGGGATATCCGGGAGCCTTCTCCATCGATCTGAAAGACGTTGCAGGAGATTGGCCGGCGATCAACGCTAAGGTTGAAGAAGCTGTTGTTGCAGCAGGCGGAAAAGAAAGAATGGGAACATGGGCATATTCCTTGGGATATTCCACCACTTTGGGTGCCGTTGACTTGGCAATGGGCGCTATCGAAGGTACAAAAGACCTTACAAGTATCGATGACCTAAAAGCATCCATCGAAACTTATACCCAAGGTGCAAACTGGATGGGTACCTACTATGTAGACCGTGCAAGCGGAGAAGAGAAGAAAAACCACATCCTCGTTGCTCAGGACACCTATGTTTACGGTAAGGGTTACCTTGGAATCGATAAAGTTGAAGTGCCTGAAAAATATATGAATCTAAACGTAGATCTTGAGGCGCTGAAGGAATAGGAACTATCATCAACCAACGGTCTTCTCAGACCGTTGGTTCTTTTTAATTCAAAACCTTTCTTCTCGAGCCTTCTTCTGCCGAAAGCCCGATCGGGCCTTTCGATGAAGGATCTCGCGAAGAATCCTCTCAAAAGAACAACGAAAAAATTACACTTAGTAAAGGGGTGATCCTATTTTGGGAGAAGTACTACTGCAAGCCAAAAATGTCGGGAAGCACTTTGACGGAAACGTCGTGCTCAAAGACGTAAACTTTGATATAAAGCCCGGAGAGATCCTCGGTTTAGTCGGAGAAAACGGTGCCGGAAAATCGACTCTTATGAATATCATCTTCGGTATGAGCGTCATTGCCGATACGGGAGGCTTCGATGGAGAGATCCTCTTCGACAACAAGAAGATAAACTTCAAAAGTCCCATTGATGCTTTGAATGCGGGAATCGGAATGGTTCACCAGGAGTTTAACCTGATCCCGGGCTTTACCGTTTCGGAAAATATCACACTCAACATGGAAAAAACCAATCCTTCGGTCATCTCCAAGGTCTTCGGCAAGAAGTATGAGAGCATCGATACCAAAGCCAACCTTGTGATCTCGGGAGAGTCTTTGGATACCTTGGGAGTTGAGATCAACCCCAACTCACTGACCAGCGAGATGCCGGTAGGACATAAACAGTTTATTGAAATCGCAAGAGAAATGACCAGGAAAGACGTCAAACTTCTTATTATGGACGAACCTACCGCCGTATTGACAGAGACGGAGGCGGATATACTTATTCATTCTCTAAAAAAAGTGTCTTCTATGGGCATTTCCATCATCTTTATCTCTCACAGGCTGCGTGAGATCCTCACCCTGTGCGATAAGGTCGTCATCCTCCGCGACGGTGTCGTCGTCGAGAACAAACCTTCCTCCGAAATGACAGTGGAAGAGATCGCACAGAAGATGGTCGGTCGTGAAGAAGGAGAAAAGAAGAAGGAAGCCTCTTCCGAGCGTGCACAGATCTCGGATGAAGATCATATTATGGAGATCGAGCACCTCTGGGTAGATATGCCCGGAGAGCAGGTCAGCGACGTCAACCTAAAGGTCAAACGCGGAGAAATCCTCGGGATCGCAGGGCTTGCGGGTCAGGGAAAACTCGGTATCCCCAATGGGATTCTGGGCACCTATCCCGTCGGCGGCAAGGTGGTCTTCAACAACAACGAACTCAAACTCGGAGATACCTTCGATATCTTGAAGCGAAAGATCGCCTTCGTATCGGAGGACAGACGGGGAGTAGGTCTTCTACTTGAAGAACCCATCTATTGGAATATCGCATTCAATGCTATGCAGATCCAGGATAAGTTCATCAAAAAGATCGCCGGTCTCAAGTTCCGCGACGAGGCGGCAATGAAGAACTTGGCGAAGGACTATATAGACAGACTTGCCATCAAGACAACGGGTCCTGCCCAAAAGGCGCAGAACCTTTCGGGAGGAAACCAACAGAAGGTATGTCTGGCGAAGGCCTTTGCCATGGAACCGGAACTTCTCTTCGTTTCGGAGCCTACAAGAGGGATCGACATCGGTGCGAAGGAATTGGTCCTCGATGCGATCAAACAAACCAATATTGAAGACAAGACCACTGTGGTCATGGTCTCTTCCGAGTTAGAAGAACTCCGTTCGATCTGCGACAGGATCGCGGTCATCTGCGAAGGAAAGATCGCAGGCATCCTCTCTCCGAACGACCCTGCCGAAAAATTCGGTCTGCTTATGAGCGGAGAGTCTGTACAAGGAGGTAGCGAGAATGCAAACTAAGTCTTTTATACAACGAGTAGGTTGGCCGAGGATCATCATTGCCCTCTTCCTCTTTATCCTGTTCCTCGCCGCACCCGTGGCGGGTATCAGGCTCGACCAATCCATTGAAAACGTGATCAGCCGTTTCGGTATGTTCTCCATCCTGGTGCTTTCCATGATACCGATGATCCAATCGGGTTGCGGACTGAACTTCGGTCTGCCCATCGGTGTTATCGGCGGTATCTTGGGAGGGATCACCAGTATCGAATTCGGATTTACCGGACTCTTCGGCATTGTTATGGCAGTGGTCTTCGGAGTTCTTGTTTCCTTGGTACTCGGTGCTCTGTACGGATTTTTGCTCAACCGCATCAAGGGAGATGAGATGTTGATCGCGACCTATGTAGGTTACTCCTTTGCGGCCTTTATGAGTATCATGTGGGTCGTACTTCCCTACAAAAACCCCGTATCCGTTATGAGTTACGGAGGTTCCGGTCTTCGTCAACAGATCCCGGTATCGGATTTTTGGATGACGAAGGAAGTCTTCGCAGACGGAACGAGCAGGACGGTAGGAGTGATCTCCAACTTCCTGAGTTTCAATATTACATCGGGACTAAGAGTACCTACGGGAATGTTCCTCTTCTTCGCCATAGGAGCCTTTGTCATCTGGGCCTTCTTTAAGACGAAGCTCGGTACCTGTATCACAGCAGTAGGTTCCAACCCGGACTACGCAAGAGCTGCAGGGATCAACATCGACAAGATGAGACTGATATCCGTCATGCTTTCGACGGCGATTGCAGCGATCGGTATCATCGTCTACCAACAGTCTTACGGATATATCCAGCTCTATACCGCTCCGCTCACCTTCACCTTCCAGTCGGTCGCGGCAATATTGATAGGAGGCGCGAGCCTTAATAAGGCGAGCATCTTCAACGTCATTATTGGTACCCTCCTGTTCCAAGGTATTCTGACGATGACTCCCATCGTGATCAACGGTGCCTTGAACATCGACGTTTCCGAGGTCATCCGTATCATCGTAACCAACGGAATGATTATCTACGCATTGACAAGGAGGAACAAAGCATGATGAATAAGAACTTGAAACGAATTCTTGGAAAATACATGGTTCCCATTCTCTTCCTTCTGATATGCGGAGCCGGAATTGCAATTGCAAAGCCACCTATGTCCTACCTTTCGGGAGAACTCGCTCGAAGGATGGTTCGAAACACCTTCTTCGTACTCTCTCTTATCATCCCCATCCTTGCAGGTATGGGAATCAACTTCGGTATCCCCCTCGGATCCATGGCGGGCCAGATCGGTCTTATCTTTGCTACGGACTGGGGTGTCACGGGATTTCAGGGACTGTTGGTCGCCGCGCTGATCGGAACGCCGATCGCCGTCTTGCTTGGAAACTTCTCGGGACGTGTCTTGAACCGTGCAAGAGGTCGGGAGATGATCACCTCGATGATGCTATCCTTCTTCATCCTGGGGATCTATATGCTTTTATTGCTCTACCTCTGCGGTTCTGTCATTCCGTTTAGAAATAAAAAAATCATCCTTTCTCAGGGCTACGGGATCAAAAATGCCCTGAAACTCGATGCAGCACGGGGGTTTGACTCCATCCTGAGCTTTTCGGTGAACCTTCCCTTCGGAAAGGACTCCATCGCCTTTGAGGTACCGGTCGTGACCATCCTCTTCATCATTGCCCTCTGCTTCTTTACCATCTGGTTTAAGAAGACGAAACTCGGCCACGATATGAGGGCGGTCGGCCAGGATCAGAAGGTAGCGTCCAACGCAGGCTTGAATACGGATAAGATCCGTATCCAGTCCATCGTGATCTCCACCGTGCTCGCATGTTACGGACAGATCATCTATCTGCAAAACATCGGTACCCTCAACGTATATGCCGGCCAGGATCAGGCAGCTCTCTATGCGGCGGCGTCCCTTCTCGTCGGAGGTGCGAGCGTATCGAAGGCATCCATCCCCAACGCTCTTGTGGGAACGGCCCTCTTCCACCTGATGTTCATCGTTATGCCTCAGGCAGGAAAGGCGCTGACGGGAGATGCCATGATCGGAGAATACTTCAGAACCTTCCTCAGCTACGGTGTCGTAACCGTCGCATTGATCATGCACGCATACGAACGACAGCGAGCAGCGGAAGAACTTAGACAGCAGGCGAGGACGGGAATTCCCCAATCGCAGGCAAAATAAACAGCGTTCTTCTCCTTTTCATCACCCCGATGCTTGGAACTTCCTTCATCGGGGTGATTTTATTTTGTATTTTTTCGAGGATTTGACCCACTATCTGCTCCTTTAGCACTTATCAACACTTTTGTTTGACACAAGACCTGTACTGTTATGAAGAACACCGCACAACTTAAAAAAGCATCGTCATCCTATTGTTCTTTTGAGTTGTGAATATCAACGATCTGTGAACAATAGAAGATAGAAGAATCTTTCGTAGTCAAAAATCCATACTTCTATTGGAGAATAGTATAAAATCACTTTTATAAGAACACCGAACTTCTCAAAAGTGTTGATTTGAGAAGACTTTGTTTCTTACAGATTCGTATAAAAATCCAAGTTTCATATTTATGCGGTATCTCCTTGTTTATATTCTTACCTGTACTACCATCTATTGGAATTGAGAAAGGTTGAACGCTTTGAAGCATATCGTCCTCCAAATGGTTTTTTCGGTAATGATATACGTTTCATACCTAAAATAATAATTTGATATATGCGGTCAGCGGGTTTTTTCGGTAATGATATACGTTTCATACCCTACACTTCAAACGGTGGATAGTTTAGTCGGGCGATCCGGATTCTATGATCACCCAAAACGTTTCCGGTAAATATATCACCCTTCGTCTCGGCCGCAGAACAGTATAAACTCCCTAAAAGCAAAAACTTTACAGATTTTTGTTCATAGGTTAAAATAACTACATTAAGAAAAGGCGGTGGCTAATGAATTATTATCTGGTAGATTATGAAAATGTAAAAACACAGGGCCTCAACGGAGTAAACAAACTCCCCAAAGAAGACATCGTTTGTATCTTCTACAGCGACAATGCGGACAGTCTTACCTTCGGACTTCACAGACGATTGAACGAATCAAAGGCGACCATACTCTTCCAAAGAGTCGAGGTCGGTCAAAAAAACGCCCTGGACTTCCAATTATCCTCATACCTCGGATATATCATCCACGAAAACGCAGATGAGCCATATGATTATTATGTCGTTACTCAGGACAAGGGATACGAAAGCCTTGTCAATTATTGGAAAAGAAGAAAAATAAACGTAAGTCTTGTTGTAAATGTAGCAAAGCAAAGTGACCAGGCCATACAGAACGATTTGGAAAAAAAAGTAGCCGAACTTCTTAAGGATAAGTCGGATGCTCCTGTTGTAGCAAAGATGATCCAAAGCTACAAAACAAAAATGGGGCTTAACAACGCCTTGATGAAGAAATTCCCGAGCAAAGATCACAAAAAATCAAGCGAGATCTACACTGCTATCAAACCTCTTATCTCAGACAAAAAGGGAAATTAAAAAATCCGCGGTCACACCGCGGATTTTAGTTTTTCTTACTTGGACAACATAGAGTTGATAAACCAGATTTGCTTATTGTAGTCTGCGATATGCTCTTCAAACATAGCTACTGCGGCAAACCAATCTTCTTCGTCGCAAGCGTGTCTCAAAACGATCGCTTCCTTACGCATATGCTCCATATCAGCCAATACGATCTCCAAACCTTCCTTGCAGTCAAATTTTCTTGTCGGCTCTTCCTTGATCGTAGCAAGCTCCAAGTGCTCCTTCAAAGTAGATGCCGGGAAATGTCCGTGCATCTTCATATGCTCGGCAACCGCATCCATTCTCTCGAAAGCCTTGTCATACTCAGCTTCGGTAAATTCATGAACAGGTACAAACTGCTCTCCTACCACATTCCAGTGAATATTATGCAACTTTACGATCCATACGGATAAATTTGACAGATATTGATTAAATTCTTTTAACATTTTCATAGTTCTATTTTCCTCCCTTGAATTTTTATACAATCGGACACCATCGTCCTATGCTTTGTATCATACCCGTATTCAAAACACTTAACCATTTTTACAAAAATATTTGCCGTTTTTACGATCTACCGATCATACTTGCTACGATATAGCAAAACATTGACATTCATTCTCAAATTACATTCCTATTATAATACAGACAGGGTCCATAACACAGTTGAAATCGATACGAATATCGACCTGCAAACACCCCGGAGATTTATAGATATACAGAGCCTTCTTACACAGCAGTTCCTTTATACTATTCTCTATTTAAACTGACTACTTGAATACTTCGAATTATACGAACATCTAAATTGTTTTCCGGTAATGATATATTTTATATATTTCGAGCGGAGAATAGTATTACCAATGTATACATCCACCGCATCCTCTATATACCCACGAGACCTTCTCCGCCCTGTTTCGGAATATCAAAGAAGTAGCGTACAAAGGTAAACTCCTGATTTTCCTATGAATTCATAAAAAATGAAAGTTTTTCAAATCAATATTTTCAAGAATTCCATCCTTCATATAACATCGATTTCAGGATGATTTTTCAGATTATGCGGTATCTCCTTAAAACTACAAGAGCCTGGTACTCCTGCCGTAGCGCAACCATACGATATGGATCTCGTCGACCTTTCTGTGATAACTCTTCTCCAAGGCCTCCGCATAGATCTCCATCTGTCTTCGGTGCTTCTCCGCATCCCTGTATCTGTCCGTCTTGAAGTCGATCAAAATCAGCTTTTCGCCCTCAAAGAAGTAACAGTCGATGATCCCCTCCAGTCGATAGTTGTTATACTTCATCATAAAGGGACGTTCCCGACAGACCTTATCCGCACGGATCATCCGCTTGCCCAAGGGGCTTTCAAGGAAGGAAGTGATCCATCCGATCTCGACCTCCTCCGCTTCCTCCTTAGTCAACAGCTCTCTTTGTCTCATTTCCTCGACCTTGGACTTCAGTTCGTCGGGAGTTTGAGGCTTAAGCTCCAAGGTCTGCATCACGAAGTGGGCGAGACTTCCTCTCTCCGTCGAACTAAGCCCCCTCTTCTCCTGCATAAAGTCCGGCAGGCGATAGGTTTCTTCCGAGCCTTCGGGGAGATCCGGTCCGCTCAAAACCTCTCCGGACAAAGAAATCATCCCTTCTCCTGTTTCCGCTGTTTTTTCTCCTCCTGTTTCAGGAGAAATACTTTCCGCTTCTTCCTTCTCACGACCTTCCTCAAACAGCAGTCTGCTGACCCCCTTCTTGTAGGGAAGGAACATATCCTCCCGATAAGGATAGGTGTAGGAGAGCCTCTCCTCAAGCAAGGTCCTGATCTTCTCCGCCTCGATCGGTCCATCCTCACGGGCAAGGAAGTCCTCGACCTTGGTTCTCATATCCTCTCGTTCTTCCTCCTCCTTCTCCTCAAGGTCTTCTGTACTCAAAGAGTGAAACGAGAACCTGCTCCTTCCCTCGATCAGCCTTCCTTCCTCAGGGACCAGATCCGCAAAGGCGCGAAGTCCTGTCGCACTTCTCTGCCTGACAAGGATGGGCAACAACCAACCGAGGTAGGACCTTCCCTTGGAAAGTTTCTCCTTCAAAGTCCCCCGATAGGCCTCACTCACCGTCTTGTAAGGCTTGGAAGTCTCCGCGACCAGGATCAGCCTGTCGACTGCCCTTGTGAGCGCCACATAGAGGATCCTGACCTCCTCCGACAACAGTTCCTGTTTCTTCTTCCTCTGTATCATCTTCTTGGAGAAACTGTCCCGATAGCTCCCCTTCTCCAAGTCTACATACCTCGGCCCCAGACCCAATTCGTTGTGCAGGATCACGGCCTCTCTGTTGTCGGCAAAGTAGAAGTTGCGGTTCAAGTCCGTCAGGAACACAACGGGAAACTCCAAGCCCTTGCTCTTGTGCACGCTCATAATGCGAACGACATCCGCGCTCTCGGACAGACCCATCGCCTCGAGGGAGTCTCCCCTCTCCTTGAGGATGCGATCGACATATTGGAGAAAACCGAAGAGTTTCGAGTTTTCGGAGCCTTCGTATTCTTCGACCTTCTGAAGAAATCCCCTCAGGTTCTCCACCCGCTCCTCCCCTTTTTCGAGGAGGTTCTGATAGTTCAGATACCCGCTCTCCGTCAGAAGTTCAAAGACGAAGTCCGACAGACCGAGAAGTTTCTCCCTGTTCCTCCAACGCTCCACCTCGTCGAAGAAGCGCCCTATCTTGCAAACCAGCACCTCGTCCCTGTCTTCGCCTTCCTCCATATAGGACATAACGGCATTGTAAAAACTTCCCTCCCTTTGCAGACTTCGGATCTCGACAAGGTCGTCCTCATCCAGACCTCCGAAGTAGGACAACATCGAGGCGATCAGAGCCTCGTCCTGCATCTCGTTATCTATAAGGCGAAGATATTCCAACAGACTTCGGATCTCGATCACATCGAAGCCCACGGAGGAGTAGTCGAGGTAACACGGGATGCCGTAAGATTTGAGCACCCTCTCCAACTCCTTGGCACTGCCTTTGGGAGAGCGCATCAGTACGACCATATCGCGAAAATGCAGTTCCTCCTCCTCACCGCTCGGCTTTCTTCGTCTCTGTCCCTGAAGTTCCAATATCCTCCTCGCAATGATATGGTGGGAGATACTGCCTTCCTCGGACTTTTCGCCGAGATAGAACTCCACACTGTCCTCCTGAGGAAGAAAACTTGCTCCCGGCACCAAGGCCTGACCCTCGGCGGTGTAGTCGATCTCGCCCAGGGAAGGCGTCATCAGCGAACAGAACACGTCGTTGCAGAAACTGAGGATCTCCTCCCGACTTCTGAAGTTTTTGGACAGGTCAATCTTGACCGAAGAACCGCCCTCTCCCGTCGCATAGTTTCGATATCTGCGTTGGAACAACTTGGGCTCGGCAAGACGGAACCCGTAGATGGACTGTTTGATATCGCCTACGAAGAAGAGGTTGTTGTGCCTGCATATCGCCCCGATGATCGTTTCCTGAACAAGGTTGCTGTCCTGATACTCATCGAAAAAGATGTATTCGAACCTCTCGCGAAGTTGTGAGCGAACCTCTTCTTTCTTGAGGAGCTCCAAGGCAAAGTGCTCCAGATCCGAAAAGTCGACCAGCTCCATCTCCTTCTTCCTGCTCTGATAGGCCTCGTAGTAGTCTTTGACAAAACGGTACAGGACCTTCATCAAGGGATGGAGTTCCTGCGCTTCCTCATGAAGTCGTGTCAGCTCCCCCTGCGCCAAGTCCGTTTGAATCTTCTTGATCCTCCCCTTGATCTCGGAGTTGCGAACCTCCTTCATCTCATCGAGCAGTTCTTCGTCGAAGATCCCCGCCTCCTTCTGCTTCTTCGAGACCGATTTCAGACGACTTAACGAAAGGCTGTTTAACGCTCGGACAAAGTCCTCGTACAGACCTGATCCGTCCTTGCAGTACCGACCTGTAGCTTCGATGTAGAGATCCAACTTCGTTTGCAGGAGTTCCACCAAAAGAGCATCGTCCGCAAAGTTCTCATAGTAAGGAAGATCGTTCTCCCTGCTGACCTTACAGGCCTCCTCTATACTCTCCCGAACAAGGCGAAGTTCATCTCCGATCTGCTCGAGATAGAACTCCATCACGGGAGAACGCAGAAAGTCCTCCAAACTCAGATCAAACTCCTCCGTCTTTTCTTCCAGCCACTGCCAAGGCTCGCTCTGCCCCTGAACGAAGCGGAATATCCTGTCGATGAGCTCGACAAAGTTATCGTCGGACTTCTCCCCTCCGTAAGCATCCATAAGGCGGATAAAGTCCTCGCTGCCCTCCTCATAATACCTCTCGAGCACCTCTTCCATCGCATCCGAACGAAGTACATCCGCACTCGCCCCCGTTGCGACCTTGAACGAAGGCGAGAGGTTCAAATGATGAAAGTTCTCCCGGAGAAGTTCGATACAAAAAGAGTGGAGGGTGCTGATCGAGGCCTCCCCGATCCTGCTCATCTGTTCCTGAAGGAACCTGCTTCCTTCGGGATCCTCCGTGATCCTTTCCATCATCACCTTTTGGATCCTCTCCTTCATCTCTCCTGCCGCCGCATTGGTAAAGGTCACGATGAGCATCTTGGTGATCGGCACCTCTTCCTCCTGAAGGATTCGCAGGATTCTCTGCACGAGAACCGCCGTCTTTCCAGAGCCTGCCGCTGCGGAGACCAGGATGTTCGTTCCCCGCTTTTCGATGACGGAAAGCTGCTCCTTCGTATAACTTACCTTTTTCTTTTCCTTACTCATCCCTCTGCTCCTCCTCTCGCGGATGCAACAAACCCTTGATCTCCTCATCGCTCTGTGCTCGGATCTGCCTGTACTTCTCGTCCTCCACCCTCTCGTCAAAACGACAGATGGACCTGTAATTGCAGTAAGTGCAGGCGGTATCCTCCTGAGTTTGATAGACGGGAGAAACCTCCATCCTCCCGCTCAAGATCTCTTGAGCCATCCGCTTTGCAAGTTCCAACACGCGCTCGATCAAACGATCGAACTCTTGCTCAGAGAGCAGGTTCTCCTTCTCATCATACTTCTTCCTTCCCGTTCCGTAAAAAACGCTCGAATACTCATCGATGGTCTTGTCGATGGCGCGCAGGACGGCCTCGTCCTTCAGAGCGATCCCCTTCATCAGAATCTTGCTGTTGCGAGCCTTCTCCAGTTCCTCCTCGTCTTCCGCCTTGACCAGAGGATCGACTGCAGGAAAGTAGAAGACCCCCGCCGGCAACACCTTACCCGCTCCGAAGGCACGGCTGTACAGGCTCGCAAACAGGTACACGATCAACTGGATGTCCAAACCGTTCCACGCGTCGGAAAGTTCGAAACTCTTTCTCGACGTCTTGTAGTCTATGACCTTGATATAGGTTTCCTCTCCCTTCTTCAGCACATCGATCCTGTCGATCCTTCCCCTGAGATAGGCCTTGTCCTCCAGCAGTGTGACCGAGGGAAGTTCCTGCTTGTAGCCGAAGTCCACCTCCTGACCCCAGATACGAAACTCTCCCTTCTCCATCTGCCTGAATATCCTTCCGCCGACCTCACAGGCCGTCCTCTTCAACTTCTCGAGCATATACCGGTTGCGAGGCGTATTTTCAAACGAAACCTCCAACCTTTGTTTCGCCTTCTCGGCAAAGATCCCCTCCATCTCCTCTCGATACTCCTCCTCCGAAAGGGAAGGATCCTCTTTCAAACGAGCGGTGAACTCGTCGATACTCTCGTGGAGAAGGATGCCGATGTCCGTCGCCTCCATATTGTAACTCTTGCGTTCCTTGGGAGAGAGGGCATAGCGGACGAAGTGCTTGTAAGGACAGGACGAAAACTGTTCCAGCCTCGATGTGCTGAAATTGACCCTGTCCCCGTACAGTCTTCCGATATGTCTGCTCTGCATATATCGGATCTCCTTCGTCTTTCGAAGTGCCTTCATCAAAGGCTCCAAGTCTTCATCGCCCCTCCTTGAAAGCAGGCGTACCGCCTCCCTCCAGAACACTTCTTCCTCACTGCCTTCTTCGATGATCTCCCTCAGGTTTCCGGCGAGAAGATGTAGCAAAGGTTTCCTGCCGTAGACGGTTTCGGAAAGAGGAGCCTCCCCTTGCCTCGTCGACAGTGCAGGCATCATCTCCCTGAGCCTCGTAACATAGTAGGAAGGACGCAGGGGTTTGCCCGTGTGATCGCTCAAGGCGTAAGAGAGGAAGAGCTTCTTGTTGACCGCCGTCGTATTGAGGTAGAAGTTCAGCCTCTCCTCGGCTCGGATCTTCTCCAATACGGAAGGAAGTTCCACCCGCCTTCTCTCGAGCTCCGAGCGTTCTTCCTGACTGAGGAGGGAGACCTCCGTATGCTGCTTAGGAAAATACCCTTCGCACAAGCCCAAAACAAAGAGGTAGTCATCCGCCTTGTTTCTGCTTCTGTCCAAGGTTGCGACCATGATCTGATCCTGAGCGGGAGGAATGATACCGATCTCATGACCTTCCATTCCCGAGGTCAAAATCTCGCCAAACTCCTCAATGTCCACCCTTCGATCTCCGACAAGCTCCACGAGCTGGTTTATGATATCGATAAACACGTCCCAAACCTGCCTGTTCTCATTGGCAAAATCGAGAAGCCCCTCCTTTTCAAGCTCCTCGATGTAGGCCTCCAGCTTTTGAGGAAAGCAATTCTCCAACAAAAAGTCGATCAGAAGCTGAGAGAACTCCCTCACCGTCTTCTTCTTCCTCGTCTCCTTGTAGAAGTCCGACAGGAAGAGGGTGAGTTTCTTTTGGATCCCGAGCAGTTCCCGTCTCTCCTCCTCTTCCATAAGTCCTCGTTCAAAATACCTCTCCTCAAAGTACATCGTTCCCCTTACCTTGTGAGAGATGCTGTAGTTCTCGAGCACCTCGACCTCTCGTCTCTCGAGGTTGCCGAAACCCAGCTTCAAAAAGGTAAAGAGACTCCCATAGTCCATATGGAAGGCCATGCACTCGATCAGATGTTTGATCGAAGCGATCATCGGATTGGCAAAGAGTTCCCTCTTCTCATCTATGAACACGGGGATCTCATACATCGAGAATATCCTCTTGATCCTCTTTACATACTCGTTGCCGTCCGTAACACAGAGCCCTATATCGCGATAACGCGCTCCTTGATACATCACAAGCTCCTTGATCTTTCGTGCGACTGCGTGGACTTCCTCCTCCGTGCTCTGATGATCCGTGAGCTCTATGGTGCCGATCTCGTCTTCGCAAACTGCCTTGGAGAAGGAAAACAGCTCCCTGCCGAAGAAGGAAATCTCCCTGTCTTCCTCCCCCGCCTCAAAGTAGGTGAACTCGACCTTCGAGAGCCTCTCCTCCGCGAGTTTTCGAAGTTTGGTCGCAGTCTCCTCCGTCGTAGAGAACACATTGTCCGAGGACGATCCCCTCCTCTCTTCTCCGAGGGGAAGGCTGATCCAAACCTCGTTTTCGTTTTCAAGCAGAGCTCCGATCACCTCGTATTCAAGACCCGTAAACCCGTTGAAAAAGGTGAGATAGACATCGACACCCTTCAAGTGCTCCGCATTTTTGATCTCCCTTGCGAGCAGTAGCATCCGGTCTTCGTTGTCGGAGTAGTTTCCCGCCAGGAGTTCGTGCATCCTGCGCTGCATCAAGGCGATCTCCCTCAGCTTTTGGCGCAGGATCTCACTGCCCGAAGAAGAAGCTGCGACCTCCTCCAGCTGTTCATACGAGATCCCCGACCGTTTCAGCTCCGTCAGCAGACGAAGGGCATGAGAAAGAAAGTCCTGATTGTGTGCACCCTCCCGAAAAACTTGAAACTCCTCCTTGTAGTCCTCGAACACGGTACGCAGGACCATGGACTTTCCGACCGCATCGATGAAGGGACGTCTTCTGCCCGCCGTGACCGACAGGACCTCCCTCGTCAACCTCTCAAAGCTGACCGCCCGTACATCCATCAAAGCCTCTTCTTTCAGCTCCTCCATCAACCACATATCCGTGATCAGGGTCGCCTGCTCGGGAACAACAAAGTAGGCCCCGGCCTTCGATCTCGTTCGGACATACTGCTCCAACAAGCGTCTCTGCCCTTCTTTCACGGATGTTGAGCCTATGATATGTAACATAACTCCTTCCCCCTTCTTCACAAAAATACCCGCCTTCTTGCAGGCGGATACGAAAGCTCTACCCCTCGACGTCGGAATTGACCGGACAACCTTCTTAGCGGAGGAACAGCCCGTTTCTCCCGTTAAGAATCTCCTCTCATCCGTCAATAGGCGTTTTTATTTACAAAGCCCTTGATCAGTGTCATGATCACGATCTTGATGTCCAAGGCAAAGGTCCAGTTCTCGATATAGTAGAGATCGTAACGGATCCTCTCCTCTATCGAGGTATCTCCTCGCAATCCGTTGACCTGTGCCCAACCGGTGATGCCCGGCCTCACCTGATGCTTGATCATATACTTCGGGATCTCTTCCTTGAACTTCTCGACAAAGTGAGGTCGTTCGGGTCTGGGCCCTATGACGGACATCTCACCCTTCAAGACATTGAAAAACTGGGGCAGTTCATCGATGCTGGTCTTACGCATAAAAGAGCCCCACTTGGTCTTGCGAGGATCGTCCTTGACCGTCCACTGCACCTTCTCCTCCTCCTTCGACTGCACCTTCATCGAGCGGAACTTATACATATAGAAGCTCTTGCGGTTCAGACCGACCCTCTCCTGCTTATAGATGACGGGCCCCTTGGAGGTCAGTTTTATCATCAGTACGGAGATCAGCATAAAAGGAGAGGTCAGAACGATCGCCGCCGTTGCAAACATGATGTCGAACATCCTCTTGCCGAAGTTCTTCATATGGTTGTCCAAGGGAACGTGCCTCGTGTCGATGATGGGCATCCCGTCAAGATCGTCCACATAGGGGTTGGCGGGAATATACTTGTAGTAGTAGGGAATGATGTTGGTCTTGACCCCCGCCTTCTCACAGTTGAGGATCACATCTCCCAGCCTGTGATAACCCTTGTCGTCCAAGGCAATGATGGCGATATCCGCATAGTACTTCTTGAGAATGTCCTCGAGTTGGTAGGTGGTACCCAGATACTTGTACTCCCCCTTCTTATCCCTCTCGTCATCGACATAACCGACGATCTGATATCCCCACTGCGAGTTTTTTTGAATGATGGAGAAAAACTCCTTCGCCATCTCCGTCATTCCGATCACGATGCAGTGTTTTTGGTTGAATCCCCTCTTTCGGTATCGGCGCAGAATATAGCGGATACTTCCCCTCTCGATGATCATCAGGACAGTGTTGAGGATGACGAAGATAAAGAGCATGACCCGCGAAAAGTTCATCAACTTGAGGAGGTAGAGAGCCAAGATAAGGATCAATGCCCCCGTAACATTCGCGCGGATGATCTTGCCGAATTCATAGAACACGGAATTGGTACGCTTGGGTGTATAGAGTTGAAAAATAGAGTACAAAAAAGCATACACCGGAAGGAAGAGAAAGATCCCCTTGAGAGATTCTCCCAACGAAACCGAGATGATCCCCTCCATCCATACAAACCGTATGAAGTATGCCGCCAGAAATGAGATCAGTACAATGAGCATATCCAGTGCGACCTGTACCCTGTTCAAATATTTTTGATTTTCTTTGATCAATGCATTTCCCCGCCTTTCGCAAAGAGGTCTTGTAACTCTCAGGCAATACCGTATAATCCGAAGGATCGCCATAAAATCAGTGTTATACGAAAGATGAAATCCTCGAAAGTTTCGATTTGACAACCCTTCGTACTGTATAAACGCAAAGGAAGATCAGGAGTTTGCCCTTGCGCGCTGTTTCCTTAGTATTACGTTGCTCTTTAGGACTTATTATACTATATTCTGCGCCTAAAAGAACCCTTATCTTGTAGAAACTTGGTAGGAAAAGCCCCACACTTGGAATGAAAGCTCTTTTATACTGCTATTCGATCGAAGTGCCGGCTGTAAAACGATAAGATCGTTAAGGCAATACCGTACGATTCGAAAAATCGGAATAAAATCAACTTTATATAGAGGATAAAACTCTCGAAAATGTTGATAGGACGAACTTTCGCGTTTTATACTATTATTCTTTTGAGTTGTTGATATAAACGAGCTGTGATCCATAGAAGATAAAACAATTTTTCGTGGTCGAAAGATAGGTATATCCATACTTCTATTGGAGAATAGTACTATAAACTCAAAGAAAAATCGGAGGTCTGCCCTTGTGCAACGTTTCCTTAATACTATTGCCCGATAGAAATTCACTCATATCGATCCTACAGACACAAAAAGGGAACCGGTTGCCCGATTCCCTTCTTGTTATTGATCTATTCCTGTTCGATAATCCCGTAGTCTCCGTCGCGTCGTAAGTACAACAGACACACAATGTCGTCTTCCGCTCTGTGGAAGAGGAAGAAATCATGGCCCAGCAGCTCCATCTGCATGACCGCCTCTTCTTCCGACATCGGTTTGTACTCCAGTCTCTTTCTTCGAACGATACTTGCCTGTATATCTTCATCCGAGTCAAATTCCGCCCCGATGTTCTCATAACGGATGGTGTCATGTCCTTTCCTGATCAGCTTCTCCTTGTTCTTGCGAATCTGTCTGGCAAGCTTCTCTACCGCCATATCCGTTGCATCGTACAAGTCGGCATCTTCCACCTCGGCACGAATAATTCCCGATCCTATGGGAATCGTCACTTCGATTTTCTGAAGGTTTTTGGATGCGGATACCAATGCCTTTGCCGATACTTCCTTCTCAAAAAACTTATCCAACTTTCCAAGTTTTGTCGATAGTACTTTCTCCATGGCGTCTGAGATTCTGACGTTTTTTCCCGTAATTTTTAGTTCCATACTGTTTCCTCCTTGTGAAAGTCTAGTACAAAGGATGAACGTGCCCTTTCATCCTTTGTACTATTATACCCTATTTTCAGTATAAAAGATATGTTTTTAAACATTATTTTTTAAATTGCAAAAATTTTTTGTGAACTGTAAAGCGGACGCTTTCTTATGTAAAAACCCCCTTGATCTATTTGATTTAGGGGGTAATC
>JAUMWQ010000247.1 GCA_030529565.1 Filifactor alocis | reverse complement strand
AATCTTTCAGATCCTGTTTTGATATAGAATGTCAGCATCCACGCGAATAATGGATATCATGCTCTATTGCATGGGTGATAATGCTGTTATCTTATATCAAATGGAAGACTTGAGTATCTTTGTAGAAGATTTCATAGCTCGGAGAACTTTATTTGCCACGACGTCCGGTAGAGAACTCTTTATTTCAAGTTCCGTTCCAAAAAATCCGGATATAAAACTTATTTTGTTCTTGTCGAATGAACAAATTTGTATTAAAATCCGTTTAAGAATAAATCAAGATGGATATCTGTAAAAGAATATGATTCCGATTTCGTTTGATAGAAACAAGGAAAGGAGACGGAAATGGAAAAAATTATTCGAACACCGGAGAAAGAAGATATAGATGTACAAGCACTGTATGAAGAGTTGGAAGAAAAAGTGATGTCTTATCATCGAGTTGAGGAGGATATAGCGATGATAAGGAAGGCTTTTGAAGTTGCGGAAGAAGCACATCGACCTCAGAAAAGAGCTTCGGGAGAGCCCTACATCACTCACCCCCTCCATGTTGCCATGATATTGGCCGATCTGAAATTAGATAGAGATACTATCGTCGCTGCCCTTCTTCACGATGTGGTGGAGGATACGGGGGTAAAACGAAGTGATATTGAGGCTTGGTTCGGAGAAGATATTGCCTTTTTGGTTGACGGGGTAACGAAGATCGCAGATCTTCCCAAGGACCTGACAAAAAAACAGATCAAGCAGGAGAGTTTCCTGAAGTTGATCTTTGCGACGGCGGATGATATTCGCGTTATTGTCATTAAATTAGCTGATAGATTGCATAATATGAGGACGATGGGTTTTCAAGCTTTTGAAAAGCAGGAGAGGATCTCGAAGGAGACCTTGGAGATCTATGCGCCAATTGCACAGAGACTTGGAATCTCTATTATAAGCACTGAATTGGAGGATTTGTCGTTCTCGTATCTTAAACCTGAAGCTTACAGAAACATTTTTGAGCAGGTTCAAAAAAACGATTATAAGGGTAAATTGCTCTCCGATATGAATTCGGTGAAAAAGATCCTCGAAGAGGGAGGGATCGAGCATGAACTCTCCTATCACCAGAAGCACCTTTTCAGCATCCACAGGAAGATGCTGAACCGACATAAGTCGTTGGAGGAACTCTATGGTATCGGGGTCATTAAAGTGATCGTAGAAAGCGAGAAGGACTGTTATCTCGCTCTTTGGAAACTCCACAGCCACTATAAGATCTTACCCGGAAGGATAAAAGATTACATTTCGCTTCCAAGGGAGGATATGTATCAGGCGCTCCATACGACCTTGATATCCAAGAATGGAGGACAGTTCAAAGTTCGGATCAAGACGCGTGAGATGGAGAGGTTTTCGAAGTTTGGAGTATTGGGGCACTGGGAATATGCGATCTCCGGAGGCGAGGTACGTAATGTCAGCCATGCTCAAGGAAAGGCCTCCTTTTGGCTCCAACGCATCCTCCAATGGCAGGAAGATGCAAAGAACACGGCGGAACTGATGGACTTGGTCAAGGATGACTTTGACCTGTTCTTGGAAAAAATCTGTTGTTTCACCCCGGACACGGAAGCAAAACACCTTCCCAAGGGCGCTACGGTACTCGATTTTGCCTATGCGATCCACAGTGAGGTCGGAAACAAGGCGATAGGAGCGATCATTGGTGGAAAACGCAAGGACTTGGATGCCGTCCTCAAGGACGGAGAAGTTGTTCACATCTTAAGGAAGGAAGAATCTCCCGGTCCCCAAGCCTACTGGCTCGATTTTGCAAAAACGGCAAATGCCAGGAGCAACATTCGTAAAGCACTCAAGATCCAACAAGGAAAAGATCATGA
>JAUMWQ010000246.1 GCA_030529565.1 Filifactor alocis | reverse complement strand
ACTGGGCCCCGTACAATTTGTCCGACGGAACCCGCACCTCCCCCATGGAATCCCTCTCGATTCTGTATTCCACGGTTTTTCCTCCTTGATGAATAAATATTTAGAAAGTTATGTGGAATAACAAGGATGGGCTCCGAAGATTCTGCTCTGGGTAATGCCCACCAACTCAAAGGTTGTTTTGAATTTTGCTATAAAACTCAAGAAGTCTACCGCCTACTAAAATTTTTGATCTCATTCTTCACCACTTTTTTCGGAATCTATTTTCGAGCAGGCGCTTGAGCCTAGCCATCGTCTTTTTCTTTATTGCTGATCGGGTTGTTTCTGTAAGGTCGTGCTTGCACAGAAAAAGTAAAATTTAAGGTAACGAGGTTTCCGATTCAGCAGCCATAGAGAGCTTCCTTTTTTCTCTCCGCTTTTTCCCGGAGTTCCTGATAAATGCTTTTTCCGTGAGAGTCCATACCGACCACAAGGGGGCCGAACCTTTGAGCTTCAAGTATCCATAAAGCCTCAGGCACACCAAGCTCCAGCCAATGGACTTCTTTGATCTCAGAGATACCCTCTGCGAGAAGTACGGCACAACCCGGTGCGGCCTGAAAATAGACCTGTCCGTATTCCGCAAAGTCTTTCAGGCTATCCTCGCCCAGTCCTCCTTTACCTATGATCCCCTTAACTCCCAGATCCGCTACCATTCTGTGATAAGGTTCCATGCGAATACTCGTTGTGGGACCGATAACCACTAAATCATATCCTCCTTGTCTATTCATGTTGACGACAGGCCCGGCATGGAGAATAACAGATCCGTTAAAATCTAAGGGGAGATTTTCCTTGTTATCCAAAAGTTGCCGAATTTTCAAATGCCCCATGTCCCGAGATGTCATAAGAGAGCCTTTGAGAAAAACGACATCTCCGATTTTTAGCCGTCTGATATCGGTTTCTTTGAGCGGTGTGTTTAGAAGTATCTCGGTCATCTCAAACACCTTTTTCCAAGCATTTCGCGATGTCAATTGCCGAATAGAGATACGAACAATTATGCACAAACAAGATTAAAACAGGATTTCCCTTTGTCCATCGGGATGAAGTCTTATGTAAGTTCGTCGTGCCGCCCAACAATGGAAGGTGATGGCCGCTGGAGCGATAGCTGTGTGTGTAGAGACGGAGTCTATTTTTACTGCAAGAAGAGTTGTATCTCCCCCGGTACCCGCAGCTCCCAAGCCAAGGCTGTTAATGTTTTCGAGCAGTTCTTTTTCAAGATCTGCGTATCGAGGATCAGGGTGAGTATCGTCCCAGCGCCGCGTGCTTACGGTTCTTCGAGCCAACTTACAGGCGACATCCATCTGGCCTCCCAAGCCTATGCCTATTGCGCCCGGTGGGCAGAATTTGCCTCCTCCTTTTATAACTGTATTCAGAACCCATCTTTTTAATCCGGCAAATCCCCTGTCTTTCTCAAGCTCTGCAACTGTGAAAATTTTCATGGCATTAGCCAATTCTGCCCCACATCCTTTAAAGCTCACCAACATGTCAAGATAATTCTGTGCAGGATGGTAGTCAAACTCGAAATTAGGAACCCCTAGACCAGAGTTATCCCCAGGATTTGCTCGTGTTAATGTATCAACCATACTGGGGCGCAGAAGATGTTGATTTGTTCCTTCGATTAACGCATCTCTCCACAGCTGCTTGATATCCTCAAGAGGCGAAGAGGAATCTCCAAAGCTGATGTAGACGGTGGGAAAACCCGGCGATTGACATAGGGGCCTGAGTTTTTCTCCCGAAAGTCTAACGTTGTCCAACATGGCTTGCATAATACTTTTTGCTGTCGGATTGCGCTCTTTTCCGATCGCCTCTCTCATGATCTTTAC
>JAUMWQ010000245.1 GCA_030529565.1 Filifactor alocis | reverse complement strand
CATAACCCCCTGGCAATATCCAAGTTTATTCCGCAGGCATTGCAGGAAACTCTGCAATCTGCAGTCAAGATTGCTTGCTTGGCCCTTTCGTTCTCTCGGATCAAAAACGATTTTGAAGCTCCGCAGTCAATATGATCCCAAGGCAGGATCTCTTCATAAGGAATGTTGTCTCTGATGTAGAAGCTCGGATCAACACCTGACTCTGCAAAGGCTTCCATCCAGCGCTCAAAGAGAAAATGTTCATCCCAACTGTCGAATTTGCATCCTTTCTCATGAGCCTTGATCAACACCTGACCCAAGCGCCTGTCTCCTTTTGCAAAAATTGCTTCCAAATAACTGATGTCCGTCGTGTGATATTGAAATTTTATATTTCTGTTTCTCAATTTTTCCTTCAAATAACGATGTTTTTCATTGAAAGTCTCCTGACTGTTTTGACCGAACCACTGGAACGGGGTAAACGGTTTGGGAACAAAGTTGGATACGCTAACCGTCACATTGAATTTTTTGTTGAACTTGTTTTTGTTGACTTCACGGTAGATATCGATGACCGTGTAAGCCAGGTCGGCGATACCGTCGAGATCTTCATAGGTCTCCGTCGGAAGTCCGATCATAAAGTAAAGCTTCACACTGTGCCATCCGTTTGAAAAGATAGTTCTCATCGTAGAGATCAAATCTTCCTTGCTGATCCCCTTGTTGATCACATCTCGAAGTCTCTGACTTCCTGCTTCCGGAGCAAAGGTCAAGCCTGATTTTCTGACCTTTTGAACGAGGTTTGCCGTCTCTAAAGAAAAGTTATCCAACCTTAAAGAAGGAAGTGAAACTCCCGTGTTCTTGGGCACATACTCCTGAACCAATGTTTCTATCAAAGGTTCCAACTTGGAATAGTCACTACTGCTAAGCGACGTCAGAGAGATCTCTTCGTAGCCTGTACTTTCATGTACCTCGTCGATGAGTTTCTTTACCTTCTCCGGAGAACGTTCTCTTATAGGACGGTAGATCATCCCCGCCTGACAAAACCTGCATCCTCTGGTACAACCTCGAAACAGTTCGACCATGACACGTTCGTGAACGACATCGATATTGGGCACGAGGGTCTTGGTGGGAAAATACACCCCGTTCATATCTCTGATGATACGTTTCTTTATTTTTTGAGGAAGACCTTCCACCGTGGGAGAGATCTCCTTTATTGTCATATCTTCGTGATAGGTCACACGGTATAAGGAGGGGATGTAGGAGCCCTCGACTCTTCTTCCCACATCTTCCAAAAATCTCTTCTTGCTGTAAGTTCCTGAAGACCTGTGCTCTTTGTATAGAGCCATGATCTCCAAAAGAGACTCCTCTCCTTCTCCGATCGAGATAATGTCGGCGATATCCGCTAAAGGCTCGGCATTATAACTGCAAGGACCTCCCATAATGACCAAAGGCTCATCCTCATCTCTTTCTTCGGATAAGAGAGGGATCCCCGCCATACTCAACATATTGAGAATGTTCGAATAAGACATCTCATACTGGAGGGTAAAACCCACAAAGTCAAAGTCTCTGACGGGTGTTTTGCTCTCCAAAGAAAACAGAGGGATGTTATTTTCCTTCATCTGCTTCTCCATATCATCGGCTACGGCAAAGACTCTTTCGCACCAGATATCGGGCTCGTTGTTCAGAACACCGTACAGGATATGCATCCCCAAATGACTCATCCCTATCTCATACAAATCCGGAAAGGCAAAGGCAAAGCGTATCTTTACATCCTTGAGATCTTTGATCACTTGATTTATTTCATTGCCGACATAGCGTGCCGGTTTTTCTACCTTCCTTAATACTCGGTATAGTTGTTCCAATCTTAATAATCCCCCTAATTGATTATCTCTTGT
>JAUMWQ010000024.1:8816-18224 GCA_030529565.1 Filifactor alocis | reverse complement strand
ATGATTTGAGATTCTATGAAAAATTTTTGGATCTCTATCAAGACTTACGTCCGCATCCTAAACAGTTCTATTCTCGTAGTATTTTAGATGGCCATATCTTTTTTACGGATATGGAGCTTTGATACAATATCAGTATTAAGAAAAGGAGGATCTTATGGAAGCTTTATTTATCGTACTTAACAAAACAGAAAAACTTAATGACTTGATGCTTGCCTTTGCAGAACATGGCATCACCGGAGGAACCATCCTGGAATCACAGGGGATGGCGAAGTTTCTGTATTCAGAGAACCACGAACTTCCAATGTTCGGTTCGTTGTATATGCTTATGAATGATGGCAGACCCGTTAATAAGACTATTTTTATGTTGTTGAAGAAAGAACGTGTGGCAGTTGCAAAAGAGGTCGTAAAAGAAGTGATCGGAGATTTGAACACCGAGAATGTAGGTATTATGTTTACTGTTCCCGTGTCTTCAGTGGAAGGATTGACAAAATAACTAGGGAGGCGCATGCAAATGCATATTTTGTATTATGTTGCAGTGGTACTCGCTGCAGGTATTTTTGTTGCAAAAATCACCGGGAAGCTCAAACTTCCCAATGTTACAGGATATTTGATCGCGGGACTTCTTATAGGTCCCTCGATCACAGGACTCGTTCCCAGGGCGATTGTAGAACAACTGTCCTTGTTTTCTGATGTGGCCTTGGCCTTTATCGCGTACAGTATAGGAAGTCAGATCAATTTTAAACAACTGAAAAAAGTTGGGATCGGTATCGTTGTCCTTACATTGCTCGAAGCGTTGATGGCAATGTTTTTGGTTGTTTTGGTCATGTTTTTTGTCTTTAAGACGAGTTTAGCCTTCGCCCTACTTATCGGTTCGATCGCCTGCGCGACTGCACCTGCTGCTACGATGATGGTCATTAGACAGTATAAAGCTAAGGGCGTGGTAGTCGATACGCTTTTACCTGTTGTGGCGATGGATGACGGAGTGAGCATTATGGCTTTCGGAGTGGCTTTGACTGTCTCTAAGGCTCTGATATCGGGAAAAGAAGTCCAGTTTACTCAACTGGTCGTTATTCCTTCAATTGAAATTTTGGGCGCCTTGGCGTTGGGAGCGGTCATTGCATTTTTGTTCCTGTTGATTGAACGTATTATCAAAAATGAAAGCGAACTGATGAATCTGGTAATCGTAATTATTTTTTTGGGTCATGCCTTGGCAACAAGGTTTCATTTTTCTTCCCTGCTTGCCTGTATGGCTATAGGGGCTACGATATCGAATCTGAGAGAGGGAAAGATCTCATATTTTTCTATTGTGGATAATATCACCATGCCCATCTTCGTAGCTTTTTTTGTTATTTCCGGCGCGGATCTGGATATTTTTGCGCTCAAGGCCAGTGGACTTATAGGCCTTGCCTATGTTTTAGTTCGTGTCGTAGGAAAGTGGCTGGGCGCATTTACCGGAGCTAAGCTCTATCATATGCCCAAAACCGTCCAAAATTATTTAGGCTATACTCTGGTGCCTCAGGCCGGAGTTGCGATCGGACTATCTTTGGTGGCACAAAAGGCCTTGCCGGGAGACTATGGAAATGAGATCCGAACGATCATCCTTGCTGCTACGGTCATCTATGAATTTATCGGTCCCTTGATCACCAAGAAGGCTTTGATTGCAGCAGGAGAGATCACCCTGTCTTCTGCAAGATAGGAATGCCGGTGCAGAGAAACAGATGCGAGAGAAGAGGAGGAGGTCGTTTCGAAGAGGGTGTCTTGTGTTAAGGAGATACCACATAATTTGAAAAACCATCGTAAGATCATGTTTCTATGAATGATGAATTTGCAAAAAGCATTGATTTGACAAATTTTCATTTTTTGCAAGGTCATAAGAACTTCAAAATTTTACATTTGTGCGGGATTGCCTAAAGTCAGCTTTTTACGGACAAAAACATTTTCACAAGTACTTATCGGATAAGAGCATTGTGTCTTATAGGGAGATAAAAGGTTTCGTATGTTTGTAAGGCTGTTTCTTTATCTCGACGGGGAGTATGTTGGAAAAGGCTTTGTTTGGTTTGAAACTAATCTTCCTGTTATCAAAAGAAAATCCTGAAAAATGAAATTTTTTTCTTTAGACAGTTTACCTGACATTTTAAAATATATGCTATTACAGAGTTTTGATCAAGCAAGGTTTTATTTTTCTTGATAATAAAACTCATCAAATATCGAATCTCAATATTTCAAATGAAAAAAAGTTGCTTTTTTTTGAAATAAATGATAGATTTTTGAGGGACGGGGTATATATTGCTCGTAGTCAAAAAAAACATCCGGGGGTTCATGGATGTAAAAACGTATATTTGAGGAGGAATTTATTATGGAAAAATATGTATGTCAAGTATGTGGGTATGTTTACGATCCGGCTGAGGGAGATCCGGATGGAGGAATCGCTCCCGGAACACCTTTTGCAGATCTTCCGGAAGATTGGGAATGTCCAAGTTGTGGAGTAGGAAAAGAAGATTTTGAATTAGAATAAGATTTGAAAGTAAAAAAGAGTGTCTGATGAAGGCATTCTTTTTTATTTTCAAATCTGTGATGATATAAAATTTCGTGTTATAGAAATGGGAAAGTACCTACTTTTTTTGTAACTGATGTGGTATAATTATTATGATAGTGTTACAAAATCGAAAATAAAGCAGTTCAAAGAGGAAGATCCGTTGAGAGAAAAACATATAGATGAGAGATTACAGACGATTTGCGATCTTGTTCCCGAAGGAACGGGAACTTTGTTGGATGTGGGAACGGACCATGGGTATGTTCCTATTCATTTGATAAAAAATAATATCGTTAAACGTGCAATTGCTTCGGATATCAGTCTACCTTCTCTTAAAAAAGCGCAGAGGGAGAACGAGAAGAACGGTTTGAGTAACCGTATAGAGACCAGGGTTGGAAATGGTCTCGAAGTGATACATAGGGGCGATGAAATAGATGTGGTAGTGGTGGCTGGAATGGGAGGAGTCTTGATCTCTCAACTTCTGGAAACATCAAAAGAACTGATAAGTAGATCGGGTTTTACCTTTATTTTTCAACCCGTACAGGCGCCCCAAGAGTTAAGGTATTATCTTGCGCGCAATAATTTTGTCATCCTGGACGAAGTTTTTTTAAAATCCTCAAACAAGTATTATCAAATTATAGTTGCAATGTATAAAGCAACCCCTTCTTTTGTAGAACACTTTCCCGAGTTTGAAGATGTAGAAGAGTATTATGAGCTCAGTCCGGGGATTATCCGAAAGTCGGATGCTGTACTTTTGGAATATGTGCAAGGAAGGTTGGAGGAGATCTCTTATATTAGTTTGCAACTTGAAGCGTTAAAGGAAAAGAGGGGTTTGACTTCCGTGCAAGAAGACAGGTTGAACCTTATGGTTCAAAAAAAGGAATTTTATGAGAAGGTGAGAAAGTATGCTCTTAAGAGAATTGGTTGAAAAGCTTGATGCTCTAACTCGGGTAGAATCCTGTTATTCTTGGGATAATTCAGGTTTGATCATCGGAGATCTCGACAAGGACATCAACCGCGTCTTGCTTTGTTTGGAGTTAACGGATGAGGTCCTGGAAGAAGCGATAGGTTTGAACGCTCAGTTGATCATCAGTCATCATCCTGTGATCTTCAGTCCAACGAAGAGGTTTGTAAGGGGATTGGAACGAGGAAACCTCGTATATGATTTGATTGCATCTTCGATCGCATCTTATACAGCTCACACCAATTTTGACATGCTCGAAGGCGGTCTCAATGACTATGTTTTGAATCTTTTGGGTGTAGGAGAGAGGCAGGAGCTGTACGATGAGGGGGATCGACCTATAGGAAGGGTATTCGAACTTCCTGAACCGATGAAGGTAAGTGATTTTGCAAAACAGATCAAAGCTGCTTTGGACTTGCCGGAGATCAGGCTCGTTATAAAGTCGGACCGATATGTAAAGAGAGTCGGGATCGTTACGGGAAGCGGAATGGATGTATTGTTAAATGCGAAAGAACGGTTGTTTGAATTATTTTTGACAGGTGATGTAAAGTATCATCAAGCTCTGGATGCAATGAACAAAGGTTATTGTGTCATAGACGGGGGACATTACGGAACGGAGAGGTTCTTCTCTGAGGCGATGTTTACTCTTATGGATGGATATTTGGACGGTGTGGAAATTATAAAATCTAAGGTGAATGTAAATCCGTTTCAGTATTTAGAATAGAGGTTTGAATATGAAAACATTGATTAGGATCGATAAAGGATATTCCATTCTTCAAAAAGTAAAGGAAAAATACGAAGAAGAAAAGATCTTGCCTGAGTTGGAAGACATTCGAAGGAGACTAAAAGAACTTGATTCGGTCGAAGCGACTATGAGAGCGGAGATCGACTGTCTTCGCAACGAGTTGAGAGAACAGGAGAAGAATCTGGTCGAAGTGGATCGACAGATCAGAGATATCGTCAACAAGATATACCAGTGTAATGACTTTAACAAATTAGAAGAACTCAGACAACAGGAACAGGGACAGAAATCCAGAAAGGTCGAACTCAATACCATGATGTTTGAAAAGTTTACTGCCATTGATGTGAAGTTGGAAGAGTTAAAGAATTTGAAGAACCGAAAAACTCTTTTGTCGCTGGAGACCAAGCCTTATATCAAGATGATAGGAGCAAAAGAGCAAAAAATTTTGGAAGATATCAAAAAAATTGAGAAGAAGATCCGTATGCTTAGAAAAGGTGTCGATAACGAAGCGTTAAAGGCGTATGACAAAAAAAGGATCTCTATGGGCAAGGTCTTCTATCCCGTCTCAGAAAACAAGTGCAGTTATTGCGGAGATATCGTAGAAAGCGTTTTCGGAGAAAACGGTTCCATCTGTGAGTGTAAGAGTTGCGGGCGTTTGCTGTATATTGGAGAGCTTTCTGTGGAAGAGCATCAATAAGAACCATCGTCTTCATAACGAAGGGTCAAAGACGGATAGGACACATACAATGATAAATAGGACTGTGATAAGAGCAAGGAATAGACGTGTTTACTCCAAACAGGAGAATACATCGGATATTCCTTATCTATTTCTACCGAGGTCCTGATGAAACAAATCCGTTTGTAGACGGAGACTTTGATTTGCAAGAGATCGAGCGGATATAGAGGTTCAGCAGGAGAAGTATATTTGATTTTTTTATCAAAAAATGGAATAATATAGGATAGAAATGAAGTAAAGGAGAAGAAATGGAAGTAATGATCCACACGGACGGAGGATCGAGAGGCAATCCCGGCCCCTCCGCCATCGGTGTATTGATAGAAAATACTGATGCCTCCAAAGAGTATAGGCTCGGTATGAAGATCGGAGAGACCACGAACAACATCGCCGAATACAGCGCTTTGTGTAAGGCCTTGGAGCTTTGTACAGAAAACGGAGTTACACAGGTTGAGGTATACTTAGATAGCGAATTGGTGGTGAAACAGATCAGGGGCCTGTATAAGGTGAAGAACCAAGGATTGAGGCCTTATTACGAAAAAGTGATGAATTTGATCGCAGGGTTTGAGCTCTTCAGCATCCACCATGTTCCACGATCGGAGAACAAGGTAGCGGACTCTTTGGTAAACAGAGCTTTGGACGAGGGAAGAAAGATCGAAGAGGGGGAACTTTTCCTTTCTCGTACGGAAGATAAAACCTCGCTCCGGATTCATGATCACAATCCCGTAGAGGAAGAAGCTGCTTTAGAAGGGCTTATGCGTGCTTTGAGAGGGCAGGGGATTGTATTTTCCGAGCTTAGGGAGCAAGGGGACATCCTTTTTTTGAAAGCGAAGGATGAGGATCTCTTGTCAATCTTGAAGAAACGAAAAAAAATCGTAATTTTAGTAAAGGAGGCCGGCTTCCACAAAGTGGCGCTGGATTTGGAAGACGATGCAGAATAAAAAAACGAATTGTATAGCAGTCTGTCTTTTCGGTTTGGAGGCAACTGTTTCTTATGAACTGAAAAACTTGGGGCTTGAAGTGACGAAAGTAAGCGACGGACGGGTCCACTTCAAAGCGGAACCTTATGAGGTCGCAAAGGCGAACCTCTGTCTAAGAACAGCGGAAAGAGTACTCATCCATCTGGGAAGTTATCGTGCACAGACCTTTGAAGAACTCTATCGCGGGATGTTATCCTTGGATTTTGAACGATATTTGACAAAAGATTGTAAGTTCCCCGTTGCAAGGGTTCGAAGCTTGAAAAGCGCTCTTCATTCCATTCCGGATATTCAATCGGTGTCCAAAAAAGCGATCGTGGAGAGGTTAAAGTCGGTATATAAGGGTGTTCACACTTTTTCCGAAACGGGGGTGGAATATCCCATCCACCTCTTCCTTCACAAGGATGTTGTTGAAGTGACGATAGACACGACGGGAATGGCTCTTCACAAGCGAGGTTACAGAGAACGTTCGGGAGAGGCTCCCATTCGAGAGACCCTCGCTGCGTTCATGGTTATGCTCACTCCTTGGAACAAGGACAGGGTCTTACTGGATCCTATGTGCGGTTCGGGAACGATCGCCATCGAGGCGGCGATGATCGGAGCCAATATTCAGCCGGGTGTCAATCGAAACTTCATAGGAGAAGAGTTTGAATTTCTCCCCAAGGAAGAATGGGTGAGGGCGAGGAAGGAAGCTGTCGAGGGTGAAAGGAGCGATGTACAGCTTTGGGTCTATGCAAGCGACATCGATCCCGAGATGATCAAGCTGGCAAAAGAAAACGCCGATCTGGCAGGTGTAGCCGATCTCATACACTTCGAAGTCAAGGACATCAAGGATTTGAACTTGGAACAGGAGTACGGGTTTATGATCACCAATCCTCCTTACGGTCTCAGGATCGGAGATGAGAAAAATCTCCGATCTTACTACAGAGAGCTTGGCAGATTGTCAAAGCGTTTAAAGAACTGGTCGTACTATGTGATCACGACTTATTCCGATATAGAATCTCACTTTGAGAAAAAAGCGGATAAGAAACGAAATTTGTATAACGGAAAACAAAAGACGGTATACTATCAATTTTTGGGAGAGAGACCTCCGAAGGAGTATGTGTTTTCCATTCAAAACGAGTAGGAGGAGATGTCTATGAGTATTACAAGAACAGAAGCCTGGGAAATTTTTTGTAAGTACAACGAAACCCCGTCCTTACGCAATCACGGTCTTGCAGTGGAAGGTGTCATGAGGTTTTTGGCAGATCAAGAGGGAGAAGACGTAGAAAAATGGGGAATGGTCGGTCTTCTTCACGACATCGATTACGAGAAGTTTCCCGAACAACACTGTGTGAAAGCGGTAGAATTGCTTAGAGAAGAAGGTTTTTCCGAAGATATCATCCACGCGGTCATCAGTCACGGTTGGGACAGTTGCACGGATGTTATGCCGCAAGAGAAGATGGAGTGGATCCTATACACCATCGATGAACTGACAGGGTTGATCGGTGCGGCGGCCTTGATGCGCCCCTCCAAAAGTGTAATGGATATTGAAGTGAAGTCCGTAAAGAAGAAGTTCAAAGATAAAAAATTTGCAGCAGGTGTAGATCGAAACATCATCCTGCTCGGCTGTGAAAAACTCGGCTGGGAACTTGATGAAGCCATAGAAAAGACGATCTCAGGAATGAGAACGGTGGCAGATGACATCGGCCTGGGTCTAGAGGTGCAGGTTTGATCAAAGAAGTGATTGTTGTAGAAGGAAAGGATGACATCGCCGCAGTAAAGAGAGCAGTAGAGGCGGAAGTGATCGCAACGAACGGATACGGATTTCCGAGGTATGTCAGGGAGAGGATCCGCGCGGCCGCGAAGACAAGAGGTATCATTGTTCTGACTGATCCGGACTATGCCGGAGAGAGGATCCGCTCTGAGGTCGTCAAGTTGGTCAAGGATTGTAAACACGCTTTTATCACACAGGAAGAAGGTAGCAAAGACGGTGATATCGGGGTGGAAAACGCCTCGCCCGAAGTGATTGTAAAAGCCTTGCAAAAGGCAAGATGCCAAACTGCGGAAAAGCGAGAAGAGTTTACGATCCGCGATATGATCTCCAACAACCTTATGATGGGGGACGGAGCCAAGCAACGCAGAATCTTTATTGGAGAAAATCTTGGGATTGGATATACCAATGCCAAACAGTTTTTGTCCAGACTGAATCACTACGGGGTTACAAGAGAAGAGTTTGAAAACGAGATAAAAAAGCTGAACGGATAGGAGAACTATGGGCCAAGAGTTGATAAAACCCGGTGTATTAAAAGAGATCACCAAGCGATACGACTTTCATTTTACGAAGTCCTTGGGGCAGAATTTTTTGATCGATGCGAACATCTTAAATAAAATCATCCTTGCATCGGACATCGGCGAGAATGACATTGTAATAGAGGTAGGAACAGGGATAGGAACATTGACAAAGGAGCTTGCCGAGAGGGCCAAGAAGGTTTATGCCATAGAGATTGACAAGAAACTCATTCCCATCGTCGAAGAGACGACTTCGGAATGTGATAACATCGTTCTGATTAACAGGGATTTTTTGGAGGTCGATCTTACGGACATTGTCGAGGAGCGAACTTCTCCGGTTAAGGTCATTGCCAATATCCCTTATTACATCACCACCCCCATTATTATGAAGTGTTTGGAATCGGAGATCTTTGTGGACACCTTGGTTCTGATGATACAAAAAGAAGTGGCGGAGCGTCTCAGTGCGTCGGCTTCCACAAAGCAGTACGGAAGTTTGTCCGTTGCAGTGCAGTATTATGCCGATGTCGAGTTTGTTTCGAAGGTGTCAAAATCATCGTTTTATCCTGTCCCGAACGTGGATTCGGGTATTGTAAAGCTGAGAAAAAAACTTGATACCGGCCTTTCCTTGAAAGACAGAGAGCTCTTTTTTCAGGTCACGAGGGGCTCTTTTGCAAAACGTAGAAAGACGATTTTAAATTCTTTGACCGGCTATACCGATTTTTTTACGAAAGACATTGTAGAGAAGGCGTTGAAAAATTCAGGTATCGATCCTAAGCGAAGAGGAGAGTCCTTGGACATTATCGAATTTGCAAAGTTGTCGAATTCCTTTTTTGATCTGAGGGACTTCGATTGATAAAACCGGATTTAGTAAGGAGATGTTCAATGAATATTTTAATAAAGAATACAAGGGTTTTGACTATGGAAGAGCCTGTTTGTGTCATTGAGGACACGAACATAGGGATCTGCGGAGACAGGATCCTTTTTGTGGGAGACATTCCCGAAGATTTTTCGGCGGATGAAGTTTTGGACGGTAAAGACAAGCTGGTTATGCCCGGCCTTGTAAACGCTCACACTCATATCGGGATGTCCTTGTTTCGAAACTATGCGGAAGACCTTGCTTTTTGGCCATGGCTCACGGAAAAGATCCTTCCTTTGGAAGAGCATTTGATCCCCGAGCACGTCTATGCGGGA
>JAUMWQ010000024.1:0-8806 GCA_030529565.1 Filifactor alocis | reverse complement strand
CTCAAGTGGAGATGATCCGTTTCGGGGTAACTTCTTTTGCCGATATGTATTTTTTTATGGATGAAACTGCAAGAGCCACGCAGAAAAGCGGTATGAGAGGGCTCCTTGCCCGCTCGGTGGTCAGTGGAGACGAGCAGGATAAGAAACTCCAAGAAATGCTCGACCTGCACAAAAACTGGCATAATAAGGCTGACGGAAGGATCACCGTCTGTGCTTCTCCACATGCGATCTACAGCTGCAACAAGGGGTATATCGGGGAGATCATTGCAGAGGCGAAGAAGCGATCCATGTTGATCCACACCCATCTTTCGGAGACGACGCAGGAGGTCGAAGATTGTAAAAGAGAACACAAAATGTCTCCGGTGGAGTATCTGGAAGCTCTCGGTATGTTTGAACTCAAGACCATGGGTGCTCACGGGGTCTATCTCTCATCCGAAGATATGGATATTTTGAAGAGGTACGATGTGAGTGTGATCAATAATCCCACGAGCAATCTGAAACTCGGAAACGGGTTCGCTCCTATAAAACAGCTCCTTGAAAAGGGAGTGAACGTCGCTCTCGGGACCGACGGTTCGGCGAGCAATAACAACTTGAACCTGATGGAAGAGATGAACCTTGCCGGAATCCTCAACAAGGGTGTCGAGAAGGATTCTACCGCTGTTTCAAGCGTTCAGGCGGTATCGATGGCTACGGTAAACGGAGGCAAGGCCATGGGTTTGGACAAGGTAGGCAAGTTACTTCCAACTTGGAAGGCGGATATGATCATGATCGATTTGAATCAACCTCATTACTTCCCGAGGTTTGAGTTGATCGCGTCCCTTGTGTATTCAGCTCAGGCCTCCGATGTGGATACCGTCATCATCGACGGGAAGATCGTTATGAAAAACAGGGAGATCCTGACCGTCGATGTGGAAGAAGCCTGCTTCGAATGTGAAAGAATGGCGAAGGACCTCGTTCGACGAGGAGGAGTGAGATAGGCATAAGTTTTGGCATATGTTGCTTTGGATCAAGCCTTCCGTATCGACAAACCCGGTTAAAGCGTCATCGCATAATCCGAAAATCAACATAAAATCACTGTGATACGAAGGTGCAATCACTGAAAAATGTGATGTGAAAACATCTGCACTTTATAAATTCAAACGAAAATCAAAAATTTGGGTTTTGCGGTGTTTCCTTAATATAAGAGGTGTACACCATCATCTTTCAACGGTCACCTTGTACGGCTGTGTTTTGAAAACCATCAAAGCAATCACTTTTTATGAGGGACATTGTCGTCTGATGACAAGACATAAAAAGGACTTGATCCGATGTTTACAAATTGGAGCAATCGACGACGGAATGACATATACACGAAGTGCAATCTCGGCGATCCCGGAAACAGGGATCACATCATCCCGATCATTGCGATAGGTAGAAATATTACAGAAAATGTTATTGATAAAAGGAGAGTTAAGTGAAGGTAAGAACGTGGACGGTCTATGAACTCAACAGTTATATCAATCGTTTGTTTAAGTCGGAACCCATCATTCAAAATATTCTCCTGGAAGGAGAGATCTCCAACTGTAAGATCCACCGTAGCGGCCATGTGTACTTTTCGTTGAAGGATGAGAGGGCAAAGGTAAACGCAGTCATGTTCCAATCCGATGTGGAGGATACGTCGGTATTTGAAGAAGGAAATCATGTTCTTTGTCGTGCAAGCGTCAACCTGTATGAAAAGGAAGGCAGTTACAACCTCATCGTTCGTGCGATAGATTACCGCGGGCAAGGGAGCTTATATCCACAGTATTTGGAATTGAAAGAAAAGCTTGCCTCCGAAGGTCTTTTTGATGCGAAGTACAAGAAAAAACTGCCTCTTCTACCTAAGAGGGTGGGAGTCGTAACCTCGAATACGGGCGCGGTGATTTCGGATATCGTAAACGTTATGAGAAATCGATTCGCAAAGGGAGATATCTTACTCTATCCGGCAAGGGTACAGGGAAGCAGTGCTGCTCAAGAGTTGATAGAGGGGATCGAGTTTTTTAATAGGGAGATGGAGGTAGATGTCATCATTCTGGGTCGAGGTGGGGGTTCCTACGAAGAACTCTTCTGTTTCAATGACGAAAACTTGGCTCGTGCCATCTTTGATTCACAGATACCCATTGTTTCGGCGGTAGGACATGAGACGGATGTGACGATCTCGGACTTTGTTGCAGATCTTCGCGCCTCGACTCCTTCCATGGCAGCGGAATTGATCTTCCCTTCCAAAGACGAGCTTTATTTTCGTTTAGAGCAACTTAGAGCCTCGATTATTCAAGAACTGAAAATCCGTCTTGACGACCGACAGAACCGATTGAATCTTCATTTGGAGAAACTTCGCTCCCTTGACCCTCTCGTCAGACTGGAGAGATATAGGCAAAAAAATAATCACCTCTTTGCACAGCTGACTCAGATCTTTTATCGCAGACATAATATGAGAAGATCCGTGCTGGAGCTGACAGGAAAGAACCTTTTGGATTTGAATCCCTTTGCTATACTTGAGAGAGGCTACGGTTTAGTAAGGAGTGAAGACAAACTGATTACTTCCGTAAGTCAGGTGAACAAGGAAGAGCTCTTGGATGTCGTACTCTTCGATGGAAGTATAAGGGTAAAAGTAGTAGATACCGAGACGAAGGAAGCATTTTTTTGATGGATAAAATAAGGTGGGAATGATAAAATAAATCGAAGCATATGTATATTCGATCAAACTTCCACCGGAAGAGATTGCATCATTTCTTGAAACACTCAACAGTTTTGAGAATACAGCCGCATAAACCGACAATTTAAATAGAGAAATAGTATCAGTAGGAGATGTTATGAAAAAGACGAGCTACGAGAAAAAACTTCAAAGGTTGGAGAAGATCACCGAGTTGCTTAGAAATCAACAAACAGATCTACAGGAATCAATCGCCCTGTATGAAGAAGGCTTGAAGCTATACAAGGAATGTAAAGACGAATTGGACGAGATGGATGAAAAACTCAAGCAGATCATAGGAGAAACCGAGGTGGATCTGCTGATAGGAGAAGATGATGAGTAGAGATTACAACAGGATGTATCAGGAAGATAAACAATGGTTTGAAGAGAGATTGAAAGAGGTCTTTCCTAATTCTTTGAAAACATCGCGCCAAAACTACGGGATCAAGGCCATGGAATACAGCTTACAGGCCGGAGGAAAAAGGATCCGTCCCATCGCTTTGCTGGAGACGGCGAAGGCCTTCGGGGTGGGAAGGGAAGAGGTCCTGCCCTACTGTCTTTCCATTGAGATGATCCATACTTATTCCTTGATCCACGATGACCTTCCTTCGATGGACAACGACGATTTGAGAAGAGGCTTAGCGACAAATCACAAGGTCTTCGGCGAAGCTTTTGCGATCTTGGCGGGAGATGCTCTCTTGAATTATGCATATGAAACGATGCTGGCCGATTGTGTTCTCCATTTCAGTCAAGGAAGACTAAGAGCCTCTGAACTGATCGCAAGGTCTTCAGGGATCTATGGAATGGTCGGAGGTCAGGTTCTCGATATTCAGCTCGAAAACCAAAGTTGTGACGAGGAGACGTTGACATACATCCACAGTCATAAGACGGGAGCTCTTTTGAGTGCCTCCGTGTTGGCAGGAGCCTTGATTGGAGATGCGAACGAAGAAGAGCTCTTCTGCTTGAGAAACTACGCGGAGGACATTGGCCTGGCCTTCCAAATCACGGACGACCTGCTCGATGTGATAGGTGATGTCGACCTGATCGGTAAAAACACGGGTGTAGACTCGAACAAAAATACTTTTCCTCATCTGTTCGGAGTGGAGAAGTCCTTCCGAAGGAGAGATGAACTCACGAATAGGGCTATTTCTCATCTCCGGAGGATAGACAGGGACCTGTGGTTTATGGAAGAATTGGCTCTAGAGATGACAAAAAGGAAGTGGTAGTACAATGAATGGTATCAGCGCTATAGTACAGAACAAGGTTTTGATGGTATCGATCCTGTGTTGGTTTGTTGCACAGTGTTTGAAGGTGATCTTTACCATGATCCAATACAAAAAGTTTGATTTTTCAAGGTTTGTAGGCTCCGGAGGAATGCCCAGTTCCCACTCCTCCTTCGTAGTGGGATTGGCAAACTCGATAGGATTGGTAGAGGGATATCAAAGCACTTTTTTTGCCTTAGCTCTCGTCTTTGCCTTAGTTGTAATGTATGATGCGGCAGGAGTGAGGCAGTCCGTAGGAAAACAGGCTACCATTTTAAATCAGATCTTTGAGATCTTAAAAAACCATGGTGGGAGTGGAAAAGAGTATGAAAAACTCAAGGAACTTGTCGGGCATACTCCGCTTGAAGTCTTTTTCGGAGCTCTTCTCGGGATCGTATTGTCCTATGTTATTATTTAGAAAAGAGAGACCTAAAAATGAAACAAAGAATTGATGTCTTATTGGTGGAGAAAGACTTTTATCCGACAAGGGAGCGTGCAAAGAAAAATATTATGGCGGGCAGGGTGCTTGTCAATGAGCAGATCGTCGACAAACCCGGTACCTTTGATTTATCATTAGAGTCCAAGGTCTGTATGGATATCGGCTCTTCCACAGGAGGTTTTACGGACTGCATGCTTCGCAACGGCGCTCGAAGAGTATATTGTGTGGATGTCGGCTACGGGCAGCTCGATTGGAGTTTGAGAACCGACGAAAGGGTCATCGTTAAGGAGAGGACCAATATCAGAAAATTGGGCGTCGAGGAGTTGGAAGATAATCCTGATTTTTTCAGTATCGACGTTTCGTTTATCTCCTTGAAATTAGTACTTCCTAAGTTGAGAGAACTGGGAAGATCCGGTTTTTCGGCGGTAGCTCTTATCAAACCTCAGTTCGAAGTCGGGCGTGAAGATGTCGGCAAAAACGGAGTGGTCAGAGACCCTGAGAAGCATAAAAAGGCTATTGCCATGTGTTTAGCTTATTTGAAGGAAAATAACCTTCGCCTGCGGGGACTGACTTGGTCTCCGATCAAAGGGCCGAAGGGGAATATCGAGTACCTTATGTATGTAGAGGACAGTGTAGAAGAGGATGTTAAGGTCTCCATCGATGAAGTTGTCGATCTCTCTCATCGCAACACTGATATTCACGAAGGTTGATTTACCGCTACCTGTCGCCTTGAACTTTATAATTATCCGTAGTCTTGTCGGTAAGGATATGTTTTTTGGAATTGCGATAGGAAGATGGAATTATGAAGGCTATTTATTTGAATTATTGATATCATCATTTTGTGTTTCATATTAGATGTAACGAATTTTTTAGTTGGTAGACATATAGATATGACAATATCTCTATTTGATCATAGAATTACAGATCGATCGAAAGGTAGTAGATCTCATGCTGAAGGAAATTTATATCAAAAATTTTGCTCTTATTGATGAGCTGAGAATACAGTTGGATAAAGGATTGACCGTATTGACGGGAGAAACGGGTTCGGGGAAGTCGATCATCATAGACGCCCTCTCCCTTTGTTTCGGAAGAAGGGCCGACAAGGACTTTATCCGTCACGGACAGGATAAAAGCATCGTCGAAATAGGGATCACCTCCCTCTCCTCCAAAGCGACGGAGATTTTAGAAAAAATGGGGATCTCCTATGAGGGAAACTTGATCATCACCAGAGAACTTGACAGAGACAACAGCTCCATCGCCAGGGTGAACGGGAGGATGGTTCCTATCTCGGCTCTGAAATCTCTGGCTCTCAGCCTGCTTACCATCCATGGGCAGAACGAGTTCGAGTCATTGACTCAAAGTTCGAAACAGCTTCAGATCATCGATGACTACGGAAAGGCGGAGATCGAGGAGGCAAAACGTTCTTACAGGGGAGAGTACAGAGAATATGTGCATCTCTTGGAAGAGATGGACAAGATCCAAGAACATAAGGATATCGCTGAAATAGAACGTGAAATGGATCTACTCTCCTATCAGATCGAAGAGATCTCACAGGCGAAACTCAGGGAAGGAGAACTTGAGGAATTGGAGGCGGAAAAAAAGCTTCAAACTAACGCTGAGAAGATCCATGAAAAAATCAAAGAGATCTACTCCCTTTTGTATGAAGGAGAGGTGAATATCCTGTCATCCTTGGATAAGGTCGTCGGATCAACACAAGTTCTTTCCGGTTTTGATGAGATCTTTGTTGACTGGAACAGGAGTTTGACAGATACCTACTACAATTTGGAAGATGTCTGTGGACAGATCCGAAGCAAGAGGGAAGACTTTGTCTTTGACGAATCGAGGTTGGAAGAGATCTTTCTTCGCTTGGATGTACTGAAAAAATTATATAGAAAATACGGCGGAGATTATCACAGTACAATATCATACAAGGAAGAGATCGAGAAACGCCTGCTCCAATATAGACAGAGGGATGTTCTGCTGGAAGAATATATGAAAAAAAAGGAAGATGTCCTCCAACGATTGGAAGAGAAGGCCGGGATCCTACACGATCTTAGAAGAAGGGTTGCCCGTCAACTTGAAGGCCTTATGATACAGGAGCTGGACAGCTTGAATTTGAAAAACACACGATTCAAGATCGACTTCAAGCAGAAGGATCACTCTCCGGAGGGACAGGATGAGATCCTGTTTCTTATCAGTTTCAATGCAGGAGAAGAACTTAAACCTTTTCACAAGGTTGCATCGGGAGGAGAGATCTCAAGGTTTATGCTTGCTCTTCAAAACTTGATTTCGTCCACCGATGAGATCCAGACTTTGATCTTCGATGAGATTGATACCGGGGTTAGCGGAGTTGCTGCCGGAAAGATCGCTCAAAAACTCGTGGATATCTCTCGCGAAAAACAGGTGATCTGTATCACGCACCTGCCTCAAATCGCTTCTTTCGGAGATCAACACTACCTGGTTGAAAAAGAGCAGAGGCAAGAAGAGGTCCGAACTCTCCTATCTCTATTGTCAGAAGAGGAGAGGATCTTAGAGATCGCAAAAATGACAGTGGGAGAAAATATCAGCGATATTTCTCTGCGAAATGCGAAGGAGCTTCTGGATAAAAATAAAAGGAGAATTTGATGATGAATAAAGAAACCACGATTGATACGAAGAAAGTATATACGGGGAAGATCGTAAACCTTAGGGTAGATACCGTTGAAATCACGGGGAGGGGTTATGCACAAAGGGAACTTATCTCTCATCGCGGAGGAGTTTGCTGTGTTGCAGTAACCGACAAAAATAAGATCCTCTTTGTAAAACAATTTCGAAAAGCTGTAGAAAAAGAACTGATCGAACTTCCCGCGGGAACTCTGGAGGCGGGTGAAACTCCTGATCAAGCTGTGGTTCGTGAGGTACAGGAGGAGACAGGATATCTCATCTGTGATGTGCGTCCCGTATCTGAGTTCTATCCAACTCCGGGTTATAGTGACGAGAAGGGGCACTTGTTCGTAGCTTCGGCTACGGAACGAGGAGAGATGCGCCCCGATGCGGATGAAGATATCGAAGTGCTTGAATTTACACTGGAAGAAGCAATAGAAAAAATAGAACGAGGAGAGATCGTGGATGCAAAGACGATCATGGGGATCGCCTTGTATCGTTTAATGAGTGACAAGTAGGACATGTAATCTTTTTCATATAAAGTTGGAAGGATGGTGTAAGAATGCGTGCGATCGACGTGATCTACAAAAAAAGAAACGGAGGTAGTCTCAGCGAGGAAGAGATCCGATTTTTTGTTGAAGGCTTTACCAAAGGAGATATCCCGGACTATCAAGCATCCGCTTTGATGATGGCGATCTACTTCAACCATATGAACAAGGAAGAGACCCTCTCTTTGGTAAAAGCCATGGTCGATAGCGGGGATACGATGGACCTGTCCCGAATCAAGGGGATCAAGTGTGATAAACACTCGACGGGAGGAGTCGGAGATAAGACGACCATCGTGCTTGCGCCCTTGGTGGCTTATTTTGGAGTACCTGTGGCAAAGATGTCGGGAAGAGGATTGGGACATACAGGAGGCACCTTGGATAAACTGGAGGCCATTCCCGGATTCAGTATTGATCTTTCAGAGGAGCGCTTCATCGAAAATGTAAATCGACACGGCATTGCGGTTGCAGGACAGACAGGTGAACTCGTTCCCGCAGATAAGAAACTCTACGCCCTGAGGGATGTTACCGCCACGGTGGAAAACACCTCCCTGATCGCAGCCAGTATTATGAGTAAGAAGTTGGCCTCCGGTGCGGATAAGATCGTCCTGGATGTCAAAACGGGGAAAGGGGCCTTTATGAAGACGACGGAGGATTCCCTTGAGCTTGCTAAGGCGATGGTCGAGATAGGTACAATGTACGGAAGGCAGACCCTTGCCCTGATCACGGACATGAATGAGCCTCTGGGAAATGCAGTCGGAAACTCTCTGGAAGTTATCGAAGCGATCGAGACCTTAAAGGGAAGAGGTCCCGAAGATCTTACCAAACTTTGCGTTGAACTTGCCATCCATATGCTCCTGCTCTCGGAGAGGTTCGAGACCTATCAGGAGGCAAAGACCGCCGTAGAGGACGCTGTTTTCAACAAAAAAGCTCTGGATAAGTTGAAGGAGTTTATCGAGATCCAGGGAGGAGATCCTCGTGTGACGGAGGACTACGCTCTTCTTCCTCTGGGTAGGAAGGAAGAAGTCGTGGTATCGGAAAAAGAAGGCTATGTGGATGATATCGATGCCGAACAAATAGGTCACTGTGCCATGCTTCTCGGAGCGGGGCGAAAGACCAAGGACGACGATATCGATTTGGGTGCCGGCTTGATCCTGCATAAGAAAACAGGGGATTTTGTAAAGCGGGGAGATGCCCTTGCGACCCT
>JAUMWQ010000244.1 GCA_030529565.1 Filifactor alocis | reverse complement strand
CCCTATCACTCTTATCAATCCAATACCTCCAAAATATTTAAAACTGTATAATCAATTGAAGCATTCACACTGACATTTGATTCTATATACCCTTTCGCCTTATCAAGAATGTCAACGATCTCAATGAGAGAATATCCGTTTGTCTCTCGTAAGAAAGAAGTTCCTTCTTCAAAACAACCCATCTGATATCTCTCCTTCAATATTCGCACAAAGAGGACAGAGAAACTGTCCAAGCACGATGCAAGTTCCTCCCTCTCTTTGGAATACTCGTTTAAAACCCTTCTCATTCCCAGAGCGTCCCTTTCTCGGATCTTTTGCAAAAAATTGAAAAAATCCTGCTTTAACCTCTCATCGATCTTGTTTTCCCAAACTCCCGCAACAAGAGAACAGCGAGATATAACCGTTTCCAAAAGAGAGAGCCTGTTCTTACAAAGAAGGAAGAAATAGACTTGATCCGGAGGATCTTCCAAGGTCTTCAGCAAGGTGTTTTGGATACCGACACTCAGCTCGTCCGCCTCCAAAAAAACATAGATCTTCGCCCCTGCATGCGGTTTAATCGAAACACCTTGAATCAATTCCCTGATCTCTTGTACCTCGACACTATAAGAGTCTATGACCTTAACATCTACATGATGAAACACGGAAACGATGCCAAAGCGTGTTTTTAAAAAATCCTGAAGGAGTTCGAAGTTAGTCTCTACATCTCCCTCTATTAAGTAAGCGTGATTCAAGTTGCCTTTTTCAAAGGGAAGTTCCTTCATCCTCATACGATCCCTTCCTCTTTCAAGACTTCGATCAACTCCTGATGGATCTCTTCTCTTGTTCTTATCTCTCCATCTTTCAAACACTCGATCCGATGCCACGAATCGATCCGGCTGAAAAGTTCGGCACATTGGTAAGACCTCTTCATATACTCCCTGTCTCTCTCATGAATGTCTTTGTCCGCTTGACCCGAAAACTTATTGTTCCTGTTTTCCATCAAGGCGAAAGATGCTTCTATGTCCATGTGAAGATAGAAGACAAGATCGGGTCTTGGAAGAGAGAAGATGCCGTATTCGAGTTCCTCCAGCCATTGCTTAAACACAAGTCTTTCTTCATACAAATCAAGTTTTGCAGCCTGATGGATCAAGTTGGACATGACATACCGGTCTGTGAGGATGATACCGCCTTCGCGATAACATTCTTCCCAAACCGTCTTCCATGACGCATAGCGATCTCCGGCAAAAAATATGGAAGCGATCTTCGGATCTACACAATCGGCATTTTTTCCGAACTCCCCTCTCAAATACATTTTTACAAGAGCAGATGACTCACTTTGATAGTTCGGAAATCCGATCTTCTTACAATTTACTCCCTGAGAGCTCAAATATTCAAACAACATCTGTGTCTGTGTCTGCTTCCCTGAACCGTCGGTTCCTTCGATCGCTATCAACTTGCCCATCTCTACAAAACACTCCCATTATACTCAAATATAGTCTTTATTACTCTTATCCGTTTGAAATGCCGGATATACAGAATATACAATTGTCGGAAAGAATGTGGACGATCCTATACTTCAAAACATTCGATCTGTCAATTCCAATAGATAATGGTATTAACACTCTTACCCGATGAAATCTTCGAATCATACTCATTTCTGTTTGAAATGCCGAGACAGTCTCCTCTACAGGCACAAAATTTCGTTTCCGTGCCAAGAGAGTACGGATCATCGGTATAAACAGTTCAAGCCGAAACAGTACAAAAGTTCCATCTGCCTCGAACACACTTTTGATCTTTACACCTCTCTTAGATCGGGTGTTTCAATCAGATTTCAGGGCTACAGATCTTGCATCGACATCCGTATGAAGTTCAGTCCATCATAGTATCTTTTTCGTACCATATCATTATACTATAAA
>JAUMWQ010000023.1 GCA_030529565.1 Filifactor alocis | reverse complement strand
CATCCAAATTGTTTTTCGGTAATTGTATATTCTGCATATCCGGTATTTCAAGCGGAGAAGAGTACTATCTTCTACGGAGCATGGATCGCTGATATCGATCAGCTTAAATGAATAATAAGTATGAGAACAGAAAAGGATCTGGAACAGTCAAAAGAGACTGCCAAATCCTTTTTTGATATCCGTATAATAGGAAATATCAAAGAAACATATACCGCAGAGCGGATATACCGGCGGTTTTTCTGTCATACTCCTATCCGAGGAATCGATCTCATGACCTCGAAAAGTTGTTGGATACTGTTATCTATTAGAATTGTCCGGTCGTGAAGTTCGAATTCTATGATCACTCAAAACGTTTCCGTTAAATAGATATTCTATTCGCCGGACATTAATAGCCTTGCCTCCTGTTGAACACGAATCGTTGATATTGAAAACTCGAATAAATAGGGTATCACCTGTCCGTATCGACACTTTGAGAAGAGCAACCTCGACTCTCTACCTTCCTACTTTTTTGTGGGCGAGAGTTCGAATTCTCCATGTTGTTCCGGCGGGGGAGTTGTGATCACTGCACTTGGAACTTCATCCTTCACTTGTTCAGGATCAGCTCCCTTGAAGAACTCCTGCATTTGAGAATTCGGATCCGAAGAAACGATCTTTTTGAACTCTTCAAAACTCATCGTTCCGGAAACGTTGTATCGGGGGATTTCCAGTTTGTTTGTCTTTTGGGTTACGCGTCCGGGTTGTACTGTCACCGCCATACGAACTCCTATGGATTTCAGAACGTTTTTGATCCCCTGGTTGTACGCACCGTAAGGATAGGAAAAGGCATAGGTCGAGTAACCCATTACAGAAAGGGTAGAACTTGCCTTTGTAAAATCCTGGAACAAGGTATCCGTCGTAGAGGATAGGAGAACAGAGCGGTTGTCCGGAGTGAGGAAATGAAGATCCCAAGTATGGGATTGGAAATCAAAGATATCTCTCATCACCTTCATTTCATCCACGCTACAATGAGGAAATCGATCCTGGGTGGAAAACTCAGAACGAGTCGAGATCCCTGATACGATCGGGAACTGCGTTGCCTTCATGGAGTATTTTTTTAAAATAGGGTAAGCGATTTCGTAGTTACTTCTGTAACCGTCATCCATTGTGATCACGACTGTCTTGGCAGGAAGTTTGATCTTTCCATCGATAAAGTCTTCAAGCTGTTTCAAATGAATGGTTGTATAGCCGTTCTCATAGAGATAGAACATCTGCCTCTCAAAGTTGGCGCGAGATACCGTCGGAGAGCTCACATTGTCATCATCGGTAAAGTGATGATACATTAAAACGGGGACTCCTGTGTAATTTACATTGGCAAAGCTCGCTTGTGGCAACATCAAAAGCAGACACAGAATAAACAACAATTTTTTCTTCATAAACCAATCCTCCTGAATATTTTCTGAATTAAGCTCAGAGTTCTTGAAAAGGTTTGTTCAGTGTTTTCAAGGGGAGAAGGGGGACTTCTCCATTGAAACAGGCGATCCTATGTAACGGGTACAAAATGTCTCTTTTGACTATGACCTGTTTTGATCGAAAATATGCCCTGATCTGTAACGAGGTAGAAACCTGTGATCTACATAAAAACAGATACAAACCTTATAATCATTACATCATATGAACTGATTATATCATGAATTTGGATGGATGAGTATTACAGTTTTATGAAAAGAAAAAGAAGTTTAGACAAAAAAAGAAACACTCTTTTTAAAGAGTGTTTCGAATAATCATTTTAGTAGCTTACACGTCTACCGCAGATAAAGTTTCTTCTGCTGCTCAAAGAAGCGACGCTGACCCTTTTTCCCGGGCTAGGTGCATGGATGAACTGGTCGTTTCCGATATAGATCCCGACGTGTCCGGGGAAACATACCAGATCTCCCGGTTTCAAATTACTTCTGGAAACTCTTTCTCCCACACCTGCTTGAGCGCCAGAGGTACGCGGAAGATAGATCCCCTTCTTTCTAAATACATACTGGGTGAAACCGCTACAGTCGAAACCGCGTGGGCTCGTTCCACCCCATACATAGGGGGTTCCCAGGTAATTAAAGGCTGTAGATACGATCCCTGACACCTTCGGCTTGGTTCCATACTCAATAATCCTAGGCTCTGCTGCAACAAGAACTTTTTCAAAAACAACATCCTCAGATACAACTTCGCCGTTAATCATTCGGATACGGCTGTGTATCTCCTTCTTTCCGGCAGAACCCTCAGATTTCACTCTAGTTCTTCCCTCGGTAAGATTAGAGTTTTTGACCTTTTTCACCGTGGGTTTTATCTTTACGGTTCCCATCTCTTCATATTCAAGAGCAACGTCGATCAGAGGCTTGACTTTCGCATTGTTTCCGGTCCTCTCCAGGCTGCCTCGAACGAGATTCGATCGGGAAGCACTCGCCAGGTACACCGGTTGTGCCAAAGACGCGATTGCTTCGGAACGGTCAAAGATCATATTGACCGGGATCAAAGGCATCTTGACGATCTTTACATCCTGAACAAAGGATATCTTAGCACCCTTCTTAAAGTTTATATAGGGAGCCTTGATTTTATCCAGAACTGTTTGGGCCGCTTCATCCGTATTTAAAGCCATGATAAAACGATTATCAGACTTGATAAGGTGAGCAGGAGCATATACGTCGAGGTTCTCTATAATTCTGTTCTTCAAAATATCTTCCGAAGTCAATTCTACGCCTGCAAGACGCCCTTTCTGGTAATCAAGGTTTAACTCATACTGAATTTGATCGCCGTATTCCTTTTGGAGAGCAACTTTTACAAGTTCCTTGAGGTTGTCCCCATCCTTTATGTTTTTTACGAAACCGACAGGTTTGCCGTTTGCGTTGACTTGATATCCGTATCCGGGTTGATAGATCAACAAAAAAGCAGAAACTGCAATACAAGCGATTGCAACGATCGACATAAGCGGACTTAACCGCAACGCAGAAGATAGTTTCCTAAATTGAGTGTCCATAAATATCCTCCAAATTACATCCTTTTACTTTCATCACTAGTCTTACTTATCTCAGCTGTCCCCATTATAACAATAAAAAGTACAAAAGAAAAGGATTTCGTTACAAAAAGGTTACAGGGGAGATGTGAAGGAAAAATAGAATCGCGCTATAACACTGATATTTCAATGTTATAGTGGATTATACCTCGTTCAAAGTTTACAGTATTTTTACAAAAAATCCAAAGTGAATAGAAGAAAAAATTTAAGAGAGTTTTAATATTTTTTTAGTAGATTTTTGATACAATCTGTGATATCATTAACGTATGATTGTATTAAACGATTAGAACAGTATGTTATATAAGCAAGAGCTGTTACGTTTCCTTCGCTTGAATTGAAGGAGGCTTCAAAAGATCGATATTGCAGCTTTTTTGTGGAAAGGAAGGACAGTATGACAAAAGAAAACACAAAAAACGATGTTCTAAAAGCGAATGGGGGAGGTGAGGTATCTTCTTCTGAACTCCGAAAACTTCCGGAGAATACGATCGGTATCATCCGTAACGAAGCCGATACGAAGAAGGAAGAAAAGGCGGAAAAGCCTAAGCAGAGAAGGAAAAAAGGAAAGAAAAAATACATCTTCCTAGTTCTTTTGTTAGTTGCAGGTGCAGGTTTGTGGTTTGCAAAGGATAAGTTTCTCAAACCCAAGGAGGTGCTGCCTTCGGTAACGGAGGTGCAGGTCGAGAACCGAGATATCGAGGACACGGTAATCATTGAGGGTCCGGTGCAAGGTTCGGAAACTGCGGAAGTCACTTCTCCGATCAACAGTGAGATTATCAAGATCAATGTTAAAGAGGGAGACTATGTGACTAAGGGGCAGGTGCTTGCAGTCCTCGACGGCAAGGACATGAATAATGAGATCCGTCAGGCGGAGCAGAGATTGCAGCTCTCGAAGATGACGATGCAGGAGAGTGTCGAGAAAGAACAACACCGCTATGATACCGCTCTGATCGCAGTGGAAGATGCGAAGAGGAAGGCGGAGCAAAACAAGAGTTTGTTTGAGGCTGGAGCCTTGTCGGAAGAGGAATACAGACTGTCGGTCGATGAGCTTGAACGAGCTCAAAATGCACTGTCGGAGTTCGATGTAGTCAACGGTAAGGTCGTTGCGTCTCCTGCACAGAAGAAGAGTATTCAGGTCGATTCCAATGCGATCGAAATGAAGCGTCAAGACCTGCAAAAACTCGTGATCAAAAGTCCTATTAACGGAACGATCACCAGGGTAAATGCGAGATTGGGACGCTATGCGAGCGATACGGAAAATAAGGCGGCCATGTTCGTGATCGAAGATTTGGAGCAGTTGAACATGAAGGTAAGGGTACCTGAAAATCAGATCGGAAAGGTTCGGGTAGGTCAAGATGTCAATATTACCGCCAACATCTTGGGAGAGGACGTTCTCAGTGGAGTGGTGGACAGTATTGCCCCCTCGGGCGAAGACAAAGATGGAAACGGGACGCAAAAGGTCATTCCCATAACGATTCGAATTACCGGCAAGAACAGCAAAATGATACCGGGAGTCAACGCGAAGGCGAAGATCATGATCGAATCTCGTAAGGGGGTACTTGCCATCCCCGGCGAGGCGATCCAATCCGACTTTGAGAGCAACAACAAGGTCGTCTATAAGATCATGGAAGATAATACCTTAAAGAAGGTAGAGATCAAGACGGGCTTGGAGGATGTCTTTTATAGTGAGGTGCTGGAGGGTGATCTCAAGGTTGGAGATAGGTTGGTTCGAAACAGCGAAACTCCTTTGAGTGAAGGAATGAAGGTTGAGATAGGCACAGGTGAGGAAGGTAAACCGACGGAGCAGGGGAAAACAGGCGAAGAAGAAGCGGTAGCAGAAGAAGGTGGAACGGATGCCGAATAATCAAAAGAACCTTCGCGAGCAAAGACCCATAGTCATCAAGGTGGAGTCCTTGTGCAAGGTGTATCAGATGGGAGATATTGAGGTCAATGCTTTGCGTGACATCAATTTGGAGATAAGACAGGGAGAATTTGTGGCGATTATGGGTACCTCGGGTTCCGGAAAATCCACATTGATGAATATCTTGGGTTGCTTGGACAGGGCTACGAGTGGGAACTATTATTTGGAAGGCATCGACATCAGAGACAAGACGGATAATGAACTTTCCGAGATCCGAAACAGGAAGGTGGGCTTTGTGTTTCAGTCCTTTAACCTGATACCCAGGACCAGTGCCTTAAAGAACGTCGAGCTCCCCATGGTCTATGCGAAGGTGAGGGCGAGGGTAAGAGAGGAAAGGGCGATGGATCTCCTCGACAAAGTCGGTCTGGCGGAGCGATACGACCATGTTCCCAACGAGTTGTCGGGAGGTCAAAAACAAAGGGTTGCCATTGCCAGAGCTCTGTCCAACAATCCTTCGATCATCTTTGCGGACGAGCCTACGGGAGCCTTGGATACCAGATCCTCCGAAGAGATTATGGACATCTTCACTCAGTTGAACAAGGAAGGTAACACCGTGATCATCGTAACTCATGAGCCGGATATTGCAAGTTTTACCGACAGGATCATCACCTTCCGGGACGGAAGGATCATCAGCGATGTTGCAAATACGAGGAAGGAGGCCGACGATGTTAATTAAGGAGAGTTTTTTGCTTGCACTTTCTTCCATAAGGATGAATAAGATGCGTTCCTTTCTTACTATGTTGGGCATCATCATCGGAATCGGTTCGGTGATCGGCATCAGTTCGATAGGAACAACGATCAAGGCAAGTTTCAGCAAGGAGTTTGAAGCCTTCGGTCTAAACGGGATCGATATCTATGTCAATTGGGAAAACGGGGAGCAGGAAGAGACCGCCTACTTTAAGGCAGAAGAGGATTTTCCTGCACTCAGACAGAAGTTTGGAGATAAGATCGCCTATATCGCGCCACCGAGCGGAGAGGGATCGACTTCAGAACTTAAGATAAATTCCAAGAGCTACAAATTAAGCTTGAACGGGGTCGATGTAGGCTACTTGTCGACAGTTCCCAATATGGTGATGGTCAAGGGCAGGATGATCAACGAGGAAGATATCGAAAAGCAAAAGGATGTCATCGTCATCGACAAGGACTTTGCCATGGAGGTCTCGGGTACCACGGACGTCATTGGACAGAGGATCAATGTGACTTTGGAAGGTAACCTGAAGGAGATGACGATCGTCGGAGTGTACGAGTTCAAGATCAGCGCCTTCGCCAGACAGATGGGGGCGGGAAGAAATGGACAGACGAAGATCAGTTTTGTGCCCTACACTCTGTATGGAAACAATTGGACGACGGGGAACATCAGTATGTATTTAAATAGGGACTACGATATTGAAAAGGTGCAGGCGGAGATCGAGAAGTTTCTCTATGAGATGAAGGAACAGAAGGAAGGAACCTATAAGGTCTATTCCGCTCAGAAAGAAGCAAATCAGATCAACGAGATTTTAGGAACCCTGTCCTTGGGAATTGGAGCTATAGCGGCGATCTCCCTCCTGGTAGGCGGGATAGGAATCATGAATATCATGCTTGTGTCCGTTACTGAGCGTACACGCGAGATAGGGATAAGGAAGTCCTTGGGCGCCAAGACGGGCAACATCCTCTTTCAGTTCCTGATAGAGGCCTCCATCCTATCTCTGATAGGAGGGATCATCGGGATTCTCTTGGGGCTTGGGATCGGAAGGGTAGGAGCTTATTTTGTCAAGACGAGTATGGTCATCGACCCGGTGACGATCGTCGGAGCGGTCATCTTCTCTTCGTTGGTAGGTCTTTTCTTCGGTCTGTATCCGGCGAGAAAGGCTGCCAAACTCGATCCGATCGAAGCCTTAAGGTACGAGTAGAGCCCTTGTTGTATCGGAATAAAAACTCAGGTCGATTGCGGGATAAGGCGTACCGACTTTAATCGGAAGAGAAGGGGGAGTTTTGGGTAAAAGCTGTTTGAGACCTTGAATTTCCCTGCTTGAACTTCCTTGTATGAATGTGTTCTGCTTCAACAATCGGACAATATTGTTCTCAGTCTGTTGTAATGACATGTTGACAGTCAGTCTTATTTCATATTCTGTAATATGCTGAGGGTTAACAGAGTGATTGAAATCAGTATGAGTATGGGTGTATCAATGTATTATGGGAGATGACGATGTGATCAGGATTGTAGCGTCCACCGTTCGATCGGGATGTCGTAAGGATATTCTTCGGGCGGGGAAAACCTTGGCACAACAAAAAATCTTGCCTAATCAATGCAACGTGTTCCCTAAGTTTTTATAAGGAGTGGAACGGATGAAAAAATATATGTCGGTTTTTCTTTGTTTATGCTGTGTTTTAGTTATGGTCTCCTGCGGTGATAAGGCGGAGCCTATGGAACTTCCGCAAGCATCGCAAGTGAAGAGTGTTGAGGTATCCATAGAGGAAAATAGGATTCGTCATACGGATCAAACTTGGATCGGCGATGTGCTCGCGGAAGTTTCGGCAGCTGAGCCGACCCGCAAGCAGAGTGTTCAGGATGTTCCGCAGGCGGAGCATTTTATACGGGTAGATATCTACTTCGGAGAGGAGATGACGAGCTTCTTTGCCTATGAGGATGGAGGAAGGTACTATATCGAACGACCGTATCAGGGGATCTATAAGACGGACAAAAACTTATACGAGAAACTTCAGGAGTCAGAATAACAAAAAAATTTTATGGAAAAATCTTCATAAAAAAGCCTATTACAACGGTTACGATCATAGGACGATGTCCTATGATTCCGAAAATCGGCACAAAATCGATGGTATATAAGGTTGAAATTGTTAAAAATTTTCATACGGTAAGTTTTTGTATTTCGTAAACTCAAAAAAGATTAGGAGTTTGACTCTGCACCTCATTTTTCCGATTTAAATGTCAGTTCTGTAAAACATATCGCTTTGAATTATAATTTGCAGCAGGTATTAGGGGGAGACCGGTTTTTAAAGACAGATCTGATCCGGTTAGAAGACATACCGTACGAGAAAGAAGCCAAAGCTTGTTTTCGTGCGGTATTCTCTTTATTGGATTTAAAGACGGATAAACCTCTCTACAATTTTGTAATCTTACTGTTATCGTATTTTTGATAGGATTTGTTTATAATATAAAAGAAGATGGAGGAAGGATGGTGATCGATCGAGCGAGCGTTGTCTCTATGGAAACGTTCCGAAGAGATTGTGTTGAGATAGGTTTGTTCAGTAGCGCCGGAAGAAGTCTTATCTAAGGAGGCCGCTTGATGAAGGAAGTATCGTGTGATCGGTCATAGACGAAAATTAAGGAAAGATGGAAATTTGAAAAGCTTCGAAACCCTTTGAGCATGGTGCTTTCGATGAGGGAAGTACCGGCTCGAATGTGGGTGGAAGTCTAGGGAAAGGATGTGGGGCATGAAAAGGATGGTTTCAACAGCCTTAGCTCTGTTGCTTATAATAGGGACGTTCAGTCCGTCTCTTGCGCAGGAAAGGGTTGAGTACAAGAAGGCTCCCTCAAGCCTGACCATTCAGGAAGTAAAGAAACAGGCGAGGGAGTTTATTCGAGGAGAAGAGTATTACAAGGATAAACAGGTGGAACTTGAGAAGCTGAAGGCAGACTATGAGAAACGCTATGGCAAACGCTTTGTGAGTTTGGATAAGGTGGGAAATGAGAAGGTGACCTATTTTAAGGTCGATGATCTACCGACGGATCCGGTCAGGGATCTGGAGAAACTCTCTGAGGTTTTGGAAGAGATCCGTTTGGCCAATGAAGATGCAGCAGAGGTTGCCTTCTTCAACCTCTTGTTGCAGGAGAATAAGTTGACGATAGCGAAAAACGCAAGGGAGCTTTCCGAGTTTGGAAAGATGGTGTCGGAGGTGAGCCATGAACTTGGCAAAATCGTTTCGGTAGATGTAAAGAATGCTCAAATCGTCAAGAAGGGGGCGATCCTGAATGTAAAGCAGGAAGAACTGGCGCTTGACAAGGCCTATGAGGAGTTGAACAAACTTCTCGGCTACTCTCCCAACGCTAGGTACGAGACGATCGATGAGAGTATTATCTCCAAGGCGGGGCAGGGAATAGAAGCTGTATATCTTCCCTCGAATATGAATGCAGAAGACTATGCAAGACTGAAGTCGCTCAATGAACAGAAGAAGGAGCTGGACAGGAAGGCACAAGCGCAACGAAACCTTGATAAGAGCCATGAGAGGGGCAAGGAAAAAGAGGATATTGAAGAGCTCATCAACCTCAAGGAGTTACAGGAGGATTATGAGAAGACTAGGGAAGATGTGACGAGAAGTCTTCAAAAAGGATATATAGACAGTGTGTCTTCTTTTTTGGATCTGGAACAGGCGAGACGAAACTTTGAGCAACAAAAGAAGAGTTACGAGAACGAGATTCTTCGCTATAAACTTGGTAAGGTGAGCAAGTTGGATTATTTAAAAAAAGAGGCAGAGTATTTCGCTAACGAAAAGTCGTATTTGGAAACGGTCTACTCTCTCTATCAACAGGTGGAAGAGTATAAAAAACTATATCGAGAGAAGAAGTAGGGGGATGAGATGAAAAAGATACTTCGATTATGTATAACGGTAGGACTGGTAACGGCTTTGGCCGGCACATCATTTGCCGCTCCGACGATCCGTGTGTATATCGACGGCGCGGAAATGTCGGGTTCGGCGGAGGCAACCATCATACAGAGCAGAACCATGGTTCCGTTTCGAGCTGTATTTGAAGGATTAGGAGCCCAACAGATATTTTGGGACCCTCAGACTAAGACTGTAACGGGAACAAAGGATGAAACGACAGTTACCTTGGCGATAGGTAATAAAGTTGCTTTTGTAAATGGAGAAGCGCAGAGTTTGGAAGTCGGGCCCGCCATTGTGGGGTCTAGCACCCTGGTGCCTCTGTCCTTTATCTCTCAAAAGATGGGTTATAAGGTCGGATGGCAGGCGAGCAGCAAAACAGTCTTTATTATGTCGCCCTCTTACTACGAGCAGGTAAAGGGGAGTTTGGATGCAAAGGTACTGGGAGAAGAGAACATTGCGAACCAGTCTCCTGTCCCTTCGTCCGAGCCGGTAAACCCAATCGAACCTGCAGATCCGATCGAGCCGATCAATCCCGTTGAACCGGTCAATCCGATAGAGCCGTCCAAACCGGTGGAACCTTCAAAACCGGATAAACCTGTCAAACCCATACAGCCGGATAAGACCACACAGGGCAATGTATCTGCCGGAGTCATACGAGGAGCTTTTGCAATGCAGAATATGAAGAAGAGCAAGTTTGTCTTTGACTTCCGATCCGATGGAACTTTCCATGTTGCGCCTTTGGGAAGCAAGGATATCGTTAGCGGAACCTACAAGATCAAAGGAAGTTCGATCGAGTTGAAGTCGAGCATCTTGAATGGAAGTTTCGCCATTGAAGAGATCAAGGGTAAGAGAACTTACTATCTTCTCAAATCCACAAACGGAGGAGCTTTTGCAATGACTTCCATTACTCGCGAACAGTTTAATGAGGCGACGGGAAAATAAAAAGCAAAAATATTTGCACCGGATTGAATTTTGGAAAAATTCTTGAAACAAATCCCTTGTATTGATTCAAAAACGAAAAGTTAAAAAATGTCTTATAATACATTGTTTTAGGCTTTCGAACGTTGTTTGCCAAGGTTTCGTTCATAAACTTCGGTCTATAAACTCGGACAAAACAGAGAAATGAAATAAAAAGCAAAAACATTTGCGGTATAGCTGCCGATATTTTTGCTTTTTGTACATAAAAAATGCAACAAAAGGGAATTGGAAGATTTTGAAAGGAATACTCAAATACGTGAAGTTTCCCATCCTCTTGGTTTCAAACACTTGGAAGGAGATTTTAAAAAATATACAAAATTTATTGAAATTGGCACGAAATATGCTTATAATAGTATTGCTATGTTAAGATATATACCATGGATACTAATTATTTGAAGGAGGAGTTTTGATGATTCGATTCTCTATGTTGGGAGCTGCAAGTAACGCGGGTGGAGAGCTTTTGAGGCTTATGATCAACCATCCCGAAACAGAGCTTGCATATGTTGCAGACGGTTTTTCCGCAGGAGAGCATATTGCTGATGTTCACCCTGCTATTCAAGGTTTTTACGATGCGGTATTGTTGTCCGACAGCGATGAGGACTTGGAGACTATATTGAACGGAACGGATGTATTGTTCCTTGCGGTGGATCCCGGAAAAGTATTTCCGATCGCAGAAAAAGCTTTGGCAAAAGGCGTAAAGATAATTGACTTTGGAGCTGATATCAGATTCAGAGATTCCAAGGTGTGGGAAGAGTGGTATAAGGTAGAGTGTAACTATCCGCAAATGTGTAGAGACGCTGTTTACTCCATCCCTGAGATTTGGAGAGAGGACATAAAAGGAAAGAGCCTTATTTCCAACCCCGGGTGTTATCCTACAGCATCCGCGTTGGGACTGTATCCCTTCATCGACAAGAAACTGATCGAAAAAGATTCTATTATCGTGGAAGCGATCAGCGGTACGACCGGAGCGGGAAGAAGACCGGACTTTGCGAAGTTGCACATGGTACAGGACGGAAACTTCAAGGCTTACGGTGTTGCAGGACACAGACATACTCCTGAAATCGAACAAAGTATTGAAATGATCGGTGGAGAGCCTTCAAAAATCATTTTCACTCCTCACTTGGCGCCCATGCCCAGAGGAATTCATGTCACCATTTACGGAGACTTGAAAAGACCTATGACAGACGACGAGATCTACGAGATGTACTTAGAGTATTATAAAGACGAGCCGTTTGTATTCCCGCACAAAGCAGGAGATTGGCCGAATACAAAATGGACGGTAGGAACCAACCATTGCCACGTGGCAGCAGCTTACGAGCCGAGAACACAAAGAATCATCATCTGCTCGGTCATCGACAATATCGGAAAAGGTGCTGCAGGACAGGCGATTCAAAACATGAACATTATCTTCGGTTTGGAAGAGACAACAGGTTTGATCATTGCACCGATGTTCCCATAGATTAGAGGTACACTGAAGTCGGTATCTTAAAGCTTAAGATATAAAATTGTAAATTGATGAACAGGGTTTCGGGGCGATATGTCATTGCCCCGAAACCAAAGAAAAAGGATTTTAAGGAGGATAAAACTATGGATACATACCGTTTTATTGAAGGTGGAATTACTGCTCCTAAAGGATTTAAGGCAGGAGCGATCTATTGCGGTATCAAGAGTAAGAAGAAAGAAAAACCGGATATAGCTATCCTATATTCCGAAGAGAAAGCTGTTTGTGCAGGAATGTTTACAACAAATAAGTTCGCTGCTGCGCCCATCATCTACTGCAGAGAGATCGTAAAGACGGGTTCGGCTCAAGCGATCCTGATCAACAGCGGAAATGCGAATGCCGCTACCGGTACCCTGGGTCTGGAAAACACAAGAAAGCTTGCACAATGTACAGGAGACCATTTAGGACTTCAAGCGGATGATGTATTCGTATGCTCCACAGGAGTTATCGGAGTTCAACTTCCCATGGAAAAAATGTTGAATGCTGTAAAAGACATTGTTCCGACTTTGAGTGCGGACAACGGTCCTTCGATCGCAAGAGCGATTATGACAACGGACACCGTTCCCAAAGAGATCTCTTTTGAACTTGAGTTGTCAGGAGGAACCATTCGTATCGGATCTATGGCTAAGGGTTCGGGTATGATCCATCCGAACATGGCTACCATGTTGGCATTTGTAACGACCGACGCGACCATCAGCCAAGAAGTGTTGCAGGGAATGCTCAAGAAAGCGGTCGATAAGAGCTACAATATGATGACCGTTGACGGAGATACAAGTACAAACGACTGCCTGCTCCTTTTGGCAAACGGAATGTCGGGAGTAGAGGTTAAGAGTGAAGAAGATATCAAGAAGTTCTACGAAGCGATCGAATACATCAGTATGGAAATGGCGAAGAAAATTGCAGCGGACGGAGAAGGAGCAAGCCACCTTATCGTCGTACATGCAAACAATCTACAGACACAGGATGATGCAAGAAAGGTAGCTCGTGCGGTTGCAGGTTCCAACCTGTTTAAGTGCGCGATCTTCGGACAGGATGCGAACTGGGGACGCGTTATCTCCGCAGCGGGTTATTCAGGAGCGGAGTTTGAAACAGGAAAAATTGACGTTGCACTTGAGAGCAAGGCAGGAAAAATTGATGTAATGCTTGAGGGAGCAGGGCTCGCGTTTGATGAAGAAAAGGCTGCTACCATCTTGAAAGAAAAAGACATCTATGTTTATCTTGATTTCCATGACGGAGAAGAGTGTGCAACTGCTTTCGGATGCGACTTGACCTATGATTATGTAAAAATTAACGGAGACTATCGTAGCTAATTCAAGGAGGGCATATGAACAACGAACAAGCGGTTCAAAACCTTGTGAGCAGCATGCCTTATCTTCGCAACGGCAAGGGTAAGGTAGTTGTGATTAAATTCGGCGGAAATGCTATGATCAACGATGAGATCAAGCAATCCGTTATCGAAGACATCGTGTTGATGCAACTTGCGGGGATCAAGCCGGTCATCTCTCACGGAGGAGGTCCCGCGATCAATGAGATGCTTAAAAAACTCGACATCCAAAGTGAGTTCGTAAACGGTCTTCGAGTTACGAGTAAAGAAGTGATCGAAGTGGTAGAGATGGTTCTTGCAGGAAAGGTAAACGGGGAACTCGTGCAAAACGTTACTAAGACAGGCGGAACAGCAGTCGGAGTATCCGGTGTAAGTGCAGGCATCTACCATTGTAAAAAGACGGAAGGCGAATATGATTACGGTTTCGTAGGCGAAGTCGTGTCCGTAGATCCGACTGCGATCGAAGCTCTGCTTGAGAAAAACATCATTCCCATCGTATCTCCCATTGGTTCGGATGGAAAAGGCAACACTTACAACATCAACGGAGATACTGCGGCAGGAGAACTTGCAGCTGCATTGAACGCGGATAAACTCTACCTGTTGACCGATATCGAAGGACTCTGCAACAGCATAGAACTTCGTGATGTCATCAGTTACCTCAATACAAAAGATGTGCCATTGTTGAAAGACAAGGGTGTGATCGCCGGAGGTATGATCCCCAAGATCGACTGCTGTGTAAGAGCAATTGAAAACGGAGTTAAGACAGTTCAGATCATAGACGGAAGAAAACCGCATAGCATCCTTTATGAAGAATTCTTCGAAGAAGGAAACGGAACAACCATCGGAGTAGACAAGGAAAGTGTCGGTATCAAGTAGGACACAAGGGTTCTTGATAGGATGAAAACGACGGGTGTCGGAGGCCTTGACAGCTTGGTAAGACAACGGTATCGTAGTTTTTGAAATATGAAGGACAAGGTTAAGAAATTCTACAGTAATGAAATAGGAGGAACAGAACCATGGAGAAATTTAAGACAAATGCAGAAGCAATGGCAGTGGGTAAAGAGTGCTTGATGAACACCTACGGAAGATATGGTGTTGCAATGGTAAAAGGAGAAGGATCCTATCTGTACGATGCAGACGGAAAAAAATACATCGACCTTCTTCAAGGAGTTGCGGTAAACAACCTTGGACATGGATATCCCAAGTTCATCGAAGCGGTAAAAGATCAGTTGGATAACTTGATGCACTGCGCAAACTACTTCTGGATCGAGCCCCAAGTAAGATTGGCTAAGCTCATCGTAGACAACAGCTGCTTTGATAAAGTATTCTTTGGAAACAGCGGTGCGGAAGCAAACGAAGGAGCTATCAAAATCGCTCGTAAATACCAAAAAGACCATGGACATCCGGAAAGATACAGAGTGATCACCATGAAGCAATCCTTCCACGGAAGAACCTTGGCTACTTTGACAGCAACAGGACAAGACAAGGTACAAATCGGTTTCGAGCCGTTGCCGGATGGATTTGACTATGCTACCTATAATGACATCGAGTCTGTAAAGGCTGCTGTAACTGATAAAACTGCTGCAATTATGCTCGAGCCCATCATCGGAGAAGGTGGAGTTATCGTTGCGGAAGATCAATTCCTAAGAGACCTTCGTCAACTTTGCGACGAAAAAGGACTTCTTCTTATCTTTGACGAAGTTCAAGTTGGTTGCGGAAGAACAGGAAAACTTTTTGCTCATCAGTGGACAGGAGTGGAGCCTGATGTGATGACGATGGCGAAAGCACTTGGAAATGGTATTCCGATCGGAGCGATCGCTGCAAAAGGCGATGCGGCTAACACCTTGCAACCTGGTAATCACGGAACGACCTTCGGAGGAAACCCCCTCGCTACCGCTTGCGGATGTGCTGCGCTGTCCATCATCCTTGAAGAAAAACTCTTGGATAGAGCGAACGAAATGGGAGAATACCTTGTAAACAGATTGAACGAAATGAAGAAAGACCATCCGTGCATCAAAGAAGTTCGCGGAAAAGGCTTGATCGTAGGTGCGGTTATCGATGTTCCGGACGCTCACGTGATCACCGATCCCTGCTTTGAAAAAGGCTTGATCCTCAACTGCACGGCAGGAAACGTACTTCGTTTCATCCCTGCTTTGACCATCGAGAAAGAAGTACTGGACGAAGCTCTTGCTATCATGGAAGAGTGCATGAAGGAAGCAGGTCTGTAAAAACACGAAGCCATAGGCTTTCGGTAAATGAATTTGCTGATAGAACTAACTATCATATAAGTACACATTAATCTACTACAAAAAATGACGGAGATTTTTTTGCATAATATTGCGAAGGACCATCCGTCATTTTTTGTTTTCGATTTGATTGAGGGGGACGGATCAAAAAGGGATAAGGGGCGTGGCATATCGATTCGGAAGAGTTTATGAAAAAACGGGGTGGTTGCTTAATAGTATGCTTCTTCAGCCACAAAAAAACCGCAAAAAACCCTTTAAAAAGTGATATACTGACTGAAAGGAAGGTCTTGTTTCATTTAGAAGAGAAAGAAGGAGGTTAATCATATGGATTTCGGGGCCTGAAAGGAGTTTGTTTTACAGGCGGAAACCGGTCGTTATATACAAACTAAAGAAGCGCCACACAAAGGTAAGTTTTGAGTTTGTAAAAGACGAAAGCTTGTAAAACTAATACTTTCGGGAATTTCATCCCTTATATAAAACGGATCTTATAAAAATTTTTCGAATTATGCTGTATTTTCCTAATTAAAATATTGAGTTTGTGAGATGTGTAATTATTGAAAAACGGCTTTGGGGTCTTATATATTTCAAAAACTCAAGAGGTCAGTTGGAAAGGATCATAGCATAGGCATAGGAGTTTTCAGCTGAAGAAATTTTATATAATTTTTAGGGCAACACCGCACAAAGCTGCATCTCGATTTTGCTGTTGTTTTACACAGTACAAAAATCTTGTAAAATGAACACTTTCAACAATTTTATTTTTTGTATGAAACCGGTTTCTCTCTGTTTTTTAGAATTATGCGGTATCTCCTTAGAATTCTTGGGCCGGAATCATAAGTTCGAAGAGCTCTGGGGATATCGACACAAAGTAGGGGAATCATATCTTTTCAAAAGATTTTGAAAGAAGAGAGATATGGGGAGGAAAACGATGTTTTCTCCCTTGAAACAAATACTTGAAAGAAGAGAAAGCATACACTATAATGATGAATAAGAATAGGAACGGGAGAGAAGTACTATGAAGAAGGTAAAAAAAGCAATTATACCTGCTGCAGGTTTGGGCAGTCGTTTTTTGCCTGCAACCAAGGCACAACCGAAGGAAATGTTGCCTGTTGTTGACAAACCGACCCTTCAATATATCATTGAAGAAGCGGTGAATTCCGGTATCGAAGAGATATTGATCATAACAGGAAGGAACAAATCATCCATTGAGGACCATTTTGACAAATCTGTTGAGCTTGAACTGGAGTTGGAGAAATCAGGAAAGACTGAACTTCTCAAGCTGGTTCGGGACATCAGCAATATGGTGAATATTCACTATATTCGCCAGAAGGAGCCCAAGGGATTGGGACATGCAGTATCTTGTGCTAAGAGTTTCATCGGAGACGAACCCTTCGCCATCCTTCTTGGAGACGATATCGTCGATGCAAAAACTCCATGCCTTAAGCAGTTGATCGATGCCTATGATGATTACGGGGCAGCTATCTTGGGCGTGAAGGAAGTGGAGGAGACGGAAGTCGATAAGTACGGGATCGTAGACGGACTTAAGAGATCGGATAATCTGTACGAGGTTTCTGACTTGGTGGAAAAGCCCGAGATTGGGAAAGCTCCTTCCAACGTCGCCATCTTGGGGCGTTACATCATCACTCCGAGGATCTTTGAGATATTGGAAAATACCGCTCCCGGAAAGAACGGGGAGATCCAATTGACGGATGCCTTGAGGACCTTGTTGAAGGAAGAAAAAATGTATGCCTATATCTTTGAGGGTAAGCGTTATGATATAGGAGATAAGGCAGGTTTCATCGAGGCAACGATCGATTTCGCTCTTCAAAGGGAAGAACTTAGAGATAAGATTCTTGCGATTTTGAAGGACAGGGCTCTTCGTGAACACTGAAGATAAGTGAAATGAAACTGTAATCTTGCTGTGTTGGAATTATCATATTGGTAGTATATAATGAAAATGGGTAGTATCGTAAAGTGAACATCTATAAGACAAGATGATTATAGAGCCGAATCAAGAAGGAGGAAGTGTTGATGAAGAGAAAGAAAGTGGCGGGAGCGCTTTTGCTCAGTTTGAGCATGATGTGTTCTACTGTGGCAACGTATGCAAACGACTTTAATGATATGAAGGGACACTGGGCGTCGATCCATGTAAATGATGTTGTTGCAAAAGGCATCTTGAAGGGATATGATGACAATACCTTCAGACCTGCAAGACCGGTAACGAAGATCGAAAGTATCATTATGATCAGTAATTTGTTCCCGGATTCTCAGATCGAAGAAATTTATTCCAAGAACAAATCTAAATATCAGGCAACGATGACAAAGAGTAAGATCCCTCCATGGGCACAGAAGTATATTGTGTTTGGAGTGGAGAAAAAACTCTTCCCTGAAAAAAGTATCCCTTACTTTATGACACAGACAAAGGGTACCTATGTGCAATCCTTGTCTTTTAGACAGGAGTATGCAATGCTGCTGGTGAATGCTCTGGGATTGAACAAGGAGTTCTCCAAGGTGCCCAATGTAAAGTATAAGGATGTTGCGTCCATTGACGGAAAGGCTCTTCCCTATATTGAGGTGCTTGGAAAGAAGGGGATTATCCAGACCACAGGCAAATTCAATCCGAAGTCCAAAATCACACGGGCGGAATCTGCGGTAATGATATCTAAGAGTTATCCTTTCTCCCAAAAGGCGAAGTGGGAAGGAACGAAACTTGCACACGGAACACAACCGGTACAACCCGTAC
>JAUMWQ010000243.1 GCA_030529565.1 Filifactor alocis | reverse complement strand
CTCCCTTTTCTTCGGACTCGAACAGTGGATGGGCGCCTATTACCCGTTAATAGGCGTTTGTTTCCAGTCGTTTGCCGTATGGTGGATCGTGAAACGGCTGTATGATCTCCGACTGTTTCTCAAAGCCTGATCCGATAAGGCTTTAGTCCTCAATCCGTATAAGCAGCAACGAAAAGTAAGGGAAACGACGAGCAAGGATTTCTTTGCGACAAGAAGTATAAAACTGCTTCGCAGCAATACCAGCGTTTTCAAAATAATGGAATATCACATTGTCGGGTGCAACTTTCAACGCTTCCTTGATAAACGACTCGAATCGCGAAGCCTTCATCAACACAAGCGTACGCCCTTCACCGATCCGCGTTATCAACTCTGCTGCTGAGGCAAGGTGCGTGATGACGGTTGTCTCTTCGTTCTGTTCCGAGATACGGATATTTTCCGAAGCCGCGCAGGCGATAAAAGCCGGCACACCGGCAATCCGCTTGACAGATATCCCCTGAGCCGTCAATATATCACTTACATAAGCAGACGACGAATAGAATCCGGCATCGCCCTCGGCCGTTAGAACAACCTTATACCCTGCCCTGTATTTCTCCGCGATCATACGTGCCACATCCGCGTAATTGTCCGTAGCATAACGACGGTTCTCGTTCATCGCAACCGGGAAAAGGCAGATCCCCGAAGACGAAATGCCCAGCTCAGCAAGTATCTCCTGTGCACGCGAGAGCATCGTACCGTCAGACCTAACCGTTGCCGGACAGAAGATATAATCGGCTTCCCGCAGGCTGTTCAGCCCTTTGAGCGTAATCAATTCAGGATCTCCCGGCCCGAGGGAGACAATCGTAACACAATGTGACATAACCTTCTATTCTCCTTCAAAAAAATCCTCATCAACAATCTTTACTTCATAGCTCTCCTTAATTTGCACTCCGACGTTATATTGATGCATTAAATCAACAAGCTTTGAACCATTGATTAATATTATCGTATGATGTGCATCATGTGCTTTTTTTATGGCTCCTTGATCAAAATCTGTTGTTGTAACAAAAACACCTTTTGTTGTATCACCGCTCATTGCCCCAATAAAATTTCGAATATCTTTCTCTCGAACCTTATTGTCTCCATATCTTTTAGCTTGTATGTAAATCTTGTCAAGTCCTAATTGGTCTTCATTAATAATCCCATCAATGCCGCCGTCATTCGATCTTGAAGTCTCTATGAAATCCCCATATCCCATTTTCTTCAGAAGGATTAATATGACTTTTTCAAAATAATATGGGTCAATCTGTTTTAACCTTTCAAGTAGATCATTCTTCACTTGCATTTCGATCTCACCAAACCCTCTATCAATTAAATCTTGTGGAGATGCGTTTCTCATTTCTGTATGGTCTACAAAAGACGAAATTCTATCTTCCACATAGAAATCTATTGTATCAGAACTTTCACTACTCTTTTCCAAAGACTCTCTATTGCTAAGAGCTTTTCTCCCTCGTTCGGTAATTTGAACCATACCTCGTTCAGGACATTGAATGTACTTTCCTTGTTTTAGATAGGATTTCCCCCAAGCAATTCTATTTGAAATCAGATTTGCTCCGCTTTTCGTTTTCTGGTCTAAAAGTTCTTGCGGCAAGTCTTTATAATACTTTTCAATAACTCTCCTCAACATCTCCCTATGGGAGATGAGTTCTCCACTACTTAAAATATCAAGTATCGGAATGCATGTTTGATGAAATTTTGGCAATTCCTTCATAGTTGTTTTGTTAATCTTACATTCGACTTGCAAACTTACATAAAAAAACAATGTTGTCCTAAATATTTTGATAAACATCAAAAAAAGAAGTAGAGCTAAGGAACAAAATGTTACCTTAGTAAAGAGTCTCCAACTCCTCTACTTCCTTTATGACAAATATAACACTTTTTGCGCAAGCCATCGG
>JAUMWQ010000022.1 GCA_030529565.1 Filifactor alocis | reverse complement strand
AACAAAAAAGCCTAAACCCTCTTAATAATACGACTCCCTTTATTTTTGAGATTATACCATCTTTACACTGTTCTTAAAAGCCCCCTTATACGTAGCGATTTCTACTCCCTAAGTTCCCGACAAGGTACTACCAAAGCTGAATATTCCTTTCAAATGCTCTGTTTTTAATCTTTTTAAACTTTTTTATCCTTGTATCTTCGATCTTGTTTCCCAAACTTTATCTCCCGTATTTCCTCATTTTTCCCCCTGTTTCTTCAAATTTTCCACACAAAAACACCAGGATCCGATGGAACCCGGTGTTTTCGCTATCACTTTGTCGTATCAATATTCTCCATATAAGATAGAAACTGAATTTCAAGCTCTTTCATCTCATCCGGAGCCTTCATCGCATGACGATACATAAAAAGATTCCCAAACTCACTTTGAAAAACCAAGCTCAAGGTAAAGCTTAGGATAGAAACCGGCAGAAGTCGAAACAGGTTCATCTTGGGTGGAGAAAGGACGATACCTGAGCGATGAAGTTGGAGGAAGTTCTTCTTCAAATCTCTTGCCGCTCGATACATAACAGGTTTTTCCTTCCCTACATTCAGAGGGTTTTCCGCCTCATAATAAGCTCGAGCCAAGGGTAAGACCATCGCCAAATGACAGATTTGCCAAGTGTGCATATCCTCTACGATCTGATAAGGAACTTTACAGGAATAAAACAAGGACTCCAACCTTTCCAGACGCAAGGTTCTTCTTCCATCCACTTCTCCAAACGTAGTCGGTTGGATCATCTTAGGAGTAAGTCTCGCCTTTAACACCCCTTTTTCAATATAACCTCCTGCTCCGGGAAAAGCCGGTAATATTCTTCCTCTTCCACAGATATCCTCCCAGATTGGATACTCTTCCAAGGAATTGACCATCGTTACGATCGTAGGGCTGCAATTTGTCTCTAATTCTAAAAGAGCTCGATGCAGGGCGTTTTCACGGACGGCCAAAAAGATATAATCATAGCGATCATCCGCTTCAAGACTTTTGAGCACTCTTATTTCGGCTCTTTCAGTCCTTCCCCCTTCTTCGTAGAGTAAGCCTCTCGTTTCGAGTTCTTCCAATCTCGACCCCCTGGCATATACACTCACCTCACAACCCGCCTTCGAAAATAGCGCCGCATACAGGGAACCGATCACTCCGGCTCCGTACACCAATATTCTCATGTCCTTTATAGAAACTGTTTTTCTATTCATTTTTCCGTCCTTCTCAACTTATCAAATACTCCATGATATCCGTGTTTCTGTTTATGAAGTTTGTGCAATTCTCTAAAAAATACACTGCGATACAAGGGGGACGCACAACTTTTTGTCATTAAGTTTCAAAATCCAGAGCAACTATAAGATCAATAGACACGTTTGTACCTGTCTAACATCCGTCTCTCGCTTTTTCAAGTAATACAATATCATTCTATAAAAGATCGGTAGGCCATTATGACCTTTTCGGCCGTCTTGACCCCGTCGACTGCCGCCGACATGATCCCTCCGGCATACCCCGCCCCTTCTCCGACAGGATAGACCCCTGCAAGGTTTGAGATATGATCTTCATTTCTCTTCATCCGGATCGGTGAAGAACTCCTCGTTTCGACCCCTATCATCAGCCCTTCTCCTGAGGCAAAGCCTTCCAGCCTCTCATCGAAGTAGACCAGTGCCTCCTTCATCGTGCTTATCACGTAGTCCGGCAGACACCTGTCCAATGCAGTGTAGGTGATCCCCGGACGATAGCTGTGGCGGACGAGTTTTGTTTCATCGAAGCCTTTATCGAGAAAGTCCCCAATCCTCTGGGCAGGAGCGCAGTAGGTTCTTCCTCCCTCTTCAAAGGCGAGTCTCTCCCACCTTCGCTGAAAATCCACTCCCGCCAAGGGATGATCGGAACCAAAGTCCTCCGGTGTTACATTGACGAGGAGGGCGGAATTGGCATTTTCTCCGTCCCTCTTGTACTCACTCATTCCATTGGTCACGACCATGCCTTCCTCCGATGCCGCGGCGACGACATAGCCTCCCGGACACATACAGAAGGTGTAGGCGGATCTCCCGTTCGGACTGCGGTAGGAAAGCTTGTAATCCGCAGCTCCGAGCAGGCCTTCGGAGTCTGCGCCGTACTGCGACCTGTTGATCAGACTCTGGCTGTGCTCCACGCGAACACCGATGGAAAAAGCCTTCTGAGAGATATCGAGCCCTCTGTGATAGAGCATTTCGAAGGTATCCCTTGCGCTGTGACCCGTTGCCAACAGAAGTACTTCGCAGTCCATCCTTTCCGCCTCGTTTATCTCGATCCCGACGAGTCTTCCGTCCTCGATCTTTATATCCGTCAACTGCGAGCGAAAGCGGACCTCTCCTCCCAATTCGATGATCCTTTGGCGAAGTCTCTTTACGGTATCTCGCAGAATATCGGTTCCTATATGGGGTTTGTTCTTATAGAGGATGTCTTGGGGCGCTCCCGCCTCGATAAAAGCCTCCAACACATTGCGACACCTCTTGTCGTGAATAAGGCTCGTCAGTTTTCCGTCCGAAAACGTGCCGGCTCCCCCCTCTCCGAACTGCACATTGCTCTGCGTATCGAGTTCTCCCGTCTCCCAAAACCTGTCGATCTTCTTCTTCCTCTCATCGACATCGTCTCCCCTCTCGAGAAGAAGGGGACGATACCCCCTCCTCGCAAGGATAAGCCCCGCAAAGAGTCCCGCAGGGCCCGTGCCGACGATGACCGGTCTGTGAACGAGCGCCCTGCTCCCCTGCTCGACTTCCTGATACCTCATGTCCGGAGTCAAGGTAAGCGAGAGTTTGGAGCCTTTTCGAAGCAAGGATTCTTCGCCGTCGGTCTCAAAATCACAGCTGTACACAAAGCTGATGTTCTCCTTCTTCCTGGCATCGATCGATTTTTTATATATCGAAAGGTTTCTTACTTTTTGTCTATTTATACCGATCTTCTTTGCAACTTCCTTTTGCAGAAGTGAAAGTTCGTCCTTCTTCGCCAACTCTTTGACAGGAAGTTTTATATTCTGTATCCTGATCATCTGTCCTCCTTATGTGTATGTCGCGTTTTGTCCCGCAATATATCCCGACGACCATGCCCACTGAAGGTTATATCCTCCGCAACGTCCGTCGATGTCCACGATCTCGCCCGCAAGATACAACCCGGGAACCAGTTTGGACTCCATCGTATCCGCACAGATCTCTACCGTACGCACTCCACCGGCTGTAACCTGAGAACTCTGCCAACCCTTGGTGCCCTTGATCGCAAACCTCCAGTCGGTCAAAAGACACAGCAAAGACTCCTTCTCTTTTTCCGACAGGTCGGAGGCTTTTTTGCGCAGGTCGCTGATCCCCGCCTCCTTCAACACCACCGGAATCAACCTCTTGTTGATCAGGCCGATCATCGACTCTTCCGCCGTCTTTGAATGGGCGGTTCGAAAACGTCGATCCAGTCTCTTCCTGAGGTCTTCCTTGTCCAAGGAGTCGATCAATACGAGCTTCAGCTCTCTTTTTTTACGCAGCTCCTTCGCCTCCGAAGCCTTCCTGCTCACTTGAAGGATAGGCGGTCCCGATACCCCGTAGTTGGTAAAGAGGACATCTCCCCTGTCGCTCGCGATCACCTTCTTTTCTTCGATCACCTCGACCGTTCCTACAAACTTCACTCCGTCGATCCGCTTGAAAAAATCTCCTTCGAGCATAATTTGGACCAGGGCTGGAAAGATTTTTGTCGTACTGTGCCCCAGGGACCTTGCAAGCTCAAACCCGTTGCCGTCGGATCCGCTTGAAGGCATGGCGCTTCCTCCCGCACAAAGGATCACCTTGTCAAATGACAACTCCCGTCCGTCTTCCAGCTTTAAACGAAAGCCTTTTTTGGTCGGTTTGATCACTTGAACAAAGCTGTCGCAGAGCACTTCTATCTTGAGGCGGTGCACCTCGTAGAGAAGAACGTCAAGAACCGAAGAAGCCTGATCGGACATCGGATAGACCTTGCCCTCTTCTTCCACCTTGTACTCGATGCCCAAGCCTTCAAAGAACTCCAAACTCTGCTCCACCGCGAACTGCGAAAAAGCGCTGCAAACAAACTTGGGATCCTCCCCATTGTAACAGGGGACGTCCGCATTGATATTGGTCAGGTTGCACCGTCCGTTTCCCGTCGCCAGGATCTTCTTACCGACCCTCGGATTTCTCTCCAATATCGTTACCTTGGCTCCCATCCTCTTGGCAGAGATCGCGGCTACCAGCCCCGATGCTCCTCCTCCTACTATCGCAACCGTCGTTCTACTCATCCTTCTTCCCTTCTTCTCTCAAATACTTCGCATAGAAGTTTTTTATATATTCAAACATCTTCCTGTGTCCTTCCTCATTGGGATGAAGACCGTCCATAAGAAGACTGTCCCTATCCTCAACTTCTCTGAAGATCGAACCGACATCAATGCAGTCCAAACCGTAACTTCGGCAAAGTTCAAAGATCCTGTCATTGACTTCTCCCGTCCTTTGAACGAACTGCCTGACCTTGACCTCCTCAAAATCCCACTCCCTCGCGATCCCTTCGGTCGGCTCTATCAGAGTGGCCAGTTTGGGCGCGATCCTATGTTCCACACACAGCTTGACGATGTCTTCGATCCTGTCTCCGACCGTCTTCGAGGTTCTTCCCATCAACAGATCGTTGATGCCTCCCATCAGTAACAGGTCGGTCGCCGCCTCATAGATGACTTCCTCCTGAAAAAAATATATCATATCGAAGACGGTCGCACCGTTTGCTCCGTGATTTATCAGTTCACAGCCGAGGGCCTCGTCGAGCAGAGCAAACCAGCTCCTGTCTCTCGAAACTCCGTATCCGTAGGTAATGCTATCCCCCAAGCAGACTAAACGCATCCCTTCTCCCTCCTTTTCAACATAAAATCATGGAAATACCGCAAAAAGTCATATTTTTCTTCTTACGTTATTTTATGAAGTACAAAAACCTTGCGAAAGACGAAATAACGGTCTTTTTATAAAAGTCCAAAATGCAGACATGCTTCAAATCCACACTTTCTAGAAATTCACCCTCCATACAAAATGGATCTTGCACCTACCTTTTGAATGATGCACGGTTTTTTTACATGACATCTCCCTAACAGTCCTGCCAAACATCCATCCGAATCCTTCTTATATTGAGCTCCTCCTGTCTCTTCTTCCAGTCGGGCATCTTTGCAGTCAAAAAAGCCTTGAATTCCTTACCGTGGTTCGGAAAGAGAAAGTGCGCCAACTCATGTACGATCACATAGTCGATATGTGACTTCTCCGCCTTCACGAGATAGAGGTTGAACAGGATGTGACCCCCATAGACCATACAGCTCCCCCAACGAGCCTTCATGGAACGCACCGACCACCTTGCATTAGGAATCCCTTCATAATTGAGTTCTTCGATCAACTCGGGTACCCTCCTCCTCAAATAGGCTTCAAACTCGCCACGGTACCAAAGACCAATCTTCTTCTCAAGTTCCCTCCGATCTCCCTTTCTACGCATTCGAACAACGACCTCTCCCTCTATGATCTCCACATCTCTTTCTTCAAAATACGAGGGCAGAAGATTTACATTGTAGAGTTTTCCGAACAGCATCACCCTCTCCCTTCCCTCCATCTCCCGAAATGCTTCCCGGGCCGGACAGTCGATCCTGCCCCTTCCGGAAAGAAGGCGATACAGGAGAAAATAAAGGATCGAACCTAAGACGATCACCACCAGGATGATCACCGCCTCCACCATAAAAAACTTGTCCGGAAGAAACAGGATGATGGGATCGGTCCTCTGATCGAAGATCCAGAGATCGTTTCGAAATACGATTTCGTGAAACACCCGAAAAGCCATCTCCCAATTCAAAGAAATAAATCCTCCCAAAACGGCAGGGATGATCAAGGAAAGGAGACCAGCAAGATGAAAGCAGCCGTAGTCCTCCTCCTTCCGGGCCTTCTTCAAGAGATAGGGAAGGACGAAGCAGGAAAGGATCAAGACGACAGTGATGACCCCAAACACCGCCTTGACCTCTTCAAAGTGGATCCGCCCCGCCTCCGACATCGCAAGATCGGGAAATACCAAAGGCCCCGTATAGAAAAGACTCTGATATTCGATCAAAACATCGTACTGGCGAAAGATGAACTCATAGGAAAACCCCGTCGTCTCGGCAAGAGACACTTTCTTTGCAAACAGGTAGTAAAGGGGCTTAAAGTACAGAGTTCCCACCACCGCAAACGAAAATAGGAACAATACCAAAAACACCGCGGTGATCAAGTTTCTGCTCCTCTGTCTACGCCCGCTCATCTTTCACATCCTATCCGTTTCAAAAAGAAATACTCCTCATAGCCATCTTCCTTATTTTCATAATGTCCGACGATCCGATAACCCATAGCCGAATAAAAGTCCTTCCCCTGCCAACTGAAGGTATCGAGCCGGATCGTATCGGCTCCGAGTTCCTCAGCCCTTCTTTCCATCTCTTCGATCAGAGCCTTGCCCAAGCCCCCGCCTCGATACTCCTCTTCGACAAACAAGGTCAAAAGATACAGGATCCTAAACGAGGTCATAACGGCATCGAGACCTGCAACGAGCCTTCCGTCAACTTCGATCCCTATGTGAACTCCCCCGTTCATCTCCTTCTTCATAAAACTCCTGTCGTACTCGTATAACTTCTCGTCGATTTCTTCTCTTTGAACCTGTGTCAACTCTATGATCTTCATCTCTTCCTCCCTTCACGAACTCAAGACGAAACAGGATCGAGTTTCCCTTCCGTCTTTGCAATAATAAGGTTTGCAGCGATATCCCCCGTTACATTCATACTGGTAAATGCCATATCGAGCAAGCGGTAAAACGCAGCAATCGGCCCCATCAGATCGATGGGAAGTCCTATGATAGATAGGAAGGATGCCCCAAGGACAATTCCTCCTCCCGGTATCCCCGGAGCCCCCATGTTGATCAACGTAGCAACGATCACCAAATATACGATTTGAGTCAAGCTCAGAGGAACATTGTAAAAATCCGATACAAAGACCGCAAGACAACAGAAGGAGCAGGCACCTCCACACATATTTATCGTACAGCCCAGAGGAAGAACAAAACTGCTGACCTCTTCTCCCGCCTTAAACTCCTCCCTGCTGACCTTGAGCGACATCGGCAAGGCCGCCTGAGAACTCGTTGTCGACAAGGTGACCATCCATATCTTAAACAAACCTCTCAAGAAAAGTTTCGGAGGGATCTTAGTGTAGATCAATGTGGGAATAAACATAACGACAAAAAACACGGCAAGAGAGGCCGTATACGCCGTAAAAATATACTTTCCCAGTGCCGTAAACACTCCCGCCCCGTACTGTGCGATCGAAAACGCCATCAAGGACGCCACTCCGAGTGGAGAGGTTTCCATCACAAAGTCCAACATCCTGAAAAAGACGACAGAGCAGGAGTGCACAAAATCAAAGACCGGCTTCCCCTTCTCTTTTACGGACAGGACCGCCACCGAGAACAGTGCGGAAAACAGGATGACCGACAGAATATTGCCCTTCGCCATCGCCTCGATGATATTGCTCGGAACGATATTGACAAAAAAATCCGCCATGGAAGGGGACACCAACTCTCCTTCATAAGCGACCATCTTTCCCATCACGATACCCCTCCCCGGTCTTATCAGATAAGCCACCAAGAGAGAGATGACACTCGAGAGGAGAAACATCATTACAAAGAGCACGATCGTCTTGAGACCTATCCTTCTCAAAGTCTTGGTATCCTCCAAATTCATGATCCCCGTCGAAACCGAGAAGAAAATAACAGGAACGATCATCATCCGAATAAGATTCAGGTAGATCGTACCTACAAAATTCGCTTTTTTGGAGAAATCAGGGAACAAAAAACCCATCGCTATCCCCGCCAAAAAACCGACCGCAATTCTAAGAAACAAATTCTGCTTCTTCCACATATGTTTTAACATAACTTCTCCTTCTTTAGTATCTACATCTCTATAAAAACACTACATAATCCCAAAAAAACAGAGCGATCTCAGTCTGTACAAAAAGTAAAACGCTTGAAGATCTTCGTTTCACAAAACAGCTTTGCAGACAGGAGATCTCTTTGTCCGATAGTTTCCGATATCAAAAAGCTTGTGAGTTCAAAGCTCTGCAAACAAATCTCACCTGCCCATTATACCATATCCCGGATGAAAGTGAAATCCATTCAAACCTTGCTTACTCGGATAACTGGAATCGTTTTCATAAATGTGGTACGGATGTATGGTCTTTAAGTGTATTTTGTGGTAGAATCAAGAAGAGAATTTTAAATTTTCACAACATTATATTTTGAAGGAGGATTCTTCTATGTTAACAAACCCAGTAGTAGTATCAGTCTTACTGATGACCGTGTTGGCTTTGCTTAAAGTTAACATCCTGCTTGCGATCTTTATTGCAGCTATCGTCGCCGGAATCGTTGCCGGTCTGCCCATCAGTACCACAATGAGTACATTGATCGGTGGAATGGGTGGAAACTCCGAAACCGCTCTGTCTTACATTCTTCTCGGTGCTCTCGCTGTTGCGATCAGCCATACGGGGATCGCGGACTTTCTCGTTCGTGCCTTGAGCAAGACGTTCTCAGGCAAAAAGAAACTTTTTGTCCTGATCATCGCAGGTATTGCTTGTTTTTCTCAAAACCTGATCCCTGTTCATATCGCCTTCATTCCCATTCTGATTCCTCCCTTGCTCGGATTCATGAATAAGATGAAGATCGACAGACGCGCTGTCGCTTGTGCTTTGACCTTCGGTTTGAAGACTCCCTACGTTCTTCTTCCTGTAGGATTCGGATACATATTCCACAGTATCGTATCCGGAGCTCTTGTAGACAACGGAGTGGAAGTTACTGTCAACCAGGTCATGCCTGCAATGATGCTTCCGGGACTTGGCATGATCATCGGATTGCTGCTTGCTGTCTTTGTATCCTACTCCAAAAACAGAGAATACAAGGATATTGCCATCAGCGAGGAATCCGCTCATGCGACTAACGACAAGCTCAACAAAGCTCAACTGGGAGCCTTGGTCGGCGCCATCGTGGCTTTCGGTGTGCAGGTTATTTTTGTAAAACAAGACTGGAGCGGAGGTCTTCCCGTAGGAGCCACGATCGCTCTTATCGTAATGTTCGCCTTCGGTTCGTTCAACTTCAAGGAACTTGATGAGATGATGAACGGCGGGATCAAGCTCATGGGCTTCATCGCCTTTGTTATGCTCGTCGCTGCCGGCTACGGTGCAGTTCTTCGTGAAACAGGCGCGGTAGAGTCCTTGGTTACCTCAGCAGCTTCTGCCTTGAGCGGAAGTAAAGTGGTTTCCGCCTTTATTATGTTGTTGATCGGACTTCTCGTAACCATGGGTATCGGTAGTTCTTTCAGTACTGTTCCGATCGTTGCTGCTATCTTCGTACCCCTGGGAGTCGAACTGGGCTTCTCGCCCGCAGCGATCATCGCTTTGGTAGGTACCGCAGGAGCATTGGGAGATGCAGGTTCACCGGCATCCGACTCCACACTCGGACCTACATCCGGACTGAACGCGGACGGACAGCATGACCATATTTGGGATACCTGCGTTCCCACCTTTTTACATTACAACGTTCCCCTACTGATCTTCGGAACGATCGCAGCGGTTATCCTGTAATTTAAGTGAAACTCCAAGAGCCTGCTTTGCAGGCTCTTTTTTCTTTTTCCCCTTCCTCAATATCCGCAAGGCTTTTATGAGAAGGGCTTTTTTCTCTTTTCTCTCTATGATAAAATAAAGCTATCTTTTAAAAAAGCATCCTGTTAAAGTTCTTATTTATATCACGATACAAAACAAGCAACCTTCACCCTATCCGACTCACTAACGAGATTGGGGCGACTTCTTAGAAGTACATTGCAAAAAATACAATTCCATCAATCGATAAGAGGGAGGATATTATGAATAAAGTGTGTATGATCTATACCGGAGGGACCATAGGGATGAAGAAGGAAGAACAAGGCTATGTGCCCAAGAAAGGCTTCCTTGCCGAACAACTCTCTCTGATGCCCGAGCTGAACTATCCCGAGGTCCCCAAGTTCGACCTGATCGAATACGATCCCCTCTTGGATTCCTCCAACATTCGCTATGAACACTGGATGCGGATTGCCGAGGATGTCCACCGCCTCTATGACGACTATGCGGGTTTTGTCATCCTTCACGGTACGGATACGATGGCCTATACCGCCTCCGCCCTCTCTTTTATGCTTAGAGACCTCTGCAAACCCATCGTGCTGACAGGCTCACAGATCCCCTTCGGCGTCATCCGCACGGATGCGAGAGACAACATCATCTCCTCCCTTATGATCGCGGGAGAAGCTCGAGTGCCGGAGGTCTGTGTCTTCTTCGGAAACAAGTTGTTTCGGGGAAACAGAAGTATGAAGATGAGCTCGGATGAGAAGGGTGCCTTTGAATCGCCCAACTATCCGGAGCTTGCCGAGTCGGGGGTACAAATTCGCTACTTCGACAAAAACATTGCTCCTCCGGGAAGAGAGCTGATCTACACTCCTGTCGGAGAGCAAAAAATAGCCGTCCTCAAAATCATCCCGGGGATCTCCTACGAGATTTTCAATGCCATCATCGACAACGGTTTGGATGCCCTTGTGATCGAAGGTTTCGGAGCAGGAAACATCCCCAATCTCAACGGGGAACTTATCACCCTTCTCTCCAAGGTGAAAGATACACAAACTCCGATCATCATCTGCACCCAATGTATTCGAGGCAGTACCCTGCTCGGAGAATACGAGACCAGTGCCCAGCTCAAATCCATCAATGCCATCTGCGCCTTTGATATGACGACGGAGGCCACCATTGCCAAACTCTACTATCTTCTGAGCAAGGGATATCGGGGCGAAAAGCTGAAACTGATGATGGAAACGAATCTGGCGGGAGAACTGACAAGATAGAAATTCGGATCCCACAGCCGATTGCAAAGCATTCAATAATGCTTTGTACTATTATGGTAATACCGCATAATTCAAAAAATCGGTATAAGATCCATTTTGCACGAAGGATGAAATTCTTGAAAACATTGATATGACAAACCTTTGTCTTTTATAAAATAGAAAAAATCGGAAGTTTGCCTTTGTGCTGTATTTCCTTATCTATTGGAATTGACGGGTTGAATGTTTTGAAGCACACGATCGTCCAAATGGTTTTCAGAAATTGTATATTTTGTATACCGGCATTTCAAACGGAGAATAGTATCAGGCCCTCCCGATCGTTGAGATCCCTTCGACTATCGAGGCTCTCAAGGAGATATCGCACAATGTGAAAACAGAGGATGAGACCGGCTCCTTATAAAAAAACAGGGTTGCCGGAAGTATTCCTTCCACAAGAGTTCCGAGTCCTTCAAAAACATACAGAGCTCGATGGACCCTTATGCGATATCTCCTCATACTATTCTCCGATAGAAGTATGGATATATCTGTTTTTTGACTACGAAACATTGTTTTATCCTCTATTGCTCACAGATCGTTTATATCCACAACTCAAAAGAATAATAGTATCAGACCTCCTCCCTCAATTCGAAGATACATACTTCTCTATCCCCTTATTCCACAGCAAGACGGCCACCCCTGTAAACATCAGATCAAAGAAGATCAGTACCAAGACATGGCTAAGGTGAAGCTCCCCTCTTATCAGGAGGGCGGGAGAATTGACGCAAAGAAGGATGGGCACTACAAAAGACAGTACGAACCTTACAGCTCCGGGGTAGATGTCCCTCGGTCTGGCGGAAAAATCCATCAAATACTCCGGAATGCTCAAGAGCTTGTCCGACTTCTCGCTCCAAAAAGATAGGCTGATCACGATGAAATTCATAAGAAAGAGAAACCATGTCCCCAGCAGGAGCAGGCCGATATAGAGGAGGATCGTTCCCATCCCCGCTCGGATATCCCTCAACAGATAGAGCTGAAACCCTACCGATAAGACCGCATTGAGCATACTCGGAAAGTCAAAGCGGTAGAAGTTGTAGAAGAGGAAGGAGTTGACGGGTCGAAGTAAGGTGTAGTCCAGTTCCCCTTCCACGATCACGCTCGACAAATTCTCATGAGAAGAGATAAACAGAAATTGATACAGATAGTTCATCGTTGTCGCCGAGGAGACCAGCAGGAGATACTCCTTCCTCGTCCATGACAGGAGGGTATCGGTATAAGAAAAATAGACTGCTCCCAAAATAAGCTCCGTAGCAAAGAACAGAAGTCCGAAAACCGAAACCAGAACTGCCGTCATCCTGTAACTGAGAAGTTCCTGAACGCTCTGGGACAGAAACTTGATATACAATTTGATATACTTCTTCATCTTCCTAAGCTCCCATCCCTTCATACCTTTTTAAACCCGCTCTGAAACTCAGTTTGTAGATCAAATAAAAGAAGACGAGCCACCAAAATGAGATCGAAATGTTTCGAACAAGTTCGGAGATCTCCAACTTCTTTTCCACCGCCAAGGTGAACTGATAGGTCGCCATGGCAAAGGGATTGTACCTCAAAAACCGATAGATGTTGTAAGGAAGAAGGTTTAACGGAAAATAGATCCCACCCAAAAGAAAGTAGAGGGCATTGACCAAGGGCCTGATCGGCCACATCTCCGTAATAAAAAATGCCAGGTTGCCTATCCCTTGCATCAGTGTGAAAAACATCAGGAAATTGACCAGCAAGGCGACAAAGACCAGAAGATAATAACCTCCCGAAGATTCCTTCCAAGAAAACACCACCAGTAGCAGGGTGTAGGCGATCAGATAGATCAACCTCCTTCCAAGATAGGCGCTGAGGTTTTCTCCGAGAAACGAATAGGGTCTGAGCAGGAAGGTCGTGAGCCTTCCCCTTTTAATATACCCTCCCGTCTGTACAACGATTCCTGTAGATAACAGGATGGCGGACATATGAGAAACACTGAGGTAGACCAGCATATCCCCTTGATCGAATCCGCCGATCTCGCCTCCTCCCGTACTTCGATACACTGCCAACCACGCAAAGATCCCCAAAACCAAACTGCTGATCTCGGTCAATATCCCTGCGATCAGGTTGAACTTGAAGGAGAGCTCACTATAAAAATTGTTCAATACGATAGCTATATACTTCATCCTAATCACCGCTGTAAATTTGATAAATCACTTCATCAAAACTTTTTCTTTTACGTTTCACAGACTCCACCTTGTCGATGGGAAGGGAGGACAACAAGTCTTCCAGTGCCTTGTCCGAAACCTCCAAGGAGTTCTCTCTCACTTCTCCCAGCATATGCAAACCTTCCGGGACGAAGTCCGTAAACTCGATCACAAAGTCGGAGCCCTTATCCGAAAACTTCTCCACCAAGGCACGTATCGATGTGTCCTCCTTCTTCTGCCCCTTCATCACGATGACAATACGCTCGCAGAGGGCTTCGATGTCCTTGAGATAGTGTGAAGTCAAAAGAACCGTCATCCTCTCCTTCCTATTGATCTCCTTCAAAAATCGATGGATGTTCCTCTGGCTCGTCAAATCCAAGCCTATGGTCGGTTCGTCCAAAAACAGGACCTCCGGCCTGTGGATCAGAGCGCAGATCAACTCAAACTTTACCCTCTCCCCCAGAGAAAGCTTCCTTACGGGGATGTGGAGTTTGTCCTTAAGCTCCAAAAGGTCCAACAGCCGCTCCAGCCTCTGCTCGTACTCGGTCTTTTCTACCTCGTAGATAAGCCTGAGCATATCGAGGGTCTCAAGGGCGGGCAGATCCCAGATCAATTGAGATTTTTGACCCAAGACAACACCGATGTTCTTGAGGTAGGCCTTCTCCTTCCGAAACGGTCTGTACCCCATACAGGAAACCTCCCCACTGTCGGGCTCCAATATTCCCGACAGGAGCTTGATCAAGGTGGTCTTACCCGCCCCGTTGGGACCGAGAAGGCCGAGGATCTCTCCTTTCTCTATCTCCAGATCGAAGTTCTTCAGCGAATGGACCCTCTCCTCTTCTCTTTTCCAAAAATCCTTGATCGAGCCTACAAGGCCCTGCTGTTTCTTGAAGGTCTTATAGAAATAGTTTACGCCCTTAAGTTCAATGATCTTCTCCATGATAACCACTCCCGCCGATAAGTATTTTCTCATTATTTTCTTATGCTATTATAAATCATCTGCCCCGTCCTTGCCAACAAAAAAGCATGAAGAAGTTCTTCTCCACGCTTTTTGCTCTTATCTTGTATTCTATTATCCGCTTATACTATTATCTGTTAGAATCCATAGGTTGAATGTTTTGAAGCACACGATCGTCCAAGCTTTTTTGGGAGATCGTATATTCTGTATACCCGGCATTTCAAACGGAGAATAGTATTGAAGGCTCGATCATACCGTCCTTATTTTTCAAACGAACAAGTATCCTCGATATTTATATCGTTTCTGTTGATGGCATTTTGATCCGGTTTTTCATTATTGTTTGTTGTAATCGAATTTGTGTCCGAATCTTCTTTCATATTCTTCCGCAAGTTCCGCTCTGAAATCCGGATGTGCGATGTTGATCAGCTCTCTTGCTCTTTCCTGAAGAGACTTGCTACCCAATTTTGCAATTCCGTACTCTGTAACGATATAGTCGACATCGTTGATGGAGGTCGTTACCGAAGATCCTTCCGTGATAAACGGAGAAATTTTGGATACCTTGCCTTTTACCGTAGAAGGCATGGCAATGATGTTTCTTCCTCCCTTGCTCCACAGAGCTCCTCTTACGAAGTCCACCTGTCCGCCTACTCCACTGAACTGTCTCAAGCCGATGGAGCCGGAAACGACTTGGCCTTGAAGGTCTACTTGGATACAGGAGTTGATACATACCATATTGTCATTTTGCATGATCACACGCGGATCGTTGACATAGTCCACCGGATAGAAGAGGAAGGACGGGTTGTCATCGACATAGTCATACATTTTTTGGCTTCCCATCAGGAAGGTCACTACCGTCTTGTTCTTGTGCAAGGTCTTTCTCTTGTTGGTGATATTTCCCGCTTCCATAAGGTTCATAACTCCGTCGGAGATCATTTCCGAGTGGATACCGAGGTCTTTTTTGTCGGTCATAAATTGAAGAGCGGCATCCGGAATAGCACCGATCCCAAGTTGCAGACAGTCTCCATCCTTGACCATGGATGCGATATATCTTCCGATCTCACTCTCCACTTCTCCGATAACCGGAGCACCAAGTTCAGTCAAGGGTTGGTCATGCTCAACGAAGAAGTCGACATCCGAAACGTGAACAAAGGTATCCCCAAGTGTTCTGGGCATATGTTTGTTGATCTGTGCGATCACGATCTTACCCGTGTCCGCAAAGGTCTTGGTAAAGTCGCAGGAGATCCCTACACTGCAATATCCGTGCTTGTCGGGAGGCGTCAAAGTGACCAAAGCCACATCCACCGGCAATACATCACGGTAAGTACGAGGTACATCATTGAAGAAACAGGGGATAAATTCCGCTTCCTGTCTTTCTACCGCCTTTCGGGTAGCCGTTCCCAAAAACATCATCTTCGGCTTGAAGTGCTCATACAAACCCTCCGCTGCATAGGGAGCCTTTCCGGGAACAAGACCCGTGATCTCAACATTCTTGTAGAGTTCCTTCATACGAACCATTTCTTCCAGAAGATAGGTAGGCTCCGCCATAGCATGTCCTACACCTACACGGTCTCCGCTTTTGATGTGCTTAAGAGCTTCCTCAGCCGTTACCAACCTATCCTGATAAATCTTTTTCCAATCCATATCCACATACCTCCAAATTTATTTTTTGTTGATACAAATTCTCTTTTGCCTACAAGCTACTTCATACCCTTGAAAACGATTTTCTATTCAAAAAGTTCTCTATTACTTGCGAAAAATCGATATGAGGACTCATACCGATTTTCCAATGTTCTATCTTTGATTTTTCACGTAGTTCGCTCCCGCTTCCATCGCTTCCTTATTCATAGGAATGAACTTTTCCTTATTTGCACCGAAGACCTTAGTAAAGACCTTCAGTACCGTTTCTTCAGAAACGACGTGAGTTGCCTCGAGGAAGGCTCCGAGCATGACCATATTGGCTACCTTCGGATTTCCGATCTGAGCGGCGATCTCGTTTGCAGGGATATAAAAACCTTCAATGTCTTCTCTTTCGATCTTCTTGAAGACCAATGACGAGTTGATGATGAACTTCGCTCCCGGTTTCGCTTCAGGTTCGAATTTCTCCAAGGAAGGCTCATTCATAATAATCGCTGAGGTGGACTGAGTTACCGTAGGAGCGCTTACAGGCTCGTCCGAGATGATAACCGCACAGTTGGCAGTTCCCCCACGCATCTCAGGTCCATAGGAGGGCAACCAGGATACAAACTTATCTTCAACCATTCCCGCATAGGTCGTAAGCTGGCCGATCGCCATAACTCCCTGACCCCCGAATCCTGCCATAATGATTTTATGTTCCATTATTTCGCCTCCCTTGTATTTCTATAATTACCAAGCGGATAATAAGGCATCATATTGTCCCTGAGCCACTGAAGCGCATCTACGGGCGGCAAGCCCCAGTTTGTCGGACAGGTGGACAGCACTTCTACAATACCGAAACCCTCTCCTTTTACCTGTACTTCAAAACATTCTTTGATCGCCTTCTTCGCCTTGCGGATGTTGGCAGGGGTATCCACCGATACACGTTCTACAAACTTCGCTCCGTCTATGGTCGCAAGCATCTCACTCACTCTCAAAGGACGACCGCTGTGCTCTATGGTTCTTCCTCCGGGAGACGTCGTCGTCTTTTGTCCGATCAGAGTCGTAGGAGCCATCTGACCTCCGGTCATTCCATAGATGGCATTGTTAACAAAGATGGTCGAGATCCTCTCTCCTCTGTGTGCTGCGTGAACGATCTCCGCAGTTCCTATCGATGCAAGGTCCCCATCTCCCTGATAGGTAAATACAAAGGTGTCGGGCTGTGTACGTTTGATCCCCGTTGCAACCGCCGGAGCTCTTCCGTGAGCTGCCTCATGCATATCACAGTTAAAGTATTTGTAAGCCAATACGGAACAGCCTACGGGTGCGACCCCGATCGCCTTGCCTGTCAAGCCCATCTCTTCGATGACTTCCGCCACGATCTTGTGAATGATCCCGTGTGTACATCCGGGACAGTAGTGGGTAGGTACGTCTACCAACGCTTCGGTTCTTTTGTAAATAACAGCCATCTTTACTTCCCTCCTAACACTTTTCTTGCCGCATCCGCAATTTCTTCAGGAGAAGGTACCATACCTCCCTGACGTCCGTAGAAATGCACGGGATACTTGCCTTCTACCGCAATCTTCACATCGTCGACCATCTGTCCGGTATTCATCTCTACGACCATAATACCCTTACAGTCGGGCTTGATCTGTTTGAATGCCTCAAAGGGATAGGGCCAAATAGTGATCGGACGGATCAGACCGACCTTGTAACCTTCTTCCCTAAGGATCTTCATCGCACTTTTAACGATCCTGGATGTCGTTCCATAGGCACTGAATACAAAGTCCGCATCCTCCACATCGACCGTTTCGTAACGCACTTCGTTTTCTTCTATGGTCTTATACTTTTTGATAAGGTGTTTGTTGTGCTCTTCCAGTTCAGACGCTTCCAAGTAGAGGGAGTTGATGATATTGGGTTTTCTCTTTCCTTCCGTACCCGTCGTCGCCCAGTCCTTCACAGGCAGTTCACGTTTCGCGTGTTCTTTGAACTCCACGGGTTCCATCATCTGTCCCATCATACCGTCTCCGCAGATCATGACGGGATTGCGGTAAAGATCTGCCAAATCAAAACCTTCTATGATCAGATCGACCATTTCCTGCACGTTTGCGGGCGCAAAGGCAATCACGCGATAATCTCCGTTTCCTCCACCTCTCGTCGCCTGATAGTAGTCGGTCTGAGAGGGCTGGATACTCCCAAGTCCCGGACCCCCACGCATAATGTTGACGATAAGACAGGGCAGTTCCGCACCTGCTATATAAGTGATCCCTTCCTGTTTCAAAGAGATCCCGGGACTCGACGAACTCGTCATAACACGAACTCCGGTTCCGGCAGCTCCATACACCATGTTGATTGCGGCGACCTCCGACTCCGCTTGCAAAAACACTCCTCCCACCTTCGGAAGCTCTCTGGACATATATTCCGGCAACTCACTCTGAGGCGTGATCGGATATCCGAAGAAATACTTACAACCTGCTTTGATCGCAGCGGCCCCTATCGCCTCGTTTCCCTTCATAAGAACTTTTGCCATGATTCTCTCCCCCCTATTCTACTGTTTCTACCGTAATAACGGAATCAGGACACATGGTCGCACAGTTTGCACAGGCAATGCATTTGTCCATCTCTTCCACTCCCGCAGGACGATATCCCTTGTGGTTGATCTTTGTCCTGCTCAAAGAAATGATGTTTTTCGGACAGACCGATACACATAAGCCACAGCCCTTGCAACGTTCTTCGTTAAAGATTACCTTTCCCTTTCTTGCCATGGTAATTAACCCCCCTTGAATAAATACAATCCCTTTTGAATAAATAC
>JAUMWQ010000242.1 GCA_030529565.1 Filifactor alocis | reverse complement strand
GAGTCGGTGGAGCAGGCGGTGTCGGTGGAGTTGGTGGAGTCGGCGGTGTAGGGGTATCCGACTTCTTCACATACTCGACCTTGATTACCGTATCTTCTTCAAGGGTCAGTTGATATTGATTATTGGTCAGCTCGGAGAGCTTGTCTTCGCCGTTTACGGTGAAACTCTTCACATCTTGATTGGGATTCGGAGCTACTGTTACAGTAACTTCTGTTCCTTTCTCAAGCACTTCTTCTTTGGGAAGGGCGGTGATTCTCTCTCCGACTAAGGTCAAGCGGACCTCTTCCACAACGGGATCTTGAGGAAGGGGGGTCTCTCTTACGGAGTCCCAATTAAAGATCAACGCGACTTCCTGTTTTGCCATGCCCGGCATGGATTGCATAATATCGACAGATAATTTTACTCGGATGAGTTCTTCGCGAAGCTCCTCTCGAGAGAATAGGAAGGTTTTGTCATATTCTTCGCCTGCCTTTTCTACGAGTTCCGCCTTGATCTCTTCTTCTGCGTTCATGACCCAGAGATCGGTAACGTTTCCGGTCAATTCTCCTCGGGGACTGCTTATCTTCAAAGGCTTGAAGGAAAGCTCGTACATCGCCTTTCCATCTTTTTCCGTGAAGGAGACGATGGGATTCATAGCCATATTTGCCATAGAAGGAGTGGTAACCGATATGGAAGAAGGAGTCGTTCCCTGGGGATACAACGTAGCTTCGACCGTGTAGTGTGTTTCTTCCTCATATTGTGCAGAGGTCTTGAGAGCATCGATTTTTCCCTTGTAGCTTTGAACTATGCCTTCAAGAGCATCTGTAGAAGAAGCCTCGTCCAAGGCCTGTTTTCCTTCAGCGATCAAGAGGCGGAGTTGTTTTCGTTCAGGGAGTCTGTACTCGGATCCGTCCTTGTAATTCGAGAGTTCGGTCTTGGCTTCATCCAGTTCAAATGAGTGGACGACAGCTCTTTTGACTGCGAGAGAAGCTGCGGTCGCTCCCGATACGGCATCCACTCCTGCGTTTCCGGGAGTTCCGATGTCCATGTTCTTTACTTCTTCCAAGGTCTTGCCTGCATACTTGGAAAAACCGTCACCGTCGACGAATTTTTTCCAGTAAGGTTTGTTGTAATGAGGGAAGTGTCCTCCCATTACATTGGAGTTTGTTTCAATTGAGTTTTCGGTCTTTCCCGTATCATCGCTCACGCGCACGATACGTCCGTCTTCGTCGATTTCGACGTCCACGTGGGCACGGTAGTCGTATCTGAACTCAGGACCGAATTTCTTGGCTCCTTTCACATCGAAGCTTCCGTAGATCACCCTGGATGTACCTGAGGCGAAACTTGGAGCGGGGAGCATGGTAAAGGCTGTTAAGATCGCCATGCAGGCGGATAAGAACCTTCCTTTTTTGATAAACTTCATAGATAAAACCCTCCTTAATATTACCCTTATTTTGTATACCATCTTCTCAACAGTATATAGACACCAAAAGCGGAATGCAAGTGCTTTTTTGTTAAAAAGAAGGACGTAAATGAACAATATGTCTATTACTCTGTAAAAAGGGGACGATGAATGTGGAAGCGATCGGGAAGGTGATCTGTTATGATCAGATTTCAATGGATTGTAAAGGCGTTTTTTAAAAAATATCCTCGAGGGGATATGAACACGTTTGGAGAAGATAGATGTATTTTCTGTATTGTTGACGAATCAAAAAGTTATGCTTCGGGAAATACTGCACAAAGGCAAATTTCTGATTTCCATTCGATGGTATAAAACACAAAGGATTGTTGTATCAATATTTTCAAGAGTGTAACCTTCGTGCAGCATGGATCGTATGCTGATTTTTTGAATTATGCGGTATCTCCTGGTTATACCGTTATATTTAGATTTATTTCTTATCTTATCTATGAATCAAAAAAATTCATATCAAAGTCATAAATTTCAATGTGCCATT
>JAUMWQ010000021.1 GCA_030529565.1 Filifactor alocis | reverse complement strand
CAATTTTTGGCAATTAAAAATACAATTCACCGACACCCACCGATATGATCCAAGCTCCGCGCTCTCTTGAACTTCTTCCAAGCTTTGCAGAATTGAGACTTCAGCAACTCCGACCGGACTCCTCCACGAGATCCGATCGCCTTCTTCCATTACCTATACCAATGGAACTACAAAGAGATACGGATAGCCAAAATCGTTTCTTCATCTATTTTTAAAGAATTTGAGCCAACGAAATTCGTTCACTGCGGACGATAGGCTTTATTATTGAGCTCCCTCTTGCGGCAAAGTTCTCTGCTTCAACTGCGCATCAATTAGAAAGATCCCCGACGGTTCATCTCCGACCATTTTCATCTTTTCGAGCAAGTCTCTCGCCTGCTCTTCTTCCTCATCCTGTTCTGCGATAAACTGGTTGAGGAAGTTTCTCGCGGAGTGATTGTTCTCATCAATGGCCATATCCATCAACTTGTATATCGACCTGGTAACTGCCTCTTCATGCTCCAGAGCGGATTTCAAAACAGCAACGTTGTTTTCAAACTTCATATTCGGTTTGCTGATCGCAGACAACTCAATCCTTCCTCCGGTTCGAGCGATGTAATCCATGATCATATAAGCATGAATCCTCTCTTCTAAAGCCTGTACGTGGAAGTAGTTTGCAAAACCGTCCAAGTTCTTCTCCTTGAAATACACCTCCATAGCAATGTAGTCGTAAGAAGACTGAAATTCAAAGTTCACCTGCTCGTTTAATGCCTTGTTCAAATTTTTACTTATCATAGCGATATCCCCCTATTCAAATTTACATAAACCGGTTTTCTAAATGTCCCCCTGTTTACATTCTCATTGTTCCCTGTTTGTACTGTTATTCTTCGCACTGTCGATATCAACAATTTGTACCCCCCGGAAGGTAAAACGAAGATTCATCGTCCCAAAATAGATATGACAATTTATTGGATGACAGCACAAATCAATCCCGCACGGAAGATTCTTGTAGTTTTGCAATTCTTACACTACTATCCGCCTCAGCAATTGATCGTTTGTACTTTATAGGATTTGAAATACTATCCGCCGGGCTATAGCGTCAATGGTTGCACGCTCCAATCAAATAAGTCTTCCCACCGCAAACACTACAGGTTTGATTTATACACGTCCTTTCCTTTACTGCCATCAGTGAAATAAAGTTATACGAACTCCTTGTATAGAACTTCTTCCAGACTCCTTTTAGGTACATGGTGAACTTCATGTTCGTCTCTGTAATACTTGTATTTTCCGTCTTTCATCTCTTCAAGCACAACAACTTCCTTCACGACCCCCAGAGAGATGACCACAAGAGGTTCAAGGTGCTCCGGAAGCTCAAGTATCCGTCCCAAAACTTCTTTGTTGAAGGAAGCAAACATACAACCTCCATATCCGAACTCCGTTGCACAGAGCAAGATGTTAGTAGCCGCTATCCCGTGATCCCAGAAAGGGTTGGAACGAATCTGCTTATCCAAAAGAATGACGATATAAGCAGATGGTCTCTCTCCTTCTTCCGGACCTTCCCAATCGCTCAAAGATGCCGCCCACTTCAAAGAGGAGAAAATCAATGCATTCATATCTTCCCGGTTCGAAACGATATATTTCAGAGCCTGCATATTGTTTCCATTCGATGAGATCCTTGCCACATCGACCAGCTCCTTCAATACCTCGATGGAGATCGATTCTTCCTGCTTATACCGACGATAGGTTCTGTTTTTTCGTATCAACTCTTTTAACATCCGCCTTGCCTCCATTCTCTACTCGGACTGCGCATCTGAAAAGATAACTTCCGACTCTTCTACAGGAACGATAATTTCCTCTCGCAAAAGACTCCTTTCATTGTCCGAACTCTTTTCCTCAACAATGTATACAAGAGCTTCCTGTTTGATTTTTGTCTCTTCTTTTTCATCTTCCGAAGGTTTGTTTTTGGGAAGAGGAGAGAGTCTCTCGTCTTCATAGAGGACCTTCACAGCAATGACCGCGACCTCCATCCTCGCAATCGGCTCGTTAGGTCTGAAGGCTCCTGCGATATCCTTGCCCTCTATCACACCGGAGCGAAAAAGACGATATATCTCGTTGTGATAACGCGTAGCTGTTGAAACATCAGGGATCGGCCGATCATTCTTTAACTTGAATTCCGATTTAGGCACACTGTTATGCAAGATATAAGCGGTCTCTCCTCTTGTAGCCGGCCTGTCATATCTGCCTTCAAAATCATATCCCTTAATGATCCCGTTCTTCACTGCATATTGGATATAGGTATCATACCACTTATCCATCTGTTTTGTGTCCACAAGCTCCTTATCGTTGTAGATGGAATGGATCTTACAAGCTATCGTGATGACTTCGCACAGATCAATATTGGACTTCGGCTCAAAACTCGTCGAAGTACGCCCACTTATAAGCGAGGCCATATAAGCCTTCTTTACCGAATGGTAAAACCAGTCGCTCTGTTTGACATCGGAAAATCCGTTTTCGTAACTCCTTACCGCTTTAAACGATTTGGTGCCTTTTGCAAAGACCATTGCCGGGTGTATCGTCATCAACACCACAAGCAAAAGGGCAACTCGGTGTTTTTGATTGTTTTTCAACCTCACCCCTCCTTATCTCGCTTTCAAAACCTCCCCTCCACCTACGAAAAAGACAAAACTCCGTCATCTTCCGAACCCATCTTCAGGAGAGTATTTGTTTATAAAAATCCTTACCTTATCTAAGATTATTTTAACTGATATTTTTATCATTTACAATGTAAAAACCGCGCTTTTTTTCTAAAGTTCGAACTATTCGTTCAAATTTTGCCGATTTTTATGCAAAAAACGTTCTTTGTGAAACCTGCACAACAAATCGTTCTATAGAAATGCTGCATGATTCGAAAAATCAGCATAGAATCGCCGTCATACAAAGGATGAAGTTGTTGAACATATTGATTTGGCAGTTTTTCCTCATCATCTATCGATGGATACTATCATCCGTTCGAACTATAGATATCAACACTTTTTATTTTATGGATAACAAAACAAATTGTTATGTTTGTGGATGCGGATATACCTGCACCTTTATCAGAGAACAGTATGAAATCGCTTACATTTCTTCCGCACTCATCAATAAAGAAAAAGATGCTTACAAGCTCTTTTCTCCATTTAAAAACGCACGATCGTAACTCCGGGGCCTCCTTCACCGTACTTTCCTTGACGGAAGCTCTTCACCGGCTTGTAGGTCTTAAGGAACTGCTCCACACCTTTTTTGAGCACCATCGTACCTACCCCGTGAATGATCGTTACCTGTGAAATATTGGATAACACAGCATCGTCAAGGTACTTCTCCAACTCCATCCGAGCCGACTCCATATCCATACCCCGAAGATCTATCTCCGTCTTGATGTGCATACTCTTATCTTTTCTTATCTTGCCTGCACCGGTATAAGCGTTTTGGCTCTTTTGCTTTTTGGGTGGTTGGAGAATTTCATAGGGCAGGTTCATCTTCATCGCTCCCAGCTGTACGCTTGCCTCCCGCTTTTTGTCGTCAGCGGAGAGGACAACTCCCTCCTGATAGAAGGTCGATACGTAGACCCTCATGCCTTCTTTCACCTCATTCAGCGACTTTTCGGCATCCTCCTGTGTATAGAGGATGTTCTCATCATAAGAAGAAGCCTTCAAGGTGTCTTTGATACGCTTTCGTGCCTTTTCAAGCTGCTTGTTCAAGTCTTCCCTGTCGAGTTTTTCTTTGAGTTTTGCGATCTCCCTAAGCTGTTCTTCCACCTCATCTTGCGCTTCTCTCAGAAGCTTGGCCGCCTGTTTCTTTCCTTCGAGAAGTTCCTGCTCCAACCTTCGTTTTGTCTTTCTCTCCCTCTCTTCCAGTTTCGATTCCAACTCTTTGGCACGAAGGTAGATGGCATCGCTCTCCTTCTTTTGGAGCGCCATCTCCTTCCTCTCATCTTCAATCTCCTTGAGCACGTCCTCCATCAAAAGCTTGTCCGTATGGATCCTCGATCTTGAATTCTCGATCAATCGATCGGACAGACCCAACCTCTTTGAGATCTCAAAAGCATTCGACTTTCCGGGAATACCAATCATCATACGATAGGTGGGCGACAAGGTATCGACATCAAACTCCATCGATGCATTCTCAACCCCTTCCTGTGTCAAGGCATAGTGTTTGAGTTCACTGTAATGCGTGGTAGCTACACACAGAGAGTCGTTTTGTCTCACTTCTTCCAAAATGGAAATTGCCAGTGCAGCTCCCTCCACGGGATCAGTACCCGCTCCGAGCTCATCGAAGAGCACCAAATTTCGATCACCCAAATTTTGCAGGATCTTCACGATATGTGTCATATGGGAAGAAAACGTCGAGAGACTCTGTTCAATACTCTGTTCATCTCCAATGTCCGCAAAGATATGTTCAAAGATACACATACTGCTGCCGTAGTCGCAAGGCAGGTGTAGACCGCTTTGGAACATCAAGGCAAACAGTCCTATCGTCTTTAGAGTCACAGTCTTTCCACCCGTATTCGGACCCGTGATCACAAGAGTCCGATATCCTTCTCCGATCTCTATGTCCGAGGCGACTACCCTCTTTCGATCGATCAGAGGATGTCTGGCCTGTTTCAGTCTCAAACACATCTGCGGATTGAATCCTGCTTCTTCCGCCTTCATCTCTGCAGAAAGCTTTCCCCTTGCAAAAATAAAGTCCAGCTCCGTCAGATACACTTGATTGTCCCTTAAAGCATCGCAGATCTCTCCTACCCGAAGGGTAAACTCTCCCAAGATCCTATGGATCTCCTTTTTTTCATCACTTCGCAGGCTCTGCAACTTATTGTTGATCTCGACTACGGCGATCGGTTCGACAAATAGGGTAGCACCTGAAGAGGATGTATCATGCACGATCCCCGGGACCTTATCCCTGTATTCAAGTTTTACCGGCACGACGAACCTGTCCTGTCTCATAGTAACTAAACTATCCTGCAAATACTTCGCATGAGAGGAGGAGACGATATCGTCCAGCTTCTTTCTCACGCTCTCCTGCATGGTTACGATGCTTCTTCGGATCCTTCTTAGTTCTCCGCTCGCATTGTCCGACATCTCCGTCGGAGAAATGATCGCCGAAAACACGTCCTCCTCCAGTTCCCTGTCCGCAGTCAAAAAGCTCGATAGACCCAGCAGCCTTTTCGCCTCGATCTTCTGATCCAAAAAATCCTTCATCCTTCTGGCGCTCGAAAGACTCGAAGCGATATGCAAAAGTTGTTGCATATCCAAGACCGCTCCCAACTCCGCACGCTTGACCGCCTCCCTCGTGTCATAAAACGCTCCGAAGGGGATCGAGCCGCTTTGCAGTACGATCGTCTGCGCCTCTGTCGTCTGACCCTGCCACAGAAGGACCTCCTGTTCATCGGTTGAGACCTTCATTTCTTCTATCCTTTTTTTTCCGAGTTCGGAGACTGCATGAGCCTTGAGTTTTTCCAAGATGGCATCATACTCCAAAACCCTCATTGTTCTGCTCTCTATCATCTCTCTACTTCCTTTAAATAACTTCGATATCTGCGTATTACCCTTCGTGCCTCATCCTTGCCTTCCTTTAGAAACTCCAGCCTGTAATGCCTGTATCCCATCCGATACAGAATATGTACATCCTGCTCAAGTTCCTTTACCTCATAGGAAAAAATCTTGGTCTTACCCAATTCATCTCGGACTACAGGAGTCCTGTTCCCCTTCATATCTTTCAGTTCCAAGATATCGCTCCCACTTTTTGCACCCTTGTCGAACAAGGGATATTCCATGATCATAAACATAGGGGTCAGATAAGCCGGTATCTCCACCTTCTCCTTGTCTATCACTTCTTCCAACTGCTCAAAGCGAGAGGAATAAATCCACTCCAAAGACGGAGTCAGACGCTGCGCCTCCAAAAAATGCAGGCTGTATCTGTTGGACAAATTCAAGAGGTAGTCCCCTACCATCTTCTTATCCCTATACTTCCACAAAAGCCCCAAGGAATTGGTCATATAACTGTCTCCGTAGACTTGCATCTCTCTTTCGACCTTATCCAAGTCCTCTTCTTTGACCGCATCGGGCAGAGCATAACAGATCTTCTCTCTTTCAAACAGCTCGCTCGCCTTCTTATACAACTGCGGTGTATCGACATACACCCTATCGACACCTTCCTCCTCCGCTGCAAGAAGTTGCTCTTGTGTTCGACACCTCACTGAGATCTGTGCCTTCTTGGGATACTCCTTCTTTCTCAAAGTCTCAATATCTTCGAGGAGGTCTTGCGGCTCGATCTCCTGCGCGCCTCGATCGTATCTTTTTCTTCTTAGTTTGGACAACTCCTCCACCGCCGTTCGCCGGATGCGATTCAGATCGGATTTTCCAATGAATACCCTTCCTTCCAACTCCGCTTCAAAATCCTTCCTGTCAAGCTTGTAAGGAGTATCTCCAAGCTTTGACATCTGAGTGTAGACCAGTTCAAAATCCAAGAGGGAGTTTCTCGCTTCCTCCAACACCTTGTCGTCCTCATAGGTCAGAGAACGCCCTTCTTCGTCTTCGAGAAAAAGCTTCGCCTTCTTTCCCACTCCAAGAAACAACTTCATCTTCAGAGGAAGGTCAAAACGTTTTTGCTCATAAGACCTGACCGCCTCCTCCATGATTGACCTTGCATAGGTCTTGTAGATGAGTTCTCCCTTCTCGATCTCTCCCACAAAATCAAGTTCGACTTCTTCCCCTGCCGATGCGGATGTAAGGATCGATCTGCCTTTTAGAATCCTGCCGACCTTCTCTCCCGTCGAAAGACCGTCTCCGACTTCAAGACCTTCCAGAAGTTTCAGACCGATCCTCTTCCTCTTCCTATCGTAATAGAGAAGTTTCGCCACCGGGACCCCCTTGTTTTTCGGACTCTTGGGGTTTACGATCTCCTTCTTGTCCGCCGACAGAAGATACCCGTCCGTATACTCTCTCTGAAAAATATGCCCCAACTCATCTTCCATCTCCGCCTTGTCCTTATCGGAGAGGATCTCTGCTTCGTCTCTCAAACGTCTGTAGTGCTTGACGACCGTGGCGACATATTCGCTTCTCTTCATCCTCCCTTCCATCTTCCACGAGTCCACTGACGAATCCAGCAGTGCCTCCGACTTCTTGATACTGCTCAGATCCTTTGCACTCAGCAAATAGCCCTCCTGCTCGACCTTGTTGTTCCTAAGCAGGCTGTACTTCATACGACAGGGTTGACTACACGAGCCGCGGTTACCCGAACGTCCCGTCGTCATCGCGCTGAATAGACAGTTTCCGCTGTAACAGATGCAAAGCGCCCCGTGAACAAAGGCCTCCGATTCCATCCCCGTCTTACGCTTTATAGTCTCAAGCTCGTCCAAAGAATGTTCCCTCGCATAGACGACTCTCTCGAAACCGAGTTCTTTTAGATACAGGGTATCGAGGGAATTTAAGGAAGTCATCTGCGTAGATGCGTGTACCGGCAACTCAGGATACAGCCTTCGAACCAAGTGTGCCATCCCGATGTCTTGGATGATGATGGCATCCGCATCGTTTCGGTACAAGAATCCAATATACTCCAGGAACCTCTCGATCTCTCCCTCCATAACGATGGTATTTGTGGTCACAAAGACCTTGATCTTTCTCTCGTGTGCATATTCGATGGCCTCGATCAGTTCTTCTGCTGTAAAATTTCCGGCAAATGCCCTCGCCCCGAAATAGGTCCCGGCGAGGTAGACCGCATCCGCACCGTTTGCGACAGCTGCATAAAGGGCTTCCTTGTTCCCTGCCGGAGCCAACAATTCTATCTTTTCTTTCATAAATCTCCTCTAATCCTCACATATAATATAAATCCCCCGTAATGAGCAAGGATCCTTCCTCCGATAATATCCTCAGTCTTTTCAGTTCAATACATGTCTACACTTAAGCATTTTAGATGTCTACATCACTTTCACAGACAGAGTTTCGATCTAATGTCATCATCTGTTTCGATCGATCAGTTGAGCGCTTTGTCGTATATGATCTTTTAAACCGTTTTCAGTGGTCCTATATTCTATAACTCTCACCTTTCAAATAGAACATCACAGATCACAGCATTGGCCATTGCTCTTTTGGCACTACCTATAAAAAAAGGACTTCATGGTAAACCACAACGCCCTTCCATTACTCTATCTCATTTTCCCTTCAGTTTCTCCAGCTCCAACTGCAAGCGATACATCCTGTTTTGGAACTCGTTGGAAATACGATCCGCCTCTTCCACCTCTTTCTGTTTTTCTGCCAACTTCTCCTCAAACTCCGCCTTGATCCTTTGCATATCCATTCCCTGTACACCTTGCTCGTCCAACTGTTTTCGAAGTCGCTCGATTTCAAGATTCCTCTCGATCAACTCCAGCTCCAAACTCTCCTGCTTTTGAAAGAGAATATTGTACTCCTTCTCCGGAGCCTCGCTTTTTTTCTTCTCACGAAACAGTTGATCCGTAATATTTATTGCCGTTAAGACAGCGCAGTTTGTATAACTAAACTTCGGATTTTTCTGCAGGATGACTTCCATCTCCTGAGCCACATAAGAGGCAAGTTCGAGAAGATAATCCTTGGACTCTTCCCCGACTATCGTATATTCATGATTTAAAATTTTTATTGTTATTTTATTCATAAAAAGTTCCTCCGATGCATCGTTTGATTCATTTTATCACACTATGTATTTTTTTTCAGTAATTTCGTCTTATTTATGTCGAAATGTCATATACTTGTTATATTTTTCTTGTCCCGATGATCATTTCGGTTCGAATACATCACTCTTATTCCGGTATCGCCGCAACAGACTTGTTTATTCTTTATATTTAGCGAACTCCCAAAAAAGAATCCACCTCCCTATACTGTTCTTTGATTGCATGAAGGACGTACAGACTATGAGAAATACTGCATAACTCAAAAAAACTGCACAAGATCAATTTCGTGTGAAGGAATATTCTTGAAAATGTTGGTTTGACAAACTTTTTCATTCTATAAACCAACTGCAGAACCAACAGGTTTCATTTAAAAGACATTTCCTATATCTACTGAAAAAAAGTAAAGTAGATCGTGAAGTGCAAGAGTTGGAAGTACCAACCTTGAACCTCCACCGTGGTGCGTATCAAAAAATCACCCCTGTTCCTCTACGAAACAAGGGTGATGGAGTAAGTTTATCTCGCTTCAAATAAAATACTCAAAGATTCGTTGTTAAAGGTTTTTCGGATCGCTTTAGCAAAGAGAAATCGTATCCAAGATAACGATCTCCTTGATGCTCGACTTCTCAAGTCGTTCGATGGCGGGACCCGAAAAAACGGGATGGGTACAGGAAGCGTAGATATCCTTTGCTCCCATAGCTGCGATCGCATCCGCCGCTGTAACCAAGGTTCCTGCCGTATCGATCATATCGTCGATCAACAGAATGTTCTTGTCCTTGACATCTCCGATGATGTTCATTACTTCCGAAACATTGGCCTTGGGACGACGTTTATCTACGATCGCCATAGGAATATCAAGTTTCTCCGCGACAGTTCTCACACGGGTCACGCTTCCGTGATCCGGAGATACGACCACCAAGTCTTCAATTCTCTTCTCTGCAAAATAATCCACAAGGATGGGGCCGCCAAGCAAATGATCCACCGGAATATCAAAGTAACCTTGGATCTGGTTTGCATGCAAGTCCATCGTAAGCACACGATCGGCTCCCGATGCCTCGATCAGATCCGCTACCAGTTTGGCAGTGATCGGATCTCTCGACTTTGCCTTTCTGTCCTGTCTTGCATAACCGTAATAGGGGATGACTGCCGTGATCCTTCCCGCGGAAGCCCTCTTCAACGCATCTACCATAATGAGAAGCTCCATAAGATTGTCATTGACAGGATCACAGGTAGACTGGATCACGTAGGTGTCTGCCCCCCTCACGCTCTCGTTGATATTGACCGAAATTTCACCGTCGCTGAACTTCGTCACATAGGCATCCCCTATGGGCAAACCCAGCTCCATTGCAATTTTTCGAGCGAGAATCATATTGGAGTTTCCGCTAAAAATTTTGATTTCATTCCCACGAACATTCATGAATACATCCTCCTAAATTTACTTTATTTTTTCTTGATCAAGCCTTTTTGTTCTGTCCAACCCTCTTTGATATACTCCTTATTACGCGCAACCATCAGCGCTCCCTCAGGAACATCCTTGGTCACGGTCGAACCCGCCGCTACAAAGCCGAGTTCTCCCACCCGGACGGGTGCCACCAGGTTCGAATTGGAACCGATGAAGGAATAATTTCCTACCACGCTTCTGTGCTTGTTGATCCCGTCATAGTTGACAAAGACCACCCCACATCCAATATTGACATGCCTTCCCACATCCGCATCGCCAATGTAAGACAGGTGAGAAGCCTTGGAATAGTCGCCGAAGTTTGCATTCTTGACCTCGACAAAGTCTCCAATCTTACAATGTTGCCCGACCTTGGACTTCGGCCTAAGGTAGGCATAAGGGCCGATAGTCGTATGGGCTCCGACCTCTGCCTGCAACAAGGTGGAACTCTTGATCTCCACCTTCTCACCGATCACACAGTCTTCTATCGTCGTGTTCTCCCTAATGACACAGTCTTCGCCGATCACCGTCTTCCCCTTGATACGCGTATTGGGGTAGATGACGGTATCGCTTCCGATCACAACATCCGGATCGATGTAGGTATTATTCTCGTCAATGATCGTAACACCTTGCATCATAAGTTCACGATTGATCCTCTTCTTCATTATATCGGCAGCTTCAGCCAGTTGAACCCGGTTGTTGATCCCTAAGATCTCCTCGGGATCCGCAGTATAGATCCTCACCCTGCCTGCCTTAGCCACCTGTTCAAACACATCCGTCAAATAATATTCTTTTTGAGAGTTCTCCGCCTTCAGGTTCGCAAGTTCTCTCTTAAGAAGTTTCGCACTTATCATATAGGTCCCTGCGTTAATCTCATCGATCTTCTTCTGCTCGATCGTGGCATCTTTTTCCTCCACAATCTTGATGAAATCCTCCCCGTTCCTTATGATCCTTCCATAACCGAAACTATCGCTCACCTTGGCGGACAAAACAACCGCATCACTGCTCTGTTTAAGCTCTTCCATCGCCTTCAAAGTTCGGGCGGTGAGAAGCGGCGTATCTCCACACACAATAAGTACATCGTCATCGTCATCGATCAAGTCGATCCCCATCATGACCGCATGACCCGTCCCAAGCTGTTCCTTCTGCTCCGCGATCTGCGCTCGGCCCTCCAGGTGCTTGGCAACCATCTCCCCTTGATGTCCCACGATCACGATCGGTCTTTCGTCCGACAACTCAAGACATCGATCCAAGACATAATCGAGCATCGGCTTATCCAAGATCTCATGTAAGACCTTGGGAAGTTTGGACTTCATACGAGTCCCCTTGCCTGCCGCCAGGACAATACTCTTTAAACTCATGGCAACCCCTCTTTGCATTATTTTGAAAATACAGATCTGTGAGAATCGTTTAAATACTCTCCCAGAACGCTATTTTCCTTATTATCTTATCATTATCCTTCAAAAAAGTATATCCTGAAGAAAATTCTCCCCCTGCGATCATAAGCACTACAAAGACGCTGTTCGGCGATATACGAAAGAGATCTCTTCAGACTTTTCGTGAGAATGCACTGCTTAAAGCAGTTCCTGCTTCTCAATAAACTCGTGAACCTTGATCCCTTTCGCTCTCAACTTCTTGACGAGTTGATCCAAGTTCTCTCCCTTGAGACGGATCGAGATCTCTGTGATCCCTATGATATCCGTATCGTACTGCGTTACATTTGTGATATTTGCTCCGTGCTTTTGGATGACCTTGGTGATATTACTGAGCACTCCGACAAAGTCATAACTGTGGATGATCAACCTCGCATCCTCCAATCCATACACGCGAACCACGACTTGAAAGATCGCCTTCTGAGTTACGATCCCGACAAACTCCTCGAGTTTATTTACAACAGGAATGAAACTCCAATTGTTCTTGGAGAACTTTTCAGCGGCCCTCTCGACATAATCGAGTTCGTGCAAGGGAAGAGCTTCACTGATGATCCAATTCTCAAGACTGTCGTTGAGGATCTCCTCCTTCTTCTGCGGATCTGAGAAGATCGCATCGTAGACCTTGTTTTTGTAAAAAGTCCCGAGATACTTCTTTCCCTTAACTACAGGCAAGGACAGAAATCCGTCTTCCAAGACCGCATCCAAACCTTCCTTCACCTTCAGATCCGGACTCAATACCCTTAACTTCGACTCCGGTGTCATAATAGATCTGATTATCATACCCTTCCTCCTTAAATCCCTTTTTTAATTGAACAAACGTATCTTCATGATACGACTCTTATCGATCTTCTCGATCACAAACCTCGAACTCTCATAAGGAACGATCTCCCCCGTCTTGGGAACTCGTCCGAGGATACCGAGGATCAAACCTCCGATAGACTCAAAGTCCTCCGACTCAAAATGTGTCCCGATCATGTCGTTGATATCTTCGAGCTTGACATACCCGTTTACCAGATATTCACCCTCTTTGATACAGACAATGTCCTGATCGTCCTGCGGATCATACTCATCGTTGATATCTCCAAGGATGCTCTCTATGATGTCCTCCATGGTCACGATACCCGCAACTCCCTCGTACTCATCGAGAACGATCGCCAAGTGGACGCGCTCTCCCTGCATCCGTCTGAAGAAATCTGAGATCTTAATGAACTCATAGGTGTAGACGGGAGGTCTCATATAATCCTTGACACTGAAACGCTCTCTCTCCTCCACCGACATAAAAAACAGATCCTTCGCATAGAGGACTCCGATCACATTATCGATGGTGTCTTCATAAACAGGGATCCTCGAGAACCGCTTGGCTCCGAAAGCCTCTATCGTCTCTTCATACGAAGCGTTGCAATCCACCGCCTCGATGTCCATCCTCTGCACCATGATATCGCGAATACGCAGATCGCTGTACTCAAAGATATTGTCTATAATCTCCTTCTCGTCCGACTCCAAAACGCCTTCCCGACTCGAGACCTCGACGATGGTCTTAAGCTCCTCCTCCGTAATAAAAGGTTTCTTCTCATTGACCTTCCCTCCGAGCATCCTGATGATCCCATTGGTGATCAGGGTCAGTACGGCAACCACGGGTCGAAACAAAAGCACGATCTTCTGCATGATCGGAGTGATAAACAAGACGATCTCTTCTGTATAATCCATCGCCAAATTCTTCGGCGTTACCTCTCCAAAGATCAAAACAAGGATCGTCATCACCAAGGTCGCAATCCCTACCCCCTTTCCTTCCCACAGGGTGATGGAAAGCGAAGTTGCAATGGCCGAAGCGGCAATATTGACAAGATTGTTCCCGACCAGGATCGTCCCCAAAAGCTTGTTGGGTTCGTCGAGCAACGCCTGAGTCTTTCTTGCATTCTTAACATTGTTTTCAGCAAGATGCCGCAACCTTATCTTACTGATCGACATCAAGGCCGTCTCCGATGAAGAAAAAAAAGCGGAGAACAGCAAAAGCACTACTAATAAAACGATCTGCATCCATATTGAATGTTCCAATAAACTTCCCTACCTCACTTCTCTTCCCGACAAAGGTCCTGAAGACAGACCCATCTTCGACCTTCGCTGCGATTTAAACGATCCTATTTTTACCCTTTATACTACTTCCCGATTGAAATGTCGGATAGACGGAACAGATGTTCTCTCAAAACATTTTGAGTGATCCTAGGATTCAAATCGTACGGCCAAACAATTCGAGCAAGCAGTATAGTATTTTTTCTAAACACGACACGGCAACCCCTGTAGGAACCTCACGGGATCAAAAACAACAAAGGGGTAACATCGTCGTCATCATAGTCAAGTATAACATATTTTTTACCCTTTGGGGCTGTAATTCTTTATTTTGTGAATTTATAAATTTCCCTTCCCGAAAATCCGTAACTATAGAGTTTGTAACACAAATCCGACAAAAATCACGATCCTTTACGAAAGGATCCTCACAATTTTAAAAAAACATCCTCCTTCCTCTACTCTTTCTTGAAAAATACAAAATAATATGGTAAATTAAAACAGTCTTATTGGTTTAAATTTAACGGAAGACAAAAAATTTTTAAGGAGGCAACACTATGTCAAGCAAGCCCAAAAAACCCAATACTCTTACAAAAAAAGTAGGTGCTCTATTGTTGAGTACGAGCCTTTTTTTATCCGGCTTTACCTCACTCTACCACGCGACCTCATACGCAGAAGCCAACACGGACTATCGAAACCATTGGGCAAAACAATACCTTGAACGTGCAGTACAAAAAGGCTACTTGACCGGCTATACCGATTCAAACATCAAACCCGACCTGCCTATAAAACGGGCGGAGTTCGTCGTTATGATCAACAAGGCCTTTCAATATGAGCCTAAAGCCACTCTACCAAACCCCTTTCAGGATGTATCCGAGCAGTCTTGGTATGCTGATGATATTAAAATAGCATTATTCCATCAGTATATTACAGGCACCTCAAAAAATACCTTTGCACCTGAGAAGAAACTTACCAGAGAAGAGAGTAGCGTGATTATTTACAAACTGCTCAAACAACATAACATCTCCAAGCAGGATCAAAACGGAACCGACATCATTCAAAACACGATCTTTGGAGAGCTGCCCTTCCGGGATACAAACAAGATTTCACCATGGGCAAGACCCTTTATACAATCCGCCATCAGAGAAAAAATCCTGGAAGGTCATAACGACAACACGTTTCAGCCAAAAAAACCTTTGACACGTGCAGAAGCAGTTGTTATCATCGAAAAACTACTCTCAAGGATAAACATATCATCCCTGGAGAATGAAACAAAACAACATGATCAACAAAACACCCCGAGCAACAGCAACCCGGATAAAGCAACAGATAACCCTCTACCTGACCCGCAAAATAAGGACTCGGAAAAAGAAAATAACAGGCAGGACCACAAGGACCAAAACATAAGCCAAGGTGAACAACAAGATAATAACTCAAGCACAAACACAAACCAAGATGATAATGCGAATACAGGTCCCGGCATGGATCAAGACACAACTCCGAATGCTCCAAAAGAAGTAGAAGTTTTCAGACTCAAAAGCGTTAAATTGGAGGAACATCCGGTGACGGGCAGCATAAGTCCGAAAGCCGATCCCTCCGACATCGTTCCCGCTGACATAATCTTGACCGCACCACCGGAAACACGATCTTCATTGGGCTATTCCACCGAGATGATCGGAGCACAAAATCCGCTCCCATCTTCATCACCTGTAACAACTCACTGTGCAATTACACTGAGTGTAGAAGGCAAACTTTTTTATAAAGGAAAAACAGCATCTCAAAACATAAATCTGCAAACCTTGACACAGCAACAGATAACAGCACAATACCTTCAAGAACATGCAGATAACCTGACCGAAGAGCAAATTCAAGTTATTTCCGAAGGGAATTTGCTTGCGTCTTTTTTTCAAATCGACACTGTGTCACAAATACAGTATGATTACACCCGTCTGCCGGATAATAACGAAATCAAACTTCTTATTCCTGCGGACAAAATGGAAGAAAACACTCCTTATACCTTGCACTTTTCCGATCCGAACAAGGCTCTCTTAACACACCTTGCTCAAGGATCCGCTAAAGAGTATCTTCCTGTAAAAGAACAAAAACTCACTATCTTCAAACCAAACAAAGAAAACCGAGAGGATGTGAAACTGAAAATCAGTACCGATGTCTACAGCTACGACCCTCATCTGGAACTGTACTACACAGATCAGATCCTACCTTTAGAGGGAACCATGCAAAATATACAAAACGTAAAAAAACTTACCCTCAAAATCTATGACTTCAAAGAACAACTTATAGAAGAACAAAACATCGACATCAACACAAAATGGAGTATACAAAGTCCTCCCCTACTGTACGGAAAGAACCATATCCTTATCTGTGCAGAACAAAACGACGGCAAGCAATACACCGATCGGATCCTTCTATATAACAAACGTGAAGACACTTTATCTCAAGAGTTTGTGGACAAATTCTTGTATGACTACGAATATATGCAAGAACTCTTCCAAGTGGATACCGATAATGATGCAATACCGGATCTTCGAGAAATCTATAACACACATTCCGACCCTTTGAATGCAATGAGTATACAAGAAGGAATCTCGGACGGTGACTATGATAGTGATGAAGATGGACTAAGCAACTCAGAAGAAATTCAACTCGGACTCAATCCCTTAGTGGAAAATAGCGATTGGGATGATCTTCCCGACTATGACGAAATTCGAGTTTACCACACTGACGCTCTTTCCTCGGATACTGATGAAGATGGAGCAAGCGACAGTTGGGAGATCGAAAACGGATACGACCCTCTGACAAAAGAAACCGACTTTAATATACGAAAAACATTCCTACCGGAAAATACACAATATGTAAAGAAAGTGAACTTGGATATAATCAATGCACAAGGAACCGGAGCCGATAGCCTTGCGATTGAAGAATACGAAGATCTTCTCCTAAACAAAAATATGCCGGGTTATCTCGTACCCGCATATGACATCACAATGGATGCAACCTTCCGCGAAGCAAGCCTGAAACTGACTCTCGACGACAACCTTCTTCATAATCCTAACATCCGACCTGTACTCTATTACTTTAACGAAAAAACACAACATTTGGAAAAAGTTGATCAGCAACTGCAAGACAATGTTCTGACCGCAAAGCTCACACACTTCTCCAAATACATCCTTATAGATGCGATAGAGTATAATTTGAAAAAACACGAATACGAATACGAACTTGAGGAAGGAAATGAGGATGGCAACAAAGACCTCATTAACGAAGACGGAAAAACTGTATACAGAGAAGGAAAAATCGTCATGCTCATCCTTGACAATTACTTCAAAGTTGTACAAAACGATACAGAGCATAAACAAAAGCAAATTGCAAAAAAAATCGCTCTGGATCTGGGAGAAAAAGACGGTACCGGCATCATCGGTTGGAAGCCCCAATACAATGGGTACCCTTCCGGAAAAGACAACCTTTATGTAGCGCAGTTTCTTTTGTACCCGTCTCGCGAAGATTCCTCTTATGCCATAGAAACCATCAATTCTCTTCCTATATTTACGGGAGGAAGATTCCGTCTGGAAGAAGGTCTTAATAAGATGAACGAAATAGAAGAATGGTACTCGGGAGAAATGCTTGACTATCGCCCCTGGGCAGTTGTCTTTCTGACTGACGGAAATGCAATCGATTATGAATTCGATTCCGGGTTTCAAGGAGTAAATAACCCCCATGTTCACTTTATCGACCTTGCCAAAAATCCTCAAAACTCGAAACTTAAAGTCTTTACAGACAAACACCGTATGAGCTATCACACCGCTCAAGAGTTTGAGGAGGACGAACAATGGTTGAAAAAAATACTCCATAACATCACAAAAAACCCGAAAGATCTCGATAGCGACAAAGACGGCTTATCCGATTTTGAAGAACGACTGATATCCGAGGGTAAGTTGACATTTTCAACCGGAGCTGTGATTGGAGAACTGGATCCGCACAACAATGACAGTGACGGAGACGGGCTTACAGACGGGCAAGAGATCGAAATTAGCGAAACAATTGTTCCTATAGTAGACCCCGGCAACCCCCTTGGTCTTTCAAACATCTCCTTCTACCGTACAAACAGCGTAGAAAAAAGGGCAAAAAGCAAAGCGATCCTAAGAGTATTTGCAAAGTCGGATCCCGGAAAGATAGACACTGACGGAGACGGATACTACGACAAGGACGATCCGAGACCTTTGAACAAAGACCTCTACAAATACCTGGGAGATGAGGACTATATGAAACTAATAAAAAAAGTCGAAAGTAAATCTAGTCTACATTCTAGTGGACGTAGAGATGATACTGTCCAAAAAATTCTTATCAACTATATGAGAAAAGATTTGGAAAGAAACTCGAATATCTACTCTCAGTCAAAAAAACAGAAAACCTATTGGAATAACTTTTGTAAGTTCTTTAATAGACAGGTTCGAAGTAGCCACAGTGTAACTAAGGATCTCCACTACTTTAGAAACAAACTGAACAGAATCCCGAAAACCTTGATGAGGATAGACGGATCGATCTATCATATGCATGGGAAAGACGGAGAATATAACCTGAAGTTCTGCTCTAAAGACGGAAAATACGAGGCGGTCTATAATAGGGATTATAAATTGCAGGATGAAACCGTAAGTCCCGAAAATATGGGGACCTATAACTACGGAAGTCCGTTTTCAAAACCCCTCCCTATATCTCACGTGGCGTTAGATGTTATTCCATACTACAATTGGGGCAATTCTCCGGAGGATACTATTTCGGAAGACTTAAGAAAAAAACCGGGTACTCGGGGAAAGTATGATAGCAATCAGGATGCACAGCTACACCGTACAAAAATAATCAAGTTTTACCGTCTGATCACCGAAGTAAAGGAATAAGGAGCCCACGAAAATGAAACTCTATAAAAATACTATAAAACTTGGCGCCCTGTATTGTATATTCTACAGTGCTTTACATCTTCTTTTTTTCCTG
>JAUMWQ010000241.1 GCA_030529565.1 Filifactor alocis | reverse complement strand
TATCTTGAGAGGGAAAACGTTGATGCAAAACTTATTTTGCAGGTTCACGACGAATTACTGATTGAGGTAAAGCAGGAAGAAGCGGACAAAGTGAAGGCCAAGGTCATTGAGTTGATGGAGAATGCTCTGAAGCTCAATGTACCTCTTAAAGTGGATGCAAATTCAGCTCGTTCATGGTATGAAGGAAAGTAGGAAGAAAGATGTTTAATATCGGATTGACGGGTTCCATAGGTGCGGGGAAGTCCACTGTGTCCTCTTATTTGAAAAAACGTGGATACATCGTCCTTGACGCTGATCAGATTGTGCATAACTTGTATGAGCAAAACTCTTTTTGCGAGATGTTGGGGAAAGAATTCGGGAGAGAGTTTTTGGATGAAGAAGGTTTTATCGATAGGAGAAGATTGTCAAGGGCCGTCTTTGAGGATGAGGTTATGAGAAGGCGTTTGAATGATCTTGTTCACCCTTTGGTCATTCACCGACTTTTTGAAGAAGCAAGTCGTTTCAAGGAGGAAAAAGTTATTTACGATGTCCCGTTGCTGTTTGAGACAAAGATGGATCTTTATATGGATGCGATCATTGTCATTGTAAGTGAAGAAGAACTTTCAAAAAAACGGGTTCAGCTCCGTGACAATCGCTCTCGCCAGGAAGTTGACAAAATATTTGATCGCCAGATCGCCCAGGAGATAAAGATACAGAAGGCAGATTTTGTTATTTTTAACGATTCGAGTTTGGAGGAGTTGTTTCAAAAGGTCGATGAGGTATTGCCCAAATTAGAGCGTTTTCTAAAGAACATGAAAGAAAAAAAGGAAGAGCAGAAGTGAAAAAGGTTTTAGGTGTAATTACACTTTTTTTGGGGATGTTTTTTTTGGTGTGGACGTTTTCGCCTCAGAAATACCTCCTATATCCCAGGAGATATTCCGCATATGTCCAAAAATATTCGCAACTCTATCATGTGGATGAGAATTTAATCTATGCCGTTATGAAGGCAGAGAGTGGATTTTTTCCCTATGCGACATCTTCAAAGAAGGCAATGGGCTTAATGCAGATCACCGAGCCCACTTTAGAATGGATCAAGACAAAAATCGATGTTAATTCTGACAACCTCTATGATGTGGAGACAAATATAAAGTTGGGAACTTGGTATCTATCGAACTTGAGTGGGCGCTTTGAAGATGTAGATCTGGTCATCATCGCATATAATGCCGGACCTTCAAAGACGCAGGAATGGATTCGAGAAGGGAGAATAGGTCCGGGTAGCAACACGACTTGGGATATTCCGTATCCGGAGACCAAAAACTATATAATTAAGGTAAAGAAAAATTATGAAAATTATAACCGCTATTACAAAAAATAAATATATCGTATTCTTGTGGCTGTGCTTTTTCTCAATCTTATTCTTTCTAAGTGGGTGTGATAAAAAAACTGAGATCAAACAAGAGAAATTGTTTAAGACGGTTGAGGTTACTAAGGATGATGACACTTTATTTCTCACTATGGTCAAAACATGTCAATCCTTTGTTGGTACAGGAACCTTCGGTAGACTATGCTCTGAAGCTTCTCTATGATGGTTTATACGGCTTGGACGAGAATTACAATCTAACCTTGAGGCTGGCTCAATCTTCTACGTTTTCGAACGAGAATAAGATGTTGAAGATTTATCTGAGAGAGGATGCAAAATGGCATAGCGGAAGAAGGGTGGGTGCGGAAGATGTCAAATATACGGTTGAATATCTCAAGGCGCATCCGGAGAGCCCTTATCATCATATGGTTCAAAACATAAACAGAGTATCGATTTTAAGTGACAATTCCTTTGCTATTTATTTGGTAAACTCTGATCCTTTTGTACGGTATGATCTCTTGTTTCCGATTATCAGAAAAGGTGCTGGTGCTAACAATCCCTTTAAGCTTGATGGAACCGGAAAATATCGTTTTGATGGATATGAAAGTGTTGAAAC
>JAUMWQ010000020.1 GCA_030529565.1 Filifactor alocis | reverse complement strand
GACGAAGATGCAGATACGTAAGACTCTTTCCCATCCTAACCTTCAAGAGAGGTTGAGCGAGGCCTGTAAGGAGAGTCTTGCACAGTATGGTGCAATAAAACCGGGGATGTCCCCTTCCATAGGGAAAAACTATGTGGTTAAGCTCCTACATCGCTTTGATGCTCTGTTCTCCTCTTTGGAATATCCGGGGGAGGATACGGCAATAAAGATCATTGCAGCAGAGGTGGACAAGGAGCAGGATTATCTTTTTTTTCACCTTTTGACTTTGATGGGGATGGATGTTCTTCTTATCCAGACAGAAAAGGATGTTCCGGTGCATAAAAATCTTTTGGAGCTGTCGAGGAGTTTTGTCTGCGGAGAATTTAAGAAAGTTGAGCTTCCGAGATTTCATCAAAAGATGCAGGCTGTTTCAAAACCGAGACAGGGAGAAGTTCCAAACGCAGAACAGAGCATATCACGGCCTACGGTGTATCTTCCACCGAGAAAAGATAGGATGAAAGAGTCGATAAAAAACGCTCGGGAAGGAAGTTTGTCGGAGTCCTCCGCCTTGACGACTCAACCGGGAAGTTCGAGGGCGGAAAAGAGCTTTGAGGAGTTGGCAAGTCTTGCTTCCTCTGTTGTGATGATCGGTGTCTGTAACCGGTCGGGAGAGATTATCTCTAGCGGTTCGGGGATCATGGTGGCAAGAGGAGGCTACATCCTTACAAACAACCATGTGATCAATAAGGGGTATTTTTATGCTGTCAGCATAGAGGGAGAGAAGGAGATCTATAAGACCGATGAGGTCATCAAGTATAATAGCGCCTTGGATTTAGCTTTGATACGGATCTCAAGGGAACTCTCTCCTCTCCCCGTGTATAAAGGGAAGGCTAACTTGGTTCGAGGACAGAGGGTCGTTGCTATAGGAAGTCCTCTGGGCTTGTTCAACAGCGTTTCCGATGGGATCATATCCGGTTTTCGAGTGATAGATGGGGTAGATATGATCCAATTCACCGCCCCGATCTCTCACGGGAGTTCGGGAGGAGCCGTTCTGAATATGTATGGTGAAGTGATCGGGATCAGCACGGCGGGAATCGATAGCGGACAAAATCTCAACCTGGCAATGGGATATGAAGGGATCAATCTCTTTATCCGAGGTTTTGTCGGGTAGAGAACGACAGCCTTGTAAATAAGATCCTATGAACTTCATTCATTTCGTATCAAATCAGGCTTGCTTTCTTTAATTATGTGGTATTTTCGTAAGAAAATATTCGGGAGCAAAGCAAGATCAATGCCGGAGGAAGATCCGAAACATATCGGACAGAAGACAGGACTCCGGTGTAATGTAAAAAGGAAGCTTCCGACGGTAGGAAGAAAGGGTTTGAAACAATGAAAACATAGTGGTTACAAGATTGTAATGATTTGCAATGAAGAAACGTATGTGATATAATCTATTCAAAAGACATTTGATAGGAGATTTCAGTTATGGACAGCGGCAGTAGCAAAATGAAGGTAGACTTTAATTCACCTGCGATCCTCGCTTTTACGGCTCTGTGTACGTTTGCACTCGTACTTCAGTTGCTCACAGGGGGATGGACGACGGATATGTTTTTCAGCATATATAGATCCTCCCTCTTCAGCCCCCTCACCTACGTTCGTTTCATCGGCCATATCTTCGGGCATGCCGATTGGAGTCATTATATCGGCAATATGATGTTGATATTGATTATAGGGCCTTTGTTGGAGGAGAAGTACGGGACATACAACATTGTCGTCATTATCTTCATTACCGCGTTGATAACCGGATTGGTCAACTACACCCTATTTCCGAGGGTGCAGTTATTGGGTGCGAGCGGAGTGGTGTTCGCATTTATTTTGTTGTCTTCGTTTACAGGCATCAAAGAGGGCAACATTCCTCTCACCTTTATTCTTGTAGGAGTTATCTATCTGGGGCAGCAGGTTTTGGAAGGAATCTTCATTCAGGATAACATCTCCAACATCACTCATATCGTCGGCGGAATGACGGGGGCATATCTGGGATACGTCATGAATATAAGAGGGAAGAACCCTTATTGAAGGTGAGAGAACACTATGTTTGAACATCAAAATATTACAAAGCTCAATGATTTTTTTGAGAATATGAACGATAGGCAGCCTAAGGGAGTATACTTTTATCGTATCAACGGCTATAATGAAGAAATCGCCGAGTTTATTCGGCGTTACTATGAGACGGCGAGAAGAAGGGGAGTTATCATTGAAGGAAGAATCCCCAATCCGGACGAGAAGAACCTTGCCTATTATAATGAGATCATGGGGTCGGCCTTTTATCTGAAAATCAACTTTATATCCGAGAACCTTAAAAAGTGGCTGCCGAGGATGGATGATCGTCAAAGAAGCAATGTTGCATCGTCGATGTACCGCACCCTAAGCGATCTCAAATTGGCAGGCAAAAACGATAATATGATCAAAAATGCCTATGTCAAGTTTATGTGCTGGCTCTACTATAAGTTTGAGAGGATCGTCAATCAGCTGGGCACTGATGAAATCCCCAAGATCTTGTATGAGGGAGAGATAGGAAGGTATGAACTTCTTCTGATCAGCATCCTCTGTGGTGCGGGTTGTGATGTGGTGCTCTTACAGTATCGCGGAGATGCGGCTTACCTCAAGTCCGATCCGACTTCTGCGATGTCGATCTCCCTTTCTCTTCCCGAGATGAAACCTTTTCCACCCCATTTTAACCTTCGTTACATTATGAAGATGATACAGGAAGAACTCAATATGGAGAGGCTCTACGGGAAGAAGCCACAGTTTATAAATTGCACCAATGCATCGATAGAAGGAAACTCTTTGGAGGACTTCAAAAAGCCTCCTGCTATGAGAGGGAAAGACAAAGACTTCTATTACAACTGCTATTGTAGGATCAGGGGGGTCGAAGATAAGTTGACCTATGTCAACGACCTCTATCGTTTTTATCTTGAACTAAAGAACGAAGGACGTTTGATCACCGTGGTGAACAGGAAGATCGAACCTCCTTCAATGCAGGAGATCTCCTCGATAAAGAGAAAGAACTACTCCACCTTGGAGCAGATGTTAGCGGATCTGTCCACCAACCTTCAGTACAGTGCAAACCCCGAGCTTCAGAGGATCATGGTCAAGGCCTTTGTCGATGTACTCTTTGCTGAGTCCAAGATGGAAGATATGAACGTCAATAAACTGACGAATAGGGCTGTCTATCTCCTATGTTGGCTCAAACGTTATCAAGGATCCTTGTTTTCCAATTGGAAGATGCCGGAGATCGGAGTGTTCATCTATATGGGAGGCTGTAAGAATGAGACTGAGGCCATGTTCATGCGGTTTTTGTCAAAACTTCCCGTCGATGTCTTGATCTTGCAGCCGAATCTCAATCAGCCTTGTCGGCTCGAAGATAAGTTTTTGTATGAGATCAACCATCTTACTTCCTTGGCGGTGACAAATTTTCCGACGGAACATTCCGAAGTGCAGGTTGGAACAGCGGCCTATCACGCGGAGCGGGAGCTTGATACGCTTTTGTATCAGGACTCCGGGATATTTCGAGATCATCAATACACTAAGGCGAACAGTGTCAACCTACAGACGATGTATGAGGAGATCAAGATTCTCTGGAAGGAAGAGTTGAAGTATCGACCGAATTTCAGCGTGGTCGATGATATCGTCAACCTTCCCGTCATCTTCTCCAAGGTAGCGGGAGTTAAGGATGGGGATGTTCAGAGATATTGGGCCTCAATCAAGGAACTGCTTACTGAGGATACTCTCGTGGTGCGAAGAGGACCGTACGTTGATGTCTCGAAACCGAATCCGATCAAGGCGCGTTCGGTAGATTTTTGGAAGTATAACCGTTTGCAAAAATCAAAGATAAAGGCGGATCCCGACTATCCTTACAGAGTGTTGAGAGAAGACGTTCAGGATCACATCCTCGACAAACTTCAGCTTTTGATTGAGAGCAAGGTCATAAGAGGGACCTTTGAGAACGGGATGGAATATAAAATTATCGCAACCGTTCTTCACCTTGACAAGGAGGTCGTGAGGATGATCCAGCGATTTGATTTCACGAAAACCAACCCCAAGTTGATCTATTTCAATACGGGAGAAGAACTTATCACGATCGAAGATTCGATCCTCGCCACTTTTTTAAATTTGGTGGGCTTTGATGTGGTTTTTTTCGTTCCGACAGGGTATCAAAGTATAGAAGGTCATTTTAATAAGAAGATCATGGAAGAACATCAGATCGGTACCTATGTGTACGACTTGGAAGTACCGGATCTGAAAACCGTATCGACACCTTCGCGCCCCAAAAGCTGGCGTGAAAGGCTGTTCGGGAGAGGAGTATAGTTATGGGTCTGGATTTTAAGAAAGGTGCACCTTCGCCGGTGATGAAGGTGCAAGCCTCGGAAGAAGTCACGGAGGTAGCGCAGTACGATATCGTTGAGGATCGTCAGAAGATGAATGTGGAGCTGGTCAATTCGGCGGAGGTCGATGCCCTTGTCAGCAAGATCGAGGTACACAACCTCGATACCATCGTCTCCTTCGGTGCCGAGGTCGCCGAGGAGGTATCAAAGGCTTCCGATGTTGTGCTTAGAAGTATGAATATGTCTCAGATCGACGATTCCGGAGCTTTGCTCAATACGCTTGCCAAGATCATGGATAAGTTCGATATCGATGAGATCAAAGAAAATCCGGGATTGTTGGGAAAACTGTTCGGAAACCTCAGAAAACAGCTTGACAGGATCCTTGAGAAGTACAATACCATGGGTGATGAGGTCGATAAGATCTATGTACAGCTCAAGAAGTACGAAGGAGAGATCAGGCAGTCAAATCGAAAACTCAATCAGATGTTCGAGGCCAATGTCGCTTACTATCGCGATCTTGTAAAATATATACTGGCGGGAGAGCAGGGATGCAGGGAACTTGAGGAATACATCGCTCAGAGAGAGGCGGAGTTGGCCTCCACAGGGGACAACGCGATACAGTTTGAGCTGACTACTTTGAATCAGGCTCTTATGATGCTGGAGCAAAGGACACAGGATCTAAGGATCGCTGAGAATGTGGCCATGCAATCCATTCCGATGATAAAGACGATGGAGTTCACCAACATGAACCTTGTTCGAAAGATCAATTCCGCCTTCATCATAACCTTGCCGGTGTTTAAGCAGGCTCTTGCTCAGGCGATCATGCTAAAACGCCAGAGGATCCAAGCGGAAGCGATGTCAGCTTTGGATGAAAAAACAAATGAAATGCTTCTCAGAAATGCCCGAAATACGGTGGAGCAATCCAAGATGGCGGCAAGGCTCGCCTCGGGAAGTTCCATCCAAATCGAAACGTTGGAAACAACTTGGAAAACAATTGTAAACGGTATTGACGAGACCAAACAGATCCAAGAAGACGCTCGAAGAAAGCGTATTGAGGATCAGGCGAAGTTGGAAAATATCAAGCAGGAGTTTGACAAGATGTATCATATGGGGAAATAAAACAAACTAAATATTTTAAGGAGGTAACAAGAAATGCCTATTAATTTATCGAAGGGTCAAAAAGTAGACTTAACGAAGGGAAATCCGGGATTGAAAAACATTATGGTAGGATTGGGATGGGATATCAACGCCTTTGACTCCGGTGTAGCTTTCGACTTGGATGCTGCCGCTTTTATGTGTGGAGAAAACGGCAAATGCCCCACGGATCAAGAGTTTATCTTCTATGGAAACCTTGAGCACTCAAGTGCATCGGTCAAACACTTGGGAGATAACCTTACAGGAGAGGGAGAAGGAGATGACGAGCAGATCAGGATTGACTTGGCAAGTATTCCTTCTAATGTTGAAAAAATAGCATTTACCGTTACCATCTATGATGCGGAGACCAGAAAGCAAAACTTCGGTCAAGTATCGAACGCATTTATTCGAATTGTAGATGAGGCGACAAACACGGAGTTGATCCGCTACGACCTGGGAGAGGATTTTTCTATTGAGACCGCTGTCGTAGTCGGAGAATTGTACAGAAACAACGGAGAGTGGAAATTCAATGCGATCGGAAGCGGATTCCAAGGCGGGTTGAGAGCGCTCTGTGGTCATTATGGAATCGATGTAGCATAAAGGAGGATAATATGCCCGTTAGTTTGAAAAAAGGTCAAAAAGTAAGTATCACAAAGGATAATCCGGGATTGTCCAAGGTCGTAGTAGGATTGGGATGGGATGTCAATGCCTTTGACACCGGTGGAAGCTTTGACTTGGATACGTCTGCGTTTCTATTGACGGATGCAGGAAAGGTATCCAAACCCGAGGACTTTGTTTATTTCGGAAACCTCAACCATCCATCCGGAAGTGTTCAACATATGGGGGACAACTTGACAGGGGCCGGAGATGGAGATGATGAGCAGATCAAGATCAATCTTTCTGCCATTCCTGCCGAGATCACAAAGATCGCCTTCACTGTAACAATCTATGAGGCGGAGACAAGAAACCAAAACTTTGGACAGGTCAATAATGCTTTTATTCGCATTTACAATGAAGAAAACGGAGAAGAGATCCTTCGTTATGACTTGGGAGAAGATTTCTCCATCGAAACGGCTGCTGTGTTCGGAGAACTGTATAAGAACAATGGAGAATGGAAGTTCAACGCGATCGGAAGCGGTTATCAGGGCGGTCTTGCAGCGCTGTGTGGAAGCTACGGCATTGATGTGGAGTAGCTGAAAATAAAATAGGAAAGTAGGAGATAGTATGTCAATCAGTTTGCAAAAAGGACAAAAGGTAAGTTTATCCAAGGATAATGCCGGACTTTCAAAAGTGATCGTAGGTTTGGGTTGGGATGAAGTGGAACAGAAAAAAGGTTTCTTTTCGGCAAGACCTCAGTCTGTCGACTGTGATGCTTCCGCAATCCTTCTTCAGGGCGGAAGACTTTGTGAGAAGAACGACTTGATTTATTTTGGTAACCTTCAACACCCGACAGGAACAGTGAAACACATGGGGGATAACCTTACCGGAGCGGGTGAGGGAGATGATGAGCAGATTCTCGTTGACTTGGCGTCGATTCCTGCTCAATACGACAAACTTGTGATCGTTGCAAACATCTATCAAGCGGTGCAGAGAAAACAGCACTTCGGTCTGATCCAAAATGCCTTCATCCGTCTTGTTGACGAAAGAACCAACACGGAGATGTGCAGGTACAACTTGACGGAGGATTACTCCGGTATGACTGCTCTCATCTTTGGAGAGATCTATAGGCACAACGGAGAATGGAAGTTCAATGCTATGGGACAGGGAACGACGGATCCGGGTCTTGGAGAACTTGCAAATCGATATGCACGATAAGGAAATCTAAACTTACAGGGAGAGAAACTGTACAGGTTTCTCTCTTATTTGTTGATACTGCTATTCCTTTGAAATTCGGTAATACGGAGTTCATACATGTTTAAAACATTTCGGATTCGTGTAGGATCTTAGGTATATCCGTAGGTGAGACAAAAAGGGCGGTAGTATAAATTTGAAAAGGGGAAGTAAGAAATTTATGAAATATAAAGGATTGTCCAATAAGGAAGTAGAACTCTCCAGGCAGCAGTACGGATCGAATGAGATTCCCGATTCTGAGCCTACTACGTTTTGGGACGAGTTTAAGGAAACGTTTAAGGATCCAATGATTCGGATCCTGCTTGCAATAGCGTTGTTGATGATCGTGATGTTTTTCTTCGGCTATGCTGAGATTTACGAGCCTTTGGGGACGATCATCGCCGTCATCATCGTGGCGATCGTATCGGCTAAAACCGGGGTTGCGAGTGATACCAAGTATAGAGCTCTAAAGGACAGCACTGAAAAGGACAGGTGTAAGGCCATTAGGGAAGGTGTTGTAACGGTGATCGAAGTCGATGACGTCGTCGTTGGAGACAAACTTCTTCTGCAGTCGGGAGACAAAATTCCTGCGGATGGAGTCTTGGTCAGCGGTTCCCTACGAGTAGATAACTCGGCTTTAAATGGAGAGGCGGAGGAGTGCAAAAAAACGGAAGCCGATGAGAGTTTTGAGCTTGCAGATGATATTACGGGAGATACTTTTGTCGATCCTCACTCCTTGTTTAGAGGAGCCGTTGTCTTTGACGGAGAAGGTATTTTGGATGTGCGTAAGGTCGGATTGAACACCATGATGGGAAAGATGGCGGAGGAGATGCAAGAAGAGGAGATCGACTCTCCTTTGAAGGTAAAACTTGGAAAGCTCGCGCATCAGATATCTACCTTCGGATATATTGCTGCGATCGTGATCGCGGTCTTGTATATGGGCCACTTCATCGTTGTGGCTGGAGGAATTTCCGCATACTTCTCGATGGGGATCGAGAAACTGGTGAAGGATGTTGTAGAGGCGGTATCGCTCGCCATCGTCATCATCGTATGTGCGGTACCTGAAGGGCTTCCGCTTATGATCTCCCTGGTTTTGATGCAAAATACCAGCAAGATGCTTGCGCATAATGTCTTGGTCCGTAAGGCGGAAGGAATAGAGACCGCCGGATCGATCAATATTCTGTTCAGTGACAAAACAGGGACGATCACGAAAGGACAACTCGAGGTTGTGGACTTCTTCCTTGGAGACGGAAACTCGATAGAGCTTTCGAAGCTAGATCAGCACAGAGATATCAGAGAACTTCTCGACTTTGCCATCGGTAAAAACACCCAATCGATGTTCGATTCTTCTCATCGGGTTATCGGAGGAAATGCGACTGATCAAGCTCTGATGAAGTTTTTGGGAGAAGAGAGTTTCAAACGTTTGGGTGAAGACAGGATCCATCAGATCACAGCTCAACAGGGTTTTAACTCAGCGAATAAATTCAGTCAGGTAAGGATAGAGTCTTTGGGCAAGACCTTCTACAAGGGCGCCCCGGAGCGTCTGCTTGCAGGAGCGACGAAGTATGTCGCCCAAAACGGAGAGATCAAGCTCATCGACAAGAAGGCTCTCGACAGGAAGATCGACGAGTTGGCAACTAAAGCGATGAGGGTTTTGGCCTTCGGTTATTCTGAGAAGAATCTTGTGGAAAATACTGTCAACGAGGATGTCGTTATCATAGGTCTGGTTGGGATCCGAGACGATGTTCGATCCGAGGCTAGAGAAGCGATCCATGCCGTACAACACGCAGGGATCCAGGTCGTTATGATCACCGGGGACAGGCTTGAAACGGCGATTGCGATTGCTAAGGATGCAGGCTTGTTGCAAGATCAGAAGGATATGGCGATCTCATCCGCACAGCTCAATGAGATGAGCGACGATGAGGTCAAACGAATCATCCCTTCCATCCGTGTTATCGCGAGAGCTCTTCCGACAGACAAATCCCGAATGGTAAGACTCTGTCAGGAGATGAACCTGGTCGTCGGAATGACCGGAGACGGAGTGAACGACTCCCCGGCTTTGAAGAGGGCGGATGTCGGTTTTGCTATGGGTAGCGGGACTGAGGCTGCAAAAGAAGCAGGAGAGATCGTTATCTTGGACGACAACTTCAAATCGATCAAGGATGCAATCTGGTATGGAAGAACCATCTATCACAACATTTTGAAATTCTGTAAGTTCCAACTTGTAATCAATGTTACTGCTGTCGTCGTAAGTGCGATCGCACCGTTCTTCGGCATTGAAGAACCTCTTAAGGTTACTCACCTTTTGTTTGTCAACCTCGTAATGGACGGTCTGGCTGCTATTATGCTCGGTAATGAGCCGGCGCTTGAAAAATATATGTATGAAAAACCTAGAAGGCGCGATGAAAATATCGTAAGCAAGGAGATGATGGCGCAGATTTTGATCATGGGAGGATGGTTGACTACACTCAGTTTCCTCTATCTCAAACTCCCGTTCTTCCAAAACTTCTTTGAGACTCCGGCCCAGCATCTTACGGGCTACTTCGTATTATTCATCGTAAGTGCGTTGTTTAACGGTTTTAACGTAAGAGATGATGCCTTTGGTATCTTTAAGGGTCTGGAGGAGAATACAGGCTTCCTGAGAGTCTTCATTATCATCATCCTGGTTCAGGCGGCGATCGTCAATGCTGCTCTTGTTCCTCTTGAGGTATTCAAATGGATAGGAAATATGTTCAGCTGTGTACCGTTTGGGATCCAAGGCTGGATCGTTATTATCCTGTTGTCTATGACGATGATCCCTGTCGATATGGTGCGCAAGCTCTTTCTTACGAGAGAAACGAAGGGGATCGTAGAAGGAAAGATGGAAAGAGCGATATAGTATTGTTATCCGGGGATGTTGGACGACTGAGAGTACAATCAGCCACAATTTGAGCGGGCAACATTATGATGATATATTTGTATTAAAACGGATGATCAAAAAACAGGGAGTTGACGAAGAAGAACCTTCTTCACCTCTCTGTTTTTGTATAGGAAGGATGGAGAGAGACAAGATGATCTTTCACACAGATTTAGATAACACCATTATATATTCCTATAAACATAATATAGGAGAGCACAAGAGAGCGGTAGAGAGATATCAGGGAAGAGAGATCTCTTTTATCACAGAGCTCACTTACGAAATGTTAAGGGATGTCAAAGATGAAATGACGGTCGTTCCTACAACAACAAGAACAAAGGAGCAGTATGAGCGGATCGACCTGGGAGTAGGAAGGTTTCCTTATGAGCTGGTATGTAATGGAGGAGTGCTCCTCATCGAAGGGAAACGAGATAAAAGCTGGTATGAAACCTCGGTGGAACTGGTAAGGAACGTTAGAGAACTTCTTGATGATTCGGTGAAGTTTTTGGAGAAGGATAAGAGGACTGCTTTTGAGGTACAATTTATTGAAGAACTGTTTGTCTTTACCAAGTGTGATAAGGTGGAAAGCGTAGTTAAAGATTTGAGAGAACGCCTGGACTTGACAAAGTTGGATGTGTTTCACAACGGAAGCAAACTCTATGTAATACCCAAGACCTTGGCAAAAGGAAAGGCTCTTGAGAGGATGAAGGAATATACGGGAGACGAACAGATCATCTCTGCCGGAGATAGTTACTTTGATGTATCGATGTTTGAACATTCGGACCTGAGCTTTGCGCCTGAGAGCCTTGCAAAAAAGGTGAGCCTGCCACCGGAGACAGTGGTGTTGCCAGAGTATGGTCTATTCTCTGAGATGATGCTTAATGAGATCTTAGTATTGCTTTCTTTTTAGGAAGCGTTTTTGTATTATTCTCTGATGGAAGAATGAAAACATCCATCTCTATGGATGGAGGAATCCTCCTTATATTTCATAGAACAAAAAACCGTACACCCTTTGGTCGAGGGAGAGTACGGTTTTTTGAACTGTGTGATATTGCCGGATCATATACTTGTTTGCACAGGATCTTATTAGGTTTTTTTGATAATACTGCGAAAATACTACATAAAGGTGAAATCTTATCCTCTCTATGGATTTGAAAAAATGAACTTCGTCAAATAAACAGCTTCAAGAAGTTCAATACTTATATAAGAGTGATTTTACGCCGGTTTCTTGAATTATGCGGTATCTCTCTATCATCTGTTAAAATTGAAAAGCTGAAGACTTTGGGAGTATAAGCTCCCAGCTGTTTTTCGGTTATTATATATTCTGTATATCCGGCGCTTCAAACAGAGAATAGTATAGACAGCAGAGAGGAGGTCTTCATCTGTTGAAGTCCTCGCAGGAGACCAAAAAGCTCCGGTGTAATAGCACGTTGACATTCATAGTAATTTCAACTTGTATATGAACTCTTTTGGTTCATAACCAAGAAAAAATAAACATCAATATGTCGGCACACTAGTCCACAGAAACACTGATCCCGCCGCGTCGCTCGGAGGGTTGAACGATTACGGTAACAGGCTGATTTCCCATCCATTCATAGGAATAAGATTCTCCGGAAGCCTGACCAATAAAGGTTTTCCAGGACACATCGGTCTTGATGTGGGGGTCGCAGTAACCACTTTGGCTCATCCAGCAGATAACGGCATCCGGATCGACCGAGATATTGGAGCCATCGTGAAGGTTGCTCAAAACGACGGGGTTTCCGTCAGAGAGTACAGCTACATAAGCATCTTTTCCGTTTCCGGTCAAGGTCGAGGTAGCAAGACCTTTTTGAGAAAGTACTCCCGAACCTATAAAGCGAACGCTGTACTTACAGTCCTGTGTGAATGCAAGGATGTTTTCAGATTCAACAGATACGACTTCTCCGACCTCAAGCTTGTAGATAACGATATGTTGACCGTAGCTCGCATAGTAAGTAACGGAATCTCCGTTCAGCGTTACTTTCATCAGAGGAATGTTTTCTCCCGTAGCCCGTCTTACGAGCGAGCCCAAGGCAGCCTGCATAAAATTTTCTTGGGGGCCCAGCAAAAGTTTTTCAAACTTGTAATTTTTATTTCCTTGGTTTTGGCCACAGATAAAGGCTCCCGCTTTGGCGAAGATAACATCGTTGCCGGAACATGTTACCTTTAGGGTTAATTCGTTTATAGTTTCAAATGTGATCATATATACCTCCTTAATTTACTTGTACTCCATATAGTTCGCAGAGTCCGGCAAGATCACGGGCAACACCGTTGCCTACCGAACTGAATTTCCACGCACCGTTATATAGATAGATTTCTCCTATCATCATAGAGATGACGTTGTCATAATAATCGCTCATAGCAAAACTTACAACTTCGTTTCCGGATGGATCCATGATCCGCATATAGGCATCTTCGATCATTGAAAAATTGAGTTTATGCTCAAATGCCTCGTTGATCGTCAAAACGAAGACTACTTTTTTGACATTGGGATGAAGTTTTTGAAAATCAATAGATACCTTCTGCCTGTCAACGCTCTCGTTCGTCGACAAGTTGATGCTTTTGTCAGGACTCTGAGGTTGGCCGTAAAAGACAAACCAGTCATCACCTAAGACTTTGCCGTTTTCTCCCAGGAGAAAGGCGGAAATGTCTACGTCGCATTGGGGATTCTTGATATTCCAACCAAATAATGCATCTAGAGAAGGAGAGTTTGTCGTAAGAGGTACCTTCTGCCCCTTTTGGATCGGATGTTTTAAGGGCGGGATCGGTTTTTTTGAAATCATCCCTGTCGGAGAGGGAGAACTCGATACCGGCTGCATAGAAGAATGAGGAGAAGCATGCGTAGAAGCGTTCGGTGTTGTAGCAACGGGTGCCGTGGAAGACCAGGTAGGTTTGTTCAGACTGAGAATGTTCTGAGCATTCACTGTAGATTGTACCTTGGAACGGTTTATGGAAAGAACCGTGTTTTTGTCGACAGAACCCTTGGAGTGCATAGGAATAACCATGGTTTAACCTCCTTTTTACATTAATATGCCCTATTGTATCAAAAAAACAGGGGAATTTCTACACTAATCAAAGGAAAATAAGGGTAAAAAGACACGCGGTAGGTCAAGAAAATATCTCAGTCCGGGAATTTGTGTGATACCTTCTTTGTGGGACGTAGAATAGGATGTTTTAAAGAATACAGAATGATATTATCGAGCAATTTAAATTGATATCAAGACAAGTGCTGTTTGTAGTCGATGATAGAACTGATAGAGGATGTGATGTGTTATTTCTCCTTTTTGTTTAAATTAAGTACTAAATATTTTTTGAAAGAGAAAATTCAATTTTTGCAAACTTCTTATTTTTTGTTTTTTGTAAGAGCAAGACTTTAGTAATTCTATAAAGGAGATACTGTATAAGTCGAAAAATCAGCACAAAGCTAATTTTATACGAAGGATGAAGTTCTTTAAAACATTGATATAACAGACCTTCGTAGTTTATAAAATACGAGGAAAATCATAAACTTGCCTTTGTGGGGTGTTTTCTAAACTACAGAGGAATAAGCTTTCTGAAACAGGGAGGGAAGACAGGTTTATTTTTTTATTTACAAAATAACATTTTTGTGATAGATTAGAAAACGTTCGCGTGTAATCATGATTTCTATCATCGAAAGAGGATTCTTTTTTGAAAAGAAGAGGTTTATATTCACGGGAGGCAGGACGAGTATTTAAAGAAACTTAAGAAGCAAACTTGTCTTGTCGAGAATGGATATGGACTTGTTGAGAGGATGTTTCTTTTTAAGAGGTCGAAGTTGTTGAGGAGACAGTTCTTTTTCTGAGGAGTTATTCCAATCAGAGCCGGGAGATGCCACACAAAGAGATATTGTGCGTTTACTGTTGTTTTACAGAAAACAGAGACTTTGTAAAATCAATGTTTCCAGATGCTTTGTTTTTCGTATGAAACCGGGTTTACCGTATTTCTAAAATTACGGGGTATTGCTCCGGATTTGATTTTTGGCAGGATAAGAACCGTTTTTATTAGATAGGACATCGGATCTTGCGCGAATTTTAAAAAATAAAAGGAGGTTTCGCATGGAAACAAACAGAAAGAAACAAAGACAAACCAAGCGTTTTAGTGTTTTTTTGTTGACCTTAGTGATGATTCTTTCCACTTGGGGGACAAGCCTACCTGCAGCCTATGCACAAAGCACGTTTGCAGTACTGGTTTTGGATGGACAACAGTATCCCTTATATTCGGATGTAGAAAGGTTACAGGAAATTGTACCTGGGAAGATTATGTGGGATGCGGCAAGAAAAGCTCTTACTGTTGATGGTTACACCGGAGAAACAATGAGCATACTTGATACTGATCAGGATGTCTTGATCTATTTCCACGGAAATAACACATTATTATCAAAGACAAAAACCGCTTTTTACAGTAAGCCTAATGTAAAGCTGATCGGATCGGAAAGAGCGACATTATCGCTTATTTCGCCGGAAAATGTTTCGCAGCAAGAATATTTGATGGTTGGACATAGGGATATTTCTTTTGCAGGTGATCTAAGCCTAAATGTTCAGACACAGAGATTGATGGAAAGCGAGTTTTTTAAAGCGATCACATCTCAGAGGGGAAAGATCATTGTCGAGAATAATGCAGACTTAAATGTGGAGATTTCGAGCCAGAACGAGAACCAACGTGTAGAAGGTCTGTTTGCTCCTGAAATCGTTATAAATACAGAAGGAAAAGTAGACATTAAAGCTTCCAGTGATCGAGGAGATGCTCACGGTATAGGACAACACTCTCACGTTTATATTAAAAACGGAATCCTGGATATTCAGACTCAAAGTATTAGCGCCTCTTCTATAGCAATAGCGGGAAGTGAAGATCATTCTGCTAAAATTGAAGAAATTACAGGTGAATTCAATGGTGTTGACTATGGCGGAGAGAGTCCTTATCGGAACAGCAAGAATGTTTTTTATAGACCCAAACCTACGATGATGATCCAAGTGTTGGAGTCCATCGGAGGAAGCGCAAGGGTAACTACGGACCCCGATTCGCAAGCTGCGGAGGGTGAGACCGTCAATATCAAGGTGTCTGATATTGAGCGCGGGAAGGAAGTAAAAGAGATAAGAGTGTCGAATACAGATTCACATCCGATAGCACTCCTCGATGTAAATCCCCAAAAAACAGAGGCCTCTTTTAAGATGCCGGATGCACCGGTTGCTATTCAAGTAGTATTGGAAGACAAACCGAGCTTTGATATTTTGAAGGAAGAGTTTAATGAAGGTACGATCGAAGTAAAGGTCAACGGTAATGCGGTATCTCGTGCAATGGAGGGAGATAGGGTCGATGTTGAAATCAAAGATCTTACGAACAATAAGGAAGTGAAATCCGTTAAGGTAACAGCAAATGACGGATTAGGCGTTGCTTTTACTCTTAATGCATCAAAGACGGGCGGAAGTTTTGTTATGCCTGCAAAGATCGTTTCTTTGAAGGTGGAACTTCAGGAAAAGAACCTTCCCAAACATGCGATTATCAAAGCTTATCCCGGAACGATACGCTTGTTGACAAAGGTCAATGGGGTGGAAGTGAGCGAAGCAAGCAAGGGAGAGATAGTTACAGTTGAGGTAGAAGGACTTTCCGCGGAACAGGAACTTGTAGAAATTCGAGTTACCGGTTACGATATGTCTTCAGGTTTCCAAACGAGACTGACAAGTAGTGCAGAGAGTTTTACAATGCCTGAAGAAGATGTTATCGTCAGCATTAAAGTAAAGACGAAGAAGCACCCCATCCGTGTGAGCGTGGACGGAAACGGAACTGCCACTTCGAATCCCCAAGGAGAGCAGGAAGTAGGAGGAGAGGTAGTGCTGTCTGCAACACCGGATCAAGGTTTCTACTTTAAAGGGTGGCAGGTTGTTACAGGCTCGGCACTTGTTGTAGATGGCAAGTTCACCATGCCCAATGAAGCGGTACACGTTCAAGCGAAGTTTGAAGCCGTACCGGTAGGAAGTTATTCCGTAACTCTTACAAACGACGGTGGAGGAACAGGTACTGCTACGCCGAATATGGCTGCACCGGGAACACGAATTCTCCTAAGCGCACATGAAAAATCAGGTTATCGCTTTAAAGCTTGGGAAGCAGTTTCGGGAATAGAACAGAGGCAGATCTCTTCAAACAGCTTTGTTATGCCGTCCAATGATGTTGTGATAAAGGCAACTTTTGAGAAGGTCGCGGCGCCTAAGACGTATAAAATCACATTCAAACCGAATGGAGGAAGCGGAGCGGAGCTGGTAAAAACTGTTATGGAAGGATCCAAGCTTGTTCTACCTCAAAATCCGTTTACCCCTCCGAGCGGAAAGAACTTTGACGGTTGGAGCGTTGAAGGAATGAAGAAACAGGCGGGAGAAGAACATCTCTTCACTGCCGATACGGATGTGTTTGCAGTATGGAAAAAAGCGGATGCAAGCACTCCGGGAGGAAATTCCGGCGGTTCGGGAGGCGGATCCGGCGGAGGCTCCGGAGGTGGAGGCGGTACCGGAGGAGGATCGGGAAGCGGTCCGAGCACAGCACCAAGCCCCGTACCGAATCCGGGAAATACAGACAACAAGACATTGCCGAGCACACCGAAGACAGAGGGATCGGAAGTGGGAGTTGTGGTACCCAAGAAGGAAGTTAAAAAGATCGAATCTATATTGAGGATAGGTTCGTTGGAGTATCAAGTCTTGGAGAACGGAGTTTTTGTAACCAAGACCTTGGATACACCTCCGATCCTCCATCAGGGAAGAACGATGCTACCTGCACGTAAGGTAGCGGAACTTCTCGGGGTCCAAGTCTCCTATGACAAAGCAAGCAAGACGGCGAAATTCGTCTACGAAAAAACAGAGGGAGAAAACAAGAAGGAAAACACCTTGGAGTTGACCTTGGGCAAGGATAAGATGAAGGTAAACGGAGCAGACAGGATGCTTACGGCACCGGTCATCACAAGAGACAGCAGGGTATTACTGCCTTTGACGGATATACAAAGAGCCTTGAAAGATTTGGGCTTGGATGTGGAAGTCAAGTGGGAGCATAAGACCAAGACCGTAAGGATCCAAGGGCTTCAATAAGAAGCAAACAAAAAATACTCGATCAGAGATGATCGAGTATTTTTTGTGGAGGGAAGGTCTTTACACCTCCTCCCAATGAAAGTTTTCTTTTCCGGCCCCAAGTTCAAAGTGATACTTGACGATCCCCAGGTCGATATCGGAACAAAAACCTCCGGTGGCCTTTGCAGATACTGTGTTTTTGTCCAAAGAGAAGAGAAATTTCTGTTGATTGACGGCAGTGGGCGCCAAGAGAGCGAACTCGACACCTCGTCGAAACCATTCGGGAGCCTCCTGTTTGAGGGAGGTTACCTGTTCAAAGGACTTACTTTTTCGAGGTTTTCCCTGAGTTTTTCCGTAGCCGACGGAGATGACACAGACGAGTTTTTCGCCCTCGCGAATATGGGCTTTCTGCCTTCCTTTGCGAAAGGTCAACGCGACCCAGCAGGTGTTCAGACCCAGTTGTTGCGCTTTCAAGACCAGACGCTCGCCATAGTATCCCGCACGTTCGTTCAGGGACTTGTTTTTTTCTCCGACTATGGCGATATAGTTGGAGACGTTTCGAAATTTGCCGTAATGTGCCAAAAACCCTTTGAAGGTATCGGGATCTTCCGTGATCAATTGGATCTGAAGATCGCCTTCCAAATTGCATTGCTCGATCTCATCTTCCAATTGTGCTAAAATACTTCCTTCGATTTTTTCGTCCTTATATTCCCTCACACTGTGTCGTGCCTTAACGGCTTCCGATAGATCCATAGTTTCTCTTCCTTTCTTTTTTCGTTTCTTATACAAAATGGGATACAAACAATCTACTAAGAAAATCTTACCATAAAATTGGATTTAAGACAAATTCGTAGTATAATAAACATAACTAAGCAGAGAAAGGAGAGATGTTGATGAAAAAATATCGTGTAATACAAAGATGGGCAAGTGTGTGTTTGCTCGGGGCTTTTCTTTTGACGGGATGTGCAGGAGGTTCCCCTTCGAATGAAGGCGAGAAGCCGGAGGAGACGGAGCAGGCTCAGGAAGAAGAGAAGAAGGAAGAGGAATGGCTCCCCGTCGTTCTCGATGAGGAGATGATAGAGTCCTATGTCAAGTACGACGAGTTCGGGAAAAACGATAAGAAGGCGGCCATTTACAGTCTGTATTTCTTTACTACGGACAAGACTCCAGACTATTCCGAGGAGCCGGATGGAAACATCGTTGTGGAAGATATCGACGAAACCAATGCAATCGCCAAAATTTATTACCGCGATGATTCCATCGACGAGGTCAAGATTACCAAGGATATGGATAGAGGAGGCAGTTGGATCCCTCTGGAATATCGAGAGGCGCAACCGGCGCAGTTGGAAGAAAAATTCGTGATTTTAAGCTATAGAGATGGAAACTACTACTACGATGAGGCGGAATGGGTAAGCGATTTTCAAGAAGAAAGGATCGAAGAG
>JAUMWQ010000240.1 GCA_030529565.1 Filifactor alocis | reverse complement strand
CGGCGAAAAATCGATTTTATATGAAGGGTGAAGTTTTTGAATGTTCCGATTTGACAAAATTTCGTGTTTTTCAAACTCAAGGGGAAATCAGAAGTTTGCCTTGTGCGCTGCTTCCTTAATACGCTTTAGATCCTATATCGTTGCTTTCCTTGTCATTTTTATCGGAGAACGGTATTGAAGACAAGAATAAAAAAGAGGTTCCAAAGATCTTATCCTTTGAGTGTTTTGTGGTATAATTAAGACAGAAGTATTGAGTTTGATAAGATCATTTGAGAGATATTCAGGCAAATAAGGAGGTATTATGAGCAAGTTTATTGCAGATCCAAGTTTTTGGCAGTTGTTTCCCGAGGCGAAGTTGGGTGTGATCCTTGTAAAGGGAATGAACAATGAGGGAGAAGTGCCTCGCGAGATCAAGAGTCTGCTTTCCAAGAGCAACCGGGAGGCGGAGAAGTTTCTTGTAAAAGGAAAGTTCAACGAAAATCCTGCGGTCGCCGTGTGGAGGGAGGCTTATCAGAAGTTCAAGACGAAAAAAGGAGCGAGATGCAGCATAGAAGCCCTGCTTAAGCGCGTGGAGAAGGAAAATCCCGTGAACAGCATCAATCCTTTGGTGGATATCTACAACTCGGCTTCCCTGCAGTTCGGTCTACCTTGCGGAGCTGAAGATTTGGACTGCTTTGAGGGAGATTTGGTACTGGGCCTCACCGATGGTGGAGATGAGTTCTATCTGATCGGGGAGACGGAATCGTCTCCGACTTTGGAGGGGGAACTTTGCTACCGTGATGACAAGGGAGCGGTCTGCAGATGTTTCAACTGGAGGGACGGAGAAAGGACGATGATCAAAGACAGCACGAAAAACGCCTTTGTCATTATGGAGTCGGTGGATCCTTCCAGGGGAGAGGATCTGAAGGATGCTCTTGCTTTTCTTGCAGAACATATAGAAAAATACCTGGGTGCGGAAGTGAGTCAACATCTGTTGACCAAGGACGAGCCGAGCGTGGAGTTATAATAATGGATGAAGAGACAATGGCTTTGTGGGACAACCGTGAAGTTGTTGTCTCTTTGACAATGAAAGGATAATGAAAGCTGAGATCGGTTGACATAGCGGATCAAAAGAAAATGAATGAATTTTCTTCTATATAAGTATCAGAAATATTTTACTATTCTGCTATTTAGGATTTAAGTTGTTTTTGATTTTAAATAATGGTAACATAAAAGAAACGGAAAGTCTATTTGTTGAGGGCTTTTGCTTTTCAAATCAAGGAAGGGTTTTTCATTGTTTGGTCGAAGTCGTTTCTTCGCTACAGGATCGAGTTTTCGTTTTGAGCCTTAAATAAGGTATGGTATAGATGGTTACATAGGTTAGGGTATGGTGAAAGATGAGCAAGAGGATTCGCATCGTTACAGGGCATTACGGGAGTGGGAAAACCGAGTTTTCTCTAAATTTGGCAAAGAAGTTGAAACAGACTCACGAGAAGGTTTCGATCGTCGATTTGGACGTGATCAATCTTTATTTTAGAAGCAGGGAGAAGGAAGAAGAACTCAACCGCATGGGGATCAAGCTCTACGCCAGCTCGATTCGTGCAAATGCGGTCGATATACCCGCAGTTGCCGCAGATGTGGTAGCGCCGATCCAAGATGACGAGTGTCAGCTCATTATGGACATCGGGGGCAATGCCGCAGGAGCGAGGACGATAGGGCGGTATCGGGAGATGTTGTTGGAGAAGGGTTGTGAGCACTATTTCGTGCTCAACTGCAATCGTCCCGAAACCGATACGGTGGAGAAGGCGGTGATATTTATGGAAGAGATCGCCTTCAAGTCCGGGATAGCGATCACGGGTCTGGTCAATACTTCGCATATGCTCAAGGCGACGAGTACCGGGGATGTACTCAGGGGAGACGCTTTGTGCAGACAGGTCTCTGACAAAACGGGGGTGCCGATCGTCTATACAGTCGCACTGGAGGAGATTGCAGCGGAGTTGGAAGGAAGGGTTCGGGGG
>JAUMWQ010000239.1 GCA_030529565.1 Filifactor alocis | reverse complement strand
TTTCATCCTTCGTATAAAATTGGTTTTATGCTGATTTTTCGAATTATGCGGTATCTCCCTAAAAACTTCCCTTTGGACGTTTGGGCAAAAGGATCGCCATAATAATATACAGCAACAGCCCACTTCCCGTAGCGATCATAAAGGCCCAAATAATTCTTATAATGGTAGAGTCGATGTCAAAGTATTCTGCCAAACCCCCACAGACTCCTTCAATCATTACATCGGAATTGGATTTATACAGTTTTTTCACGGTAGGTTCCTCCTTGTAAAACTTATACTCTTGTATTGACACATAGCAATCACTATTCATTTCAACTGTGCCGTGAACACTTTCGAACGGTAACGGAGAAATAATACTGTCATCGCTTTGCGTTATGAATATCAATGACCTTGTGTTCCGGATGATAATGAAACGAATATTCACAGTCGCAAAATACATACAATACTGTTCTCCGTTTAAAATGCCGGGTATATAGAGGCGAAAAAACAATTTGGAGGATTGCAGTTCAAAGCATTCGTCCTGTCAACGTTAACCGATAACAGTATACCCGTACTTCTGTCGGATAACGGTATTCACTTCCTTCACTCTTATTCTACCGTATGTTTTTCCTGCCTTCATCAAAAAAACATAAGAAAGCCGTTACAAAGACATTACAAAAAGATCGGCAGCACCTCAAGGATACCGCCGACTTATATCAATTATTTCTTCAGATTTGCATATACTTTTGCAACCGCTTCTTTTACCGCTGTTTCATCCGCAAGATAAGGGATGGTAATATGCTCTTTTCCTTCTTTTTCTCTGTTGAACTCGAGAACAGTTTCAATGGAGTGCTCGTTTCTCGCCCAGCTTCTTCTTGCAACTCCACCCATTACGTCCCAAGATAGCGCCGATTTAACGATCTCGTCCGCTCTCTCACTTCCGTCAAGTACAAGGCCGAAGCCTCCGTTGATCGATTTGCCGATGCCGACTCCTCCACCGTTGTGAAGAGCGACGAGGCTCATTCCTCTAGCTGCGTTTCCGGCATAGCACTGCACCGCCATATCCGCCATGACATTACTTCCGTCCTTGATGTTGGAAGTCTCTCTGAACGGAGAATCGGTTCCCGATACGTCGTGGTGGTCGCGGCCCATCATGACCGGTCCGATCTCGCCGTTTCGTACCATCTCGTTAAACTTCAGTGCAATCTCGATCCTTCCTTTAGCATCCTGATACAGGATCCTTGCTTGAGTTCCAACTACCATTTGGTTCTTCTCCGCGTCTCGGATCCAGTTATAGTTGTCTCTGTCCTGATATCTTCTCTCCGGATTGATACAGCTCATCGCTGCCTGATCCGTCTTGATAAGGTCCTCGTGTTTTCCGCTCAGGCATACCCAGCGGAAGGGTCCGTAACCGTAGTCGAACAACTGCGGTCCCATGATGTCTTCTACATAGGAAGGCCAAATAAAGCCGTCTTTTTCATCCACTCCGTTTTTGGAGATCTCTTTTACTCCGGCATCGTAGATCGCCTTCATAAAGGAGTTGCCGTAATCGAAGAAGTACACTCCTCTTTCGCTCAAGGTTTGGATCAGTTCGAAGTGTTTCTTCAAGGTCTTGTCCACCAACTCGTTGAACTTCTCCTGATCCTCCGCCAAGAGTCTCGTTCTCTCTTCAAAGCTGATACCTTGCGGGCAGTAGCCTCCGTTATATACGTTATGGCAGGAGGTCTGATCCGAAAGAAGGTCGATATGGATGTTGTGATCTACCACATACTGCAAGAGGTCCACGATGTTTCCGTGGTAGGCGATCGACATTGCCTCTTCTTTTTCCATGGACTCCTGTGCCCACTTGATCGCTTCCTCTGCGGATGCCGTCATTTTTCGGATCCATCCTTGATCCAGACGAGTCTGAATTCTGGACTCATCCACCTCCGCAACGATGGCTACCGCGTTTGCGATCTCGCCTGCCTTACCTTGTGCCCCGCTCATTCCTCCAAGGCCGGATGTTACAAACAGTTTGCCTCTAAGATCTCCGTCTTCGG
>JAUMWQ010000238.1 GCA_030529565.1 Filifactor alocis | reverse complement strand
AAAGCATTTAGAATGCTTATAACGATTTTTTCCCTTTTGAACTGTCAAACTCCCGTTTCCCTTACAGCCTGCTATAATACCTGATTATAGCAGATCTTCTTCGCAGTTATTACTATTCTCCGTTCGAGATGCCGGGTATACAGAATATATCATCTACCAAAAAACCATTTGAATGATTATATGTTTCAAACCATTAAACCTGTCAATTCCGATAGATAATAGTATGAGTTTTTGTGTGCGATCAACGAGTCTGAAAAACTCAACCTACATAGATACGAAAACCTAATATCGTCTTTTAGTTCCATCCTTCGATCGGAGTGCCGATAATGTGAACCGTACAAGGTATAAAAGCAACGGCAGGATTTCGAGCGTACAAGTGGCGATGCAACGGATAACGGTGCGAAGACAGAGATCCGGTTATAGGATCTTATAACAAGAATACATTCCATACGGTAAAATACCGGTAGAAAAATAAAACCGGCAGCTACCGTCCGACCAAGGAGGTTTTTATGAAACGAAAACGTTTATCCTGTCTTTGCTTAGCCCTTGCTCTGTTTTGCGTCCCTTCCGTGAACTACGCGGACGGTTTTCGAGATGCCGAAGCTTCATGGGCGAGAAGGTACATACGCTATTTTAAAGAAGAAGGCATGATAAGCGGGAACGGAGACGACCTCTTCCATCCCGACAAACCGATGTCCCTCGAGGAGATGACCGTGCTCTTCTACTCCTACCTTGCGGCAAACGAGCCTGAACTTGTTGAGCCCTCCCTTATGATCGAGAAGCCACCGTCCTCTTCAAAAGACGAACAGGACCCGGCGACCGACAACGAGGAAGTTGTCGCAAACTCCCTTCCCTCCCCCGCAGATGACGAGCGATCGACAGAAGTATCAAAGGAAGAGGATCCCGCAAAAAACTCGGATCCTTCCTCTGCCGATACGGGAAACATCCCTTCTTCTCAAGAAACTGCGGAGGATGCCGGCCATGCGGATCTTGCTGCCGATACCCCCGCCGGTGATCCGGTCAGTGTCTATCTTCCTGTCAAAAGCGAGGTCCCGGAAGGGGTCTTTGATAATCGATGGTCCTATGATACTCTGTCCTCGGCATATCGTCTCGGCCTGCTGGATCACTTTATCCTCGATCCCAACTTTAAGAACGAAGTCTTGACTCGAAACAGGATGCACCGGCTACTCAGAAACTACGATTCTCTCTCCACCTCTCAGGGAAGGTTCTCGGAAAAGGCCAAGGCCTATCGGGGATCGGTGCAAACTTCCTCGGAGGCGGAGGACATCGTCCTTGCTCCCAACCAGGTCATAACTCGCGGAGAAGCCCTGCAGATCCTCTACGAAACCTTCGAAACGCATGATCTTCCCCATAATCATAAGGTCGAGTTGCAGGTATCTCATATCAGTCAGGTAACACCGGTGTATGCACCCGTAGGCTGTGAACCCGTGTCCCTTCTGATGTGTCTCAGATACAAGGGCTATGCGAAGGATATCTCCATCAAGGACTACCTCGATAAAGTCCCCAGGGACAAAGACGATCCCGAGGTCGCTTTTGCAGGTTCGCCCTATACACCGAACAACAGACTGCGGACGACGATATTTCCCAAGCCCTTGGCGGACTACGGTCGGACCTACGGAGCGGATGTCTCGGACTTGAGCGGACAAGACATCGAAGCTCTGAAAAAAGAACTCTACGACGGTCATCCCGTCATCGCCTATGTGACCCTGTACTGGAGAAAACCCTACTACCGGACCTATAAGATCAAGGGAGAGACCAGGACCTATCTGCGAAACAACCATGCTTTGGTCGTTGCGGGCTACGATCCCGTAGCGAAAAAGTTCCTTGTGGTCGACCCCTACAATATCAAAAACATCAAGAAGAAGTACTGGGTGGAGGAGGCCAAGTTCAAGGCCCTCTATGAAGTTCGAAAGCATGCGGTTTCGGTGCGTTAGTATTCGATCATACGAAAGACTGATACTATTCTCCAATAGAAGTATGGATATATCTATTTTTTGACTACGAAAAATTGTTCTATCTTCTATTGCTCACAG
>JAUMWQ010000237.1 GCA_030529565.1 Filifactor alocis | reverse complement strand
GCAAAGGGAAGGACCTCCGAAGCGATCAAAAAACTGGCGGGACTGCAGACGAGGGTTGCTGTGGTGGAGAGGGATGCACAGATCTGTGAGATCGACATCGACGATGTCCGAGTTGGAGACATCGTTCATATCAAGCCCGGAGAAAAAGTACCTCTCGACGGAGTCGTAGTTTTCGGATCTTCTTCTATAGATGAGTCGATGCTCAGCGGAGAGCCTCTCCCGGTTGACAAAAAGACAGGTGACAGGGTGATAGGCGCGACCATCAACCTCAACGGCTTTTTGAAGGTGGAGGTAGACAGGGAACAAAAAGACACCGTGCTTTCTCAAATTATTGAAATGGTAAAGCAGGCGCAGAACTCAAAAGCTCCCATCCAGAGGGTGGCGGACAAGATATCGAGTTACTTTGTACCTTTTGTGGTTGCAGTATCGCTTATCACCTTTTTGGCATGGTATTTTATTGCCGACTTCGGCAATTTCGCACGGGCCTTGGAGAATATGATAGCGGTCTTGGTGATTGCCTGCCCCTGCTCTCTGGGACTGGCAACGCCGACAGCCATCATGGCGGGTTCAGGCCGTGCCGCGGAATACGGGGTTTTGTTCAAGGGTGGAGAACACCTTGAGAATGCACATAGGGCCGATACCGTAGTCTTGGATAAGACGGGGACCATTACAAAGGGCAAGCCCGAGTTGACGGATATTGTGATCGACGGTATGGAAGAAGGAGAGCTTCTCCGACTTGTATTCAACAGCGAAAAAATGTCCGAGCATCCCCTGGCTCATGCTGTTGTAAAGGGAATCCTTGAAAAACATGAGATCGAAACGGTTGAGCCGGAGTTTTTTGAAAACAAGACGGGGCGGGGAATTGTCGCTGAAGTCGAGGGGAGAAGAGTCGCGATAGGAAATCGTCGCCTTATGCAGGAGGAAGAGATCGAACTTCCTCAAAACCACGGTATAGAAGAGTTAGAGAAGCAAGGTAAGACCGTAATGATGGCTGCCGTTGACGGAAGAGTGCATGCGGTTATCGCAGTGGCGGACACCTTGAAAGAAACCTCTGTGTCCGGAGTAAACAAGCTCAAGGAAATGGGCATTGAGGTCGTTATGATGACGGGAGATAATGAAGGAACTGCTAAACTTATCGGAAAACAGGTGGGTATCGACAAAGTCTTTGCTGAGATGACACCGGAGAAGAAGGCGGAGGAAGTGCAGAAACTTCGTGCTCAGGGGAGGAAGGTTGCGATGGTGGGCGACGGGATCAATGACGCTCCCTCTCTTGCAGTTGCCGATGTCAGTATGGCGATCGGAACGGGTACCGATATTGCCATGGAAACTGCCGACATCACCTTGATGAGAGGCGATCTCGAATCGATCTATGATGCACTTCAGATGAGTAGACTGACGATGAGGATCATCAAGCAGAATCTTTTTTGGGCTTTGGGCTACAACGTTATCGGGATTCCGATCGCAGCCTTCGGGTTTTTGGCACCTTGGGTAGCAGGGGCTGCTATGGCCTTCAGTTCGGTGTCTGTGGTAACAAATTCACTTAGACTGCAAAGGAAGCAACTGTGATGAAGAAATTTGAAGTCGATCTGAAGCAAAAGTCCGTTCCCAAGTCGGAAGACGAGATTAAGCTCCTGATCAACCGTCTTAAGAGGATCGAAGGGCAGATAAGAGGAATCCAAAATATGGTAACGGAGGACAGGTATTGTATTGACATCCTTACCCAGGTCTCCTCAGTGGTCTCCGCCTTGGAAAACGTCAATCTTCTGCTCTTGGAAAGGCATACCAAGAAGTGTATGAAACAGGCCTACCGAAACGACAGGGAGGATGAGGCTGTAGAAGAGTTGATGGATGTGATAAAGAGAATGATAAAGTAAGAAAACCTTGGGAATCTTTGTTGCAAAGACTCCCAAGGTTTTTTGGTCTATACTTTTATAAGAGTGATACTATTCTCCGTTTGAAATGCCGGATATACAGGATCTACGATCGCCGAAAAACGATTTGGATGATCCTATGCTTCAAAGCATCCAACCTGTCAATTCTAATAGATATGAGTTATCCACGA
>JAUMWQ010000236.1 GCA_030529565.1 Filifactor alocis | reverse complement strand
CTCGGGCATCAGTGCAAGTTCCATCTTACTTGCCGCCACAAAACCGAGAAGAAGCACGATGAGCATTGACATTATAATCGCGATCGGTCTTTTGATCGATGTTTTTACAAAATCCATCAGACTCTCCTTTCTCTCATCTCCTACTTCGGTGTAACCACATTGACTTCCGTTCCATCCGAGATAAAATCCTGACCTTTTACAACGATCTTCACACCTTCGGAAAGTCCTGACAGGATCTCGACTACTTCGTCGTTCTGAACCCCCGTCTTGACTGTTACCTTACGAGCGATGTTCTGATCGTCCACCCTGTAGACAAAACTCTCGTCTTCTTTGTGGATAACGGCATCTATGGGCACGGCGAAGGTCGACTGCTTTTTCTCAAGTACGATCTTTACGCTTGCAAACATCCCCGGTTTAATCTGTCCCCCTCGGCTTCCCAAATTGATTTCGACAGGATAGAGCAGGGTCTGGGGATCCGCAACCTTGGATACACTATTGACAACAGCTGTGATATCCTGATCGGAGATACTGTCGATACGAATATAGACCTGCGTCCCCTCCTCGATGTGCTGCACCGCTTCTTCCGAAACTTGGAGTCTGAGCTTAAGTTCGTCCTCATCGGCAATGCTCATAACGCTCATTTGAGGAGATACCAGCATCCCTTCGCTCACGGCTATGCTGTTGATGACCCCGTCGATCTCCGCTCTGACCTGCGTATGCTTCAGTTGGTTTCGAGCACTCTCCAGTCCCGCCTGTGCCTGTCCGATGCCCGCCTGCGCCACCTCCCTCGTCCCCGAGGATACACTTCCTCGGGTGAGTTCCAAACTCTTTCGTGCCGTATCAAGCTGCAATTTCAAGGCGTCGGCGCTCACCGTCAACTTATCTAGCTCCGCCTCGGACACGGCTCCCGCCTCATAGAGCCTCTTCATGTCTTCAAGGTTCTTCATCAGATCCTCATACTGAAGTTCATAAGACGCAACACTTGATTCCAACTGTTCCACCTGTGTCGTCAAGGTTCCGTTGACACTGAGGTTATAGTTTGCCTGAGCGGAGTTCAGAGCCGCCTGCGCCTGATTCACCTGTGACCTTATGTCCTGATCGTCGATCACAAAGAGCACATCTCCTTTTTTGACACGATCTCCCAAGGAGACGTTCACCTTCTTGACGGTCCCCGGTATCTTGGGGACAACCTGGATCTGATTCTTTGAGCCGACCTTAGAGGAAACTTCGATGTATCGTTCGAGAGTCTCCCTTTGGACCTCCTCCACCTCGACAGCTATCAGCACCTTTGTCTGCTTTTCTCCCTCCTTGGTACAGGAGGACAAGCTCCATGCCAAAAACAGAGCCAGTGTTATACACATCCATTTCTTCCTCATCCTTCTTCCTCCATCCGTGTCTTCTCTACTTCCGTAAAATATTGTGTCACCACTTTGACAAAGACTGACAGGAGACGGATAAACTCCTTCCTGTCTTCCTCGTCCAATCGATCCAAGACCTCTTCCATATGATGTAAAAAATCGTCGGCATCCCTCCGGAAATTCTCCCTTCCCTTATCGGTGAAGACGACATCGACAACTCTTCTGTCCGTTTCGCGGACCTTTCTTCTTATATAAGCTTTGGACTCTAAACTCTTTAAGGTCTGTGAGATCGCCGACTTACTGACCCCGATCCGTTCGCTGAGAAAGGCGGTCGTCACATCCTCTCCCGACTTCTCTGCCATATGCAGAACGCTCAAGATGCAAAACTCGCTCTTTGGAAGATGCGAAAACGCATACCACTTTTCCAAAGCCATACCCAGTTCATATGAGGTCTGCAAAAACTCCCCCGCCAAAACCTTGCTCATATCATCCTTCCTCCCTTCCTGATCGCAGTTCTGTTTCAAGAAATGTTAAGCTACTTAATTATTTTAATCCTAAACATTTTTTCTTCAATACTCCATAGCGATTTACTACAATTTTAACTCAAATCCAATACGATACTATTCTTCCTTTGATACTACCATTCTTTTGAATAGTGGATATAAATAATCTGCGACCCATAGAAGATAAAGCGATTTTTTGTGGGTTGAA
>JAUMWQ010000235.1 GCA_030529565.1 Filifactor alocis | reverse complement strand
GTTATATTATTCTCTATTATTACAGTTATAATCTTCTTTATTTGATACTATTACCCAAATACGACATCCCTCTTATCAATGAAAAAGGGTTTCAAAAAATACCGTAAGTCTTGTCAACTGATTGCTCATCAGCAGGATCCCCATCAATACGACCAAGGCTCCTCCCGTTTTCTTGATGGCGGTCAGATGTTTTTCAACAAAACCCAACCTTTGCAGTATGAAACTTGAGGCAAGAGCTATGACAAGAAAGGGTATCATCAGACCGACCGAATACACCGCCATCAAAAAAGCTCCGTAGAACTCCGTCCCGCTGCTTGCGGATGTCACGAGGACCGCTCCCAAGATCGGGCCTACGCAAGGGGTCCATCCCAGGCTGAACGAAACTCCCATCAGATAACTGCCCAGGGCCTTCGTCTTGTTGTTTTGAATATGAAGTCCTTTAAAACTGTCGAATTTCCCTATTTTTATAAGTTCCATCTGATGGATCCCCAAGAGCACGATCATCAGTCCCGAAACGAAGAGAACCCACCTTCCGGTGATCCACCGCCCCAGAAAACCGGCGCCGAACCCCAGCAGGATAAAACTCGTCGACAACCCCGCAACAAAGGTGATCGTCTTGATAATTGCTCCGATATTCAGTTGCAACTTGCCCAAACGGACCTTGTTGTACTCTCCCTCCTCGTCCGTCAACAAGCCGATGTAGACCGGTATCAACGGAAAGGTACAGGGAGCGAAAAACGAGAGCAGTCCGGCAAAAAACACACTGCTTATAAGTATCTGTTCTTGGAACATCTCTATATTCCCCTTTCCTCAAAAAAACTCTCTAACGTATGATAAGTCGGATACCGCCTTCGTCATTCTTGGTGTTCGTTGCTGCGGATACAGAGGTCGCGCGGACAGGTGTTGTACCGGTATCCGTTCGAACTGTGTAGCTGAATATCCCGTACTCTATGGATATTGAAACAATGTTTCACATTCGCAGAGCGGGCAGTTCCACAGTTTGATCAGGTCTCAGTATCAAAAGACACCTGTTACAACTTCCAAAACACGGTATTTGATAGAGGGAGCACGGTAAGGTTTTGCTTAACGGCCTCGGTATCCACACCTAAAGATATGCGAACCTTTGAAGTGAGAGGATGTTTGCCGAAGTCGATATCCGTCTTTCTCATCCGTATGAGTGTATTATAGCGAAAGTTTTTCAAAATAATAATCGAATATCATTGATAAAAGCTCTAAAATGATTGGGAGTTTTATATTTTTGGAGTAGCAAGGATAAAAGTTGCTGTATATATGATTTAGACTGCCTTACATCGTTTTGTTCTTCGAATATCCTCTCCGTTGTTATCCCTTACATACAAGTGTTACCCTTGTTTCAATGTCATAAAAAAGGGCAGGTTTTCGGATCTTAGGAAATACCGCATAAAGCTATCTCGTGCTTTCGCCTTAATTTATGGATAACGCAGCGTTCGTAAAACGAGCGGTTGGGAGATGTACTCTTCATATACAGCCTGTTTTAAGATGTTTTTTTGAATTATGCGATATTGCCCTTACTTTGGAGTTTCAGACAGGAGTTCTATGAGAACCCGTCTTGTTATACTTTGATTACACGAGGAAGGTAGAGCACAAAGACACAAAATGACCATTCTTTTGCAAGATATAGAAGGCCTCTAAAATGAGAGATTTCAGAAATGTGTATATCCAAGAAAAACTGGATTTTTTCTACTTTTTGGAATTATACGGTATTTTGCAGTATGATCCCAAGAATTTCAAATTTTCTTTCTTTTTGTGTTTTGTTGCCTTGATTCTGCGGTATCTGCTTAACATAGACCCGAGAAACCTATGGCGAAAAAATTTGCAATACACAGTGTAACCTATTGATATATCAATGATCGGAGGCAAACCATGAAGGCAAGTGCGAAACAGGAACTATTGGAAAAATGGCTTGAAGAAGAACGAACCGCACATATCAAGGGCTGGGATTTTTCGCATATCCATGATCGATACAAGGAAGAAGATGAACTTCCGTGGGATTTCAAGACGGTGATCAGGAAGTATTTGACAGAGGATATGAATTTGTTGGATAT
>JAUMWQ010000234.1 GCA_030529565.1 Filifactor alocis | reverse complement strand
GGGCAGGCTCCTCCTGGTACTTCCTTCGATATATGGACCCGCACAACGACAAGGAGCTTGCATCCAAGGAGGCTCTCGATTACTGGGGACCCGTCGATTGGTATAACGGAGGAATGGAGCATGTCAGCCGCCACCTGATCTACTCGAGATTCTGGCATCGTTTCCTCTATGACATCGGAGTAGTACCCTATCCGGAACCGTATAAGAAACGCAGTGCCCAAGGCCTGATCCTCGGACCCGACGGCGAAAAAATGTCCAAATCCAGAGGCAATGTCATCAACCCCAATGAGATCATCGACAACTACGGCGCCGACACACTGCGCACCTATATTATGTTTATCGGAGACTATGAGCGTTCGGCTGTCTGGTCCGACAGCAGTGTCAAGGGATGTAAGAGGTTCCTCGACCGGGTATGGAAGTTGCAGGATATGCTCAAGATCGAAGACACCTACAGCGAAAAACATCAGTCGCTGATGCACAAGACGATCAAAAAAGTCAGTGAGGACTTCGAACAGGTCAAGTTCAATACGGCGATCGCCGCTTTGATGACGGCACTCAACGAGTTCTACGATGATAAGTTCATCACGAGAAAAGAACTTCAGGACTTTATCACCCTGCTCTACCCCATCGCTCCGCACATCTGCTGTGAGATCTGGGAGTTGCAGAACTACGGCGGTCAGATGGACGAGGCTTCCTGGCCCTCTTGGGACGAGAGCAAGACGGTCGATGATATCGTAGAGATCCCGATCCAGATCAACGGAAAGGTAAGAGGCAAGATGACGATCTCCAAGGACGCTTCACAGGAAGAAGTCCTTTCTGCCATGAGCGAGGTCGACAGCGTCAAGGGCTTCGTTGAAGGAAAGCAGATCGTCAAACAGATCTACGTTCCCGGAAAGATCCTGAACCTTGTCGTAAAATAAAAACCGTCCGGAAGAAGATCCTATTGCAAAAAAACACCGCATACTTCACAAAGAGGAAGATATTCAAACATCCTTTCATATAAAAACGTCTATGTTCCCGTTTTGGAGAGCATAGACGTTTTTTTGTTGTATACTGTTATGCGTTGACATTGACAGGATGAATACTTTGAAAGCATAGGATCATCCAAATTGTTTTCAGAAATTGTATATTCTGTATATCCGGCATTTTAAACGCAGGATGATCCTGTCGCCGTTTCAGAAAAAGCGCAGGATCCCATCCTTCTTCTCTTTATTTTTTTGACTTTTCGTGATGATGATGAAAGGGAGGCGGTTGCAGGATAAGGTTGACGGCAAGACCGATCCCCGTTCCCACAAAGGTGTGAAATATCCTGCGTGCCGCATAGATATGAGCCTCTCCGGTTTCTCCCATCAAGTAAACCACGGCAAAGTAGACGATACATCCCGGGACGATCAAATCCTCCAGCTTGAGGTGGTAGTTGATCAGAATGACGGGGATCACTCCAAGGGAGCAGATCAGTATGTTGTCGGTCAAGAGGATCATAGCGATGCCTATCAAGCCTCCTACCAGGGTCCCTACATTTCGGATCAGAGCATTGCGAAGCGATTCCTTTCCTGAGCGACCCACCGCTACCGTAGTTCCTATACAGCCGAAGAAGGGGGTCTCGTTAAAGGCATACCTCATTACAAAGGCTGTGATCGCAACTGCAACGACCGTCTTCCACACCCTCAGCCCTATTTTAAAGTTTTTTCTTATCTCCATAGTTTCGTTCGTCCTTCTGTTTGAATCGGTTTTATACTATTTTGTTGCTATTTGTCTTTATTTCTCGGTCTTGGTTATGAACCAAAAGAGTTCATATAAAAGTCAAAATTACTATGAATTTCAACATGCCATTATACTGTTATTCATTTGAAGCATTTATATCAGCATACTTTGCGTTGTCGACGATAAAGCAAATCGCTTGCGGGCATGGATACATCCGACTCTATCGGAGAGATAGTATTACTGCCCACTGTTTGAATCGGTTTTACTGCATAGTCTGCCCGCACATATCGAGGAAATATCGCATGGGAAGAAGATTGTCGGCAGATGTCATAGCGTTTGTCCTCTCAGTTTGAAGTTCAATCCAACTTAAACTTCTTTATCTTATGCTGCA
>JAUMWQ010000233.1:840-2101 GCA_030529565.1 Filifactor alocis | reverse complement strand
GTTACTGTCAACCCTCAAAGCGAAAATAAAGTCTATATCACATTCAACAAAGGCATTCTAAAAACCGCCTTCGCGGAAAATACTACATCCCCGGCGAAGTTTGAAATAGAATATAAAGCTTATGATTTCAGCATTTCAGATTATGAAAAGCGAAAACAGTTGAATTATATCGTAGGTTATGAAAACGGAACAAAAAGCGTAACGGAATATGCGGAGATAAAGCGTCGCTGATTGTGCTAAAAATCCGTAATTTTAACCAAGACAAAATCTGAAATGACAAGATAAAAAGAAGGTGATAAAATGAAAAACAAACAGAAAGGGTTTATTTTTTTCTCAGTACTGATCCTGATGATTTTACTGACATCCGTTTCTACGAGCATGCTTGCAATCAATTCCGTGCACGCGAGGAATATCGCACAGGACAAAAACAGAAATGAAGCTTATTATATTGCAAATGCAGGTTTGGAAATGGTCTTTTCCGCTTTAAATAAAGTAGATAGCTCAGGCAACAGCATTATCATTCAAGATAGACAAAATTATATTGATGACCAATCAAAACCCGAGTCGGCACGGGTCATAAAAGAAAGGTCAAATATTTTGGTTTCCAGCCCGAATCCTTTATACTTGGAAACAACCTCGGGAGAAAAGTTCGGAAGAATCACTCTTTATGCCGATTTGAAAAAAGGGACGATCCCTCTGTCCTCTTCCACCACTCTTGATACATTTTATTACAGAATTGTGTCTACAGGAACCGTCGTCAATCCTGACGGGAGCGACTTGGTTCATTCTTCACCCGAAAACACCCACACTTTGACGATGTTTGTATATTTGGATGATCCCAACAACCCCAAGATATACAACGGAAACAGAGAGAACCCTTAACAGGAGGATAGGATGAATAAAAGAAACAAGGGGTTTACCCTGATAGAACTTGTGATCGTCTTGGCGATCAGCGGCATTTTAATTACCATATCCACGAACTGGTATATTACAAGCGTCGCAAAGGCAAACAATAACAACAATAAACATATCGATCTGCAATCCGGAGTCTCCACCTCGATGGAGATGATTAAAAACACCTTAAAAAAGACGGTGCAGGTCACCTTGGTCGACAAGAAGGTCTATGATCCTGAAATCAGTTTGAATGATCTTATTTCCAGAAATCTTGACAACAATTACAATTATATTGCGCTTTATAAAGACCCTGTTTCAACCGAATACACATTAAGCAATATCGTGTTTAACCAGGGAATCGGAAGAT
>JAUMWQ010000233.1:0-830 GCA_030529565.1 Filifactor alocis | reverse complement strand
CTCTTCCGATTATCGCACAGGAAAAAAGTGACAGCATGATCAAAAATGTCATCACTTATTCGATGGAATTTTATAAGAATGACAGAAACTACAAGAAGAAATTAGAAAAAAATATTTTGAATATCACTTTGACAGGGACGGTGAGGGAAGTTGATGTGGCCGGAAGACCGATCAATCCCGAAAACAACAAAACTTTTTCCTTGACGGAAGATATCCACCTTCCGAATATCAACCAAATTTTGATCTCAAAACACTTGGAAGGCTCACTTGATGAAATTACGGCCATTGCGTACAACGATGAAATTGTACATGGAGAACATTCCAACAAGCCCGACAAGATGACATTTGTGTTTGCATTTGACAATTCCGGCTCTATGAATTGGAAAATGAAGAGGACCGGCCCTAATACCAGCAATCTTTCAAGAAGAAGAACTGCTTACAATGCGTTGACCAATTTTATCAAGGATCTCCATCAAAGCGGCATACAAAATGATATTAAAATCGATCTCTACCTATTCACATATGGAGATCATACGATGATCAATCAACCTTCGCATGATGAAAATTTTCCTTATTTATATAAACTGTCAGATTTAGAAGGCTCGGATGTGGTGATTAAAGGAAGACACGCTAATGCAATAACAAAAAGAATTTCTTATGGACCTTACAAGCTGGGAAAAGACCGTACAACAGCTGATGAAGATGCATTGAAAAAACATATCAAAGAGGTTTGTAAGTTGGATCAGGATACTTGGGATCATGATATAGGAGCGTCGACCAATACAGGGAAAGCTCTTTTACAATCTCTTGAAATCCTCAATCAGGTGAGA
>JAUMWQ010000019.1 GCA_030529565.1 Filifactor alocis | reverse complement strand
ATCTTATGCCGATTTTTCGAATTATGCGTTATTATCCTAAGCATTTTATTCTTTGCTTGAAACTGACTTTTTTCTATTTTTTTCAAAGTATACGGTATCTTCTTAAGCCGCGTCGACAGAAATTTGAAGAGGTGAGGGGATAAAAAGCTCTCGGAGATGGCAGTCGGGGGTCTATAAAAAAGAAGATGGAGATCATGTTTTGATTTTGACCTATATTCGCGATATGTATATAATAGAAGGAGGCGGCGTAGCTTGTCTGTAAAGTTTCGAGTGGGTGAAGCGAGGCATCTTCAGTGCGGTATTTTCTCGGGACAAGAAGGCGGTCCACCTGTGTTTGGAACAAAGTACGGATAGTCAGGAAGGGAGAGGGCACAATGAAAAAAACAGGTTTGTTATTGGCGGTTTTACTGATATTTACAATGTGTCCCGCAAGGGTAGAGGCTTACAGGACGGATATTCGGATCTCAATCAACGGAAGGAAGATCGACTCCGATGTCAAGGCCGAGTCGAAGCGGGGAACGACCTATGTACCTATTTCTTACATTGTCAGGGCTTTGGGAGCAAAGATCGAATGGAAGAAGCCTGTGGTCAGTATCCGCACACAAAACGCAGAGATCATCTGTGCACCCGGAAGCAGTATCTATACGATCAACGGCAAGCAGTATTCGATCATGGAACAGCCCTATTTGTCGAAAGGGAGGGTCTTCGTGCCCCTGAGACTGGTCGGCGAACAACTGGGTTGCGATGTGGCGCACCGTAGTGCGGACGACGATAGGGGAAGGATATTCTTCATCGATATCACGCAGAAGGCCTCCTATGAACCTCCACGGGTATGGGAAGATGAGAGTTTTGAGATTTCGGACAACGGAAAGTGGGGAGCAAAATCGGAAATGACGAACGGAACGGAAGGAAATGCCGCCATTGTCTACCTCAAGGATATGGAGACGAAGGAGATGAAGCAGATCTATCGCATGAAGAACTATTCCGAGATCCATTGGTTGTCGAACAACAAGCTTTTGATCTTCGGTCGTAAGGATATGCTCGGGGGCAGGAACAGGGATCATCTGATGCTCTATGATCCGGACGCGGATAAGTTTGAGAACCTTACGGATGCAAAGGAATATCGCTATCTTCCCGAGAGCGAGTCCGTCGTATTTCGAAATACGGTGAAGGGCGAAAATGTCTACGGTCTCTTCGATCTGGAACAGAAAACGACTCAAAAGATAGGCGCAAAAGAGTATTTGGAGTATATAAACCGATAGACCTATCTGCTGTGGACGGAGGGTATTCCCGAATATACCCGTTTGACGATCTTTCTGTACTTCATACAAAACGAGGAGTATGCAGGGAGAAATCGCATGATTCAAAAACGCAGCGTCAAGTCCGTCTATGAGGGATATATTTTTTGAAACGACTTGCCCCCTTGTTTGTATTCTTCGTAGAACAGGTTTTATACGAGGGGTATATTTCCGGAGAGCAGCTCCGTCGTCGGCAGATCAAGGGCGAAAGAACGGTATCGCCTTGGAGCTATTTCCATAGAATTTAAATGCCATGGCCGGGCAACGGGATCAACGGCAGGATAAAACGACGGGAAGAAAGCACCGCTACGCCTTGGTACAGTGTTCTCGCAGTTTTTTGTTTCCCCTACGGCAAAGAGTAGGAGGGTTTTTGTTACGGATAGATCATACAGACCGCAGAGATGGGATGCCGTATCCGATGGACGTGTGGAAGCAGTTCACTCTACAAACACATGGACGTGTGGAAGCAGTTCACTCTACAAACACAGGGAACACTTTCGGGATCTGTGGAGCGAAGGTCGCTGATGTCAATAATACACGGATACCGCTACCAATATTTTTTGCGCAAGATTTTCAATTCAAACACGGAGGAAGAATATGAGATTACTTCATTTGGCAGACCTTCATATAGGCAAGATCCTCAACGGCTATTCTATGCTCGAGGACCAGCGTCATATCTTGGCTCAGGTGCTCGACATCGTCGATCGCGAAGGGGCGGATGTCGTCTTGATAGCGGGGGATATCTACGACAGGAGCATTGCGCCCAAGGAGGCGCTGACGCTCTACAACGATTTTTTGGCGGAGCTCATCATCAAGAGGGGGCTCAGCGTCATCGCCATATCGGGCAACCACGATTCGGGCGAACGTCTGGAGGCGGGAAGTGCACTCACCGAGGCGATGTCCTACTATATGGAAGGAACGTTCAAGAAGGACACGAGGAGGATCACCCTCAAGGACGAGTTCGGAGAGGTAGACTTCTATCCGATCGCCTTTGCCGATGTCGCCGAGGTGAGGCTGACCTTGGAGGAGGACAGTATCCGGAGTTTCGATGAGGCGATGCAAGAGACGGTGGAGAGGATAGAACTTCGCGACGGGGTAAGGAGCGTCGCCCTGGCACATTGCTATGCCGTGTCGGAAGAGACGGACGAGGAGGAGAAGATCGACTCCCAAAAACCGCTCAGCATAGGCGGAAAGGACTTTGTGAAGGCAAGTTATTTCTCCAAGTTCGACTACACCGCCCTGGGGCACCTTCATCGAAGGCAAAAGTGTCTGCTGCCCAAGATCCGATACTGCGGAACCCTTCTCAAATACTCATTTTCCGAAGAAACCCATACCAAGTCCGTCCTCCTCGTTGACCTTGATTCGGAGGGAAATGTCGATATCATAGAGGAAGAAGTGTTTCCTCTGAGAAATATGAGGACGATAAGGGGGAGGTTTGAAGAAGTCCTCCAGTCCGCGACAACGGATGTGCACAAGGAGGACTATGTGCGATTCATCCTCGAGGATGAAGAACTGATACACAACGCAATGAGCGTGTTGAAATCACACTATCCCTATGCGATGGAGCTGAGGTACGAGTTTCGCGAGAGGGAGGCGAAGAAGTTTTTTTCGCACAGGGGAGAGAGGGAGAAGACCATCCTTGAGATGGCGAGCCTGTTCTACGAACAGAACTACGAAGAACCGATGGACGAGATCACCCGAGACCTTGTTCGGGAAGTGGTGGAGGCAATAGGAGGAGAGAGCAGATGAAACCGATCGTACTGACAATGAACGGCTTTATTACCTACAAGGGCAGGGAGGTCGTCGACTTTAGGAACTTTGAGCAGGGCTCGTTGTTTATCATCTCCGGGCCTACGGGAGCGGGCAAGACGACGATCTTCGATGCGATCTGTTTCGCCCTCTACGGCAAGATCAGCAGTCAGGATAGGGGGGACGGGGAAGAACTGCGTTCCCAGTATCTTTCGCCGGAAGACTCCAAGACTTATGTGGAGTTGGAGTTTGAGGTCAATATGCAGAAGATCCGCATCGTGCGTTATCCCAGACAGGTCATCAAGAAGAAGAGAGGGAGCGTGGCTACGGTATCCGAAGAGGTCGAGCTCTATTACGAAGACAAGGTCATCACCGCCAAGAGGGAGGCGGATGAGAAGATCGTCGAACTTACGGGTTTGACTTGGGAACAGTTTACAAAGATCGTCTTACTGCCCCAAGGGGAGTTTCGGAAGTTTTTGACGGCAGCTTCCAACGAAAAGGAGGAGATCCTGCGCAAGATCTTTGACACTTCAAGGTATCAGAGGTTTTCGGAAGAGATCAAAAGGCGTTACAGCCTGGTTCAAAAGAAGTTCGAGATTCTTGAGCAACGGGTGGACCTCGCCGTATCGACCTTGGAAGAGGAGACCTTGGAGAAGATCCGAGACTACAGGAAGGACGACCGCCTGCCCCCTCAGTTCTACGCCGAAGTTTCTGACAGGTTGGAGGAGGAGAGGGAAGATCTCGACAGGCAGCTGAGGAAGGGGCAAAAGAAAGAGAAGGAGGAAGAGAAGAGGTCCGAACAACAGGCCGTTTCCATCCATCGTGCACAAGAACACAATGAGAAACTTGAGGACTATGAGGCCGCAAGAAAGGAGCTCAGCGAGTTGTGCGAGCATGAAGAGAAGATCGCAACACTTCGCAAGAGGCTCGACACCGCAAGGCGTTCGTCCATCCTCCTTCTGGGAGAACAGGAGGTCCGGAGACAGAAGGAGGTCTTGCAAAAGACCGACTCGGACCTTGCACTCCTCAAGACGGCCGAGGGAGAACTTGCCGAGAAGAAAAAGGAGGTCCAAAAGGACTACGACGGGATCGAGAGCTTGGAGGAAGAGACCGAAAACCTCCTTCATCAGATCGAGGCTCTAAAGAAAGAGATCGAGGAACTTGCAAGGCTCGAAGAAAAATCGAAGGAGGAAGCTCTTTACCGTAAAAAGAAGAAGGGGGGCGAAGGGGTCGTTCAGCGAATCGGAACCGAGCTTTCGAAGTTGGAAGAAGAGATCGCGGTCCTGTCCTCGCCACTGAAGCGGATCCGTGTCAAAACCACGGAATTGATGGAGTTGGAACGAATCTTCAATGCAAGTACCTCGGGTCTTGAGGTACTTCGAAAGATCTATAAGCACCTGAACTCCGCCCTGAAGGAAAAACAGGGTCTGCACAGTCTCGCGCAGGAGGTCCCGAAACTGGAAGCCGGATTGAAACAAAGGGAGGAAGAGCTCCGTATCAAGACGGAGAACTTCGAAAAGCAACTTCTTCTGGTCTATGCCGAAACCCTCAAAGAAGGTGAGGCCTGCCCGCTCTGCGGTTCCCTCCACCATCCCAAGGTCCTGGAAGCGGGAGAAGTCGTAGGAAAGCAGGAGCTGGAGGAGGAGAGAGCGGAGATCACGGAACTGCGAAAGAAACTCGTGCAGATACAGGAGAAAGAACTTGGACACAGGTCCAACATCGCCGGCTTGACCGAAGAACTCCGCGAAGAAGCGACAAGGCTTGGAAACGGAGAAGCGGGTGCTCTCTCCCGAAGGCTCAAGAGCCTGACCGATCTTCTGTCCGTCGATGAGGAGGAAGTCGCCCTTTTGGTGGAAGAGTCCAAGCAGGCGGGTTCGGAGCTGAAGAAGAAATTGAAAGGTCAGGAAGAGAGCCTTGCGCAGGGAAGAAGGGAACTGGAGATCCTGGGCGATGAAGCGAAGAAGGAAGAAGAGCTCTCAAAGCAAAGAGAGGAGCTCCTTGAAAAGAAGACGAAGGCGGAGAAGGACCTTCTTCTCTACGGGGAGAAGGAAACAGCTTGCCAAGTCGAGATCGCGAGGATCATGGGAGAACTTCGCCTTGAGACCTACGATGTCAGCGAAGGCGAACTTCGAAGAAGAGAACTTGCGAAGCTGCAGGATCTTCGTTCTTCCAACAAGGCAAGGATCGCTCAAATAAAGAAGGACTATCAGTTAGTCAGTGACAAACTCCATTTGATCAGCGGGCAATTCAGCTCCCTCTCGGAGAAGAAGGTCGAGGAGGAACTGAGGTATCATCAGAGCCTCTCCAAGTGGGAGAAGGACGTTGCGGAGATCTTCTCTTCTCTGGAAGAATACAGACAGAGCCTTATGAGTGAAGAGGAGATGGAAGAAGATGAGAGCCTTATTCAGGGGTATGAAAAGTTAAAACAGGAACTCTCCGCCAAGCTCCAAACCCTCTCCGCTCAGCTTGAGAGCAAAGAGAAGGCGGATGTGAATGCCCTGGAAGAAGAAAAGAAAACAACGGATCAACAGCTCGGTATTCTCAGGGAAGAACTCAAGGGCCTTTCGGCAAAGAGAGAGGACCTCTCCAAGGTCGTGGAGGTGCTGAAGGCCGTGATCGAAGAACAGGGACGGGAGGGAGAAGTGAGAAGACGGCTTGCGACCCTGAATAGGCTGTGCAGCGGAGAAAATGCCGTCAAGGCGACACTGGAGACCTACGTCCTGATGTACTACTTCGAAGAGGTGCTCGCCCATGCCAACCGAAGACTGTATCAGATGACGGACGGGCAGTACACCCTATACCGTAAGGAAGACAACTTCAAGGGAAACAGGAGGAACAAAGGTCTGGAACTGGAGATCCTCGATGCCAACGTAGGAAAGAAGAGAAATACAGCGACCCTCTCCGGAGGAGAAGGCTTTCTCGCTTCCCTGTCTTTGGCTCTGGGGCTGTCGGATGCCATGATGAGTGCAACGGGACAGATCGAAGTGCACACCCTCTTTATCGACGAAGGTTTCGGTACCCTCGATAGGGACAAACTCCAAAATGCCATCGACTGCCTTTTGGAACTGACGGGAAAACATCGGTTGATCGGGATCATCTCCCACGTCGAAGAACTCAAGCAGGACATCCCCAATAAGATCCTGGTTGACTACAAAAAAGACAGCGGCAGCAGCTTAAAGATGGTGTATTGACATAGAGAACCGATGCTATGATTCCTCGTATAATAAAGTATAAGAATATACTTTCTCATCGGAGTTCAGGTCCTATCCGAAACTCCGAAATAAAATCAAACACCTTCCCTGCTCTCGTTTTTATGGGATAATAGCAGTACAAGATCGAGATCGTGGTGTGATGCTTTTGAGTTGTGGATAGCTGTGACCCATAGAAGAAAAAATGATTTTTCGCGGTCGAAAAAAGGATAGATCCACACTTCTATTGGAGAATGGTATGGGATAAGGGACCAATATATCGAGAAGGGGCATACGAAACTGTTCGGGAGATCTAATACTATTCTTCCTTTGAGTTGTGGATATAAACGATCTATGACCCATAGAAGATAAAACGAATTTTCGTAGTCGCAGAATAAATATATCCATCCTTCTATTGGAGAATAGTATTACACCATTATACAGCCATTATCCGGCCACTACCATTATGTTATGGAATCGCTGTTAATACGGTTCAAACTACCACAATCCCAATTGGATCGAATATCAGCACAGATCCTTTTAATTAATGGAGTGGAAGATCTCAAGCACGGTTTGATCCATTCGACCAAGCTTTGTTTTTGCATCCTCTACAGAGCTTCCTTCTGCAGAAAAATAGATCTTGAGCTTGGGTTCAGTTCCTGAAGGTCTCAGTGCATACCAGGATCCGTCTTCAAAGATGAACTTGATGGCATTCGTTTTTTCGACAGGTACGGACGATACTTCTCCGGTGGAGATAAGGGTACGTTCGGAAAGAGAGTAGTCGATATACTCTTTCAACTTCATCCCTGCAACTTCCTTGGGATAGTTCTTACGGTATTCCGTCATAATGCGGGAGATCTTTTGTTGTCCTTCGAGCCCTTCAGATACAAAGGATTTGGTATCTTCCCATACATGACCGTGCTTTTGGAAGAGGTCGTCGAGCACGTCCAGAAGCGTCTTTCCAAGCTTCTTATAATAGCCTGCAGCTTCCGCAAGCATCATAGCCGCAGATACGGCATCCTTATCTCGAACAAAGGTGCCCACGGTATAGCCGATGCTTTCTTCGTAGCCGAAGAGGACTTCTTTTTCCTTGGTTTTTTCATAGTGGTTGGTTATGGCTGCAATGTTTTTGAAACCGGTCAAGACTTCGGTCATCTCAACGCCGTAGCTTTCAGCGATCTTTCTGCCCAATTCTGCCGTAACGATGGTTTTGATCATAAGTGCATTTTTGGGAAGACATCCTTTTTCTTTCATGGAGGACAGAAGGTATTCGATGAGCAAGGCCCCTGTCTGGTTTCCGGTCAGAGCCTGATAAGAGTTTGAGGTCTTACACATGACCGCCAATCGGTCGGAGTCGGGATCGGTCGCGATAAGAAGATCGGCATTCACTTTTTCTGCAAGTGTTAACGAGTATTCAAAGGCTGCGATGTCTTCCGGGTTTGGATACTCGATAGTCGGAAAACGCCCGTCAGGTTGTTCCTGTTCAGATACAACATGGACATTTTTGAAACCTCGCTCGCTCAAAACTCTTCTCACAGGGATGTTGCCTGCTCCGTTTAGGGGGGTGTAGACGATGCAGATGTCCTTATCTACTTCCTTGTCACGCAGAGAGAGCTCCTTGACCTTGTCGAGGTAGATGGTGTCGATGGGTTCTCCGATGTAGTTGAGAAGCCCCTTTTCCAGAGCTTCCTCCCTCTTCATTAGAGGAATGGAGCCGAAGTCCTCGATTCTGTCGATCTCATGAAGGATCTTGTCTGCAATATCGTTCTTGATCTGAGATCCTTCTTCCCAATAGACCTTGTAGCCATTGTACTCCTTCGGATTGTGGCTTGCCGTGATATTGAGGCCTCCTGCACAGTTTAGATGACGCACGGTGAAGGAGAGTTGGGGAGTGCTTCTCAAGTTTTCATAGAGATAGGCTTTGACGCCGTTTCCCGCAAGAACGAGGGCGGCGATCTCTGCAAACTCATCCGACTTGATACGGCAGTCGTGGGCAATGGCCACTCCGCGTTTTGCATAGTTTTCTCCAAAGGAGAGAATGACCTTGGCAAAGGCGTGAGTTGCTCTTGCAATGATGTACTTATTCATACGATTGGTTCCTGCTCCGAGTTTTCCTCGAAGACCGGCGGTTCCAAATTCAAGATCGCGATAAAAACGATCTTGGATCTCATTTTCGTCCCCTTGGAGGAGGCGCAGTTCCGTCTTTGTTTCCTCGTCGATGAAGGTGTCTCTCAACCATTGTTCATATCGTTGTTTGTAGTCCATAAAACATCTTCCTTTCTATTTATCATTTAAGGTTTCGGCTTCCAATACTTTCCCTGGTAAAGGTCATTCATTCTCATCTTTCGATCGATACCGTTCAATACGCCCCTCTTATCCCTGATCCAGTTCGGAGCGACCAAGGTTCTCTTGTCCCCGTCTCCGGTCAGTCTGTGTATAACGATGTCCGGTGAGATACGGCATAGAAGATCGGCGACCGTATCGATGTATTCTTCTCTTTCCATAAGAGGAAAGGGACGAGCGAGGTAGTAGGGATACAGATCCGTATCCGAAGATATATAGAGGATGTGGATCTTGAGCCCCCATATTCCGCGATCGGAGAGATAGGTAACCGTGTCTATGACATCCCGGCGAGTTTCGGAAGGCAGATTGACGATGATATGGGCGACGGTAGGTATTTTAAGTGCTTGCAACTTTCCCAGAGCCTCTTCAAAGACGGAGAGACGATAGCCCCTCCTCAAAAAAATGGCAGTTTTATCGTGGATGGTCTGCAAACCGAGTTCTACCCAGAGGAAGGTTTTTCTGTGGTAGGAGGACAGAAGTTCCAGCACCTCATCCGAAAGGCAGTCGGGTCTTGTAGCAATGGCAAGACCCACAGTGCCCGGAAAAGAAAGAGCTTCATCATAGAGGGCCTTCAGCCTGCTTATAGGCGCGTAAGTATTGGTGAAGCTTTGGAAGTAGGCGATATAGGAAGCCTCCTTCCACTTCTCGGAAAGAAGACTGACCTGCTGCTCCATCTGCGCACGTATGCCGTTCGCTCCCGAAGTAAATTCTCCGGAACCTTCTTCTCCGCAAAAGATACAACCTCTGTGTCCAACCGTTCCGTCGCGGTTCGGGCAGGTAAAACCTCCGTCGAGAGAAAGTTTGATGACCTTCCTTCCGAACTTCTCCTTCAGATACTGATTTAATGTATAGTAAGCTTTATTGTTCCAATAATTCATAATAACTCTCCTCACCCTTCCTATTATACACAAAGAGAGAGGGCTTTTCTATGTGAACTTGGAAATCTTTTTTGTAACAGGATTGCGGATATGTTGCAGTATCACCTAAATAACATATCCTTACCTGTCAGTTGTCCGGATCGACCTCTTAGCCAATATCACGTACAAACAAATACAAATATGATATATTGAATATAAACCAAAAGGGTGCACCCGGAAGGAAGGTGGTAATCTATGAGGATAGAATTTTTGATCGATAAAGAGGCGGAGGATATCATGATCACCGTTACAGCAAAAGAATATGACACCGAAGTGGAGAAGATCATAAACCTTCTTGGAAAGATGAGTCAGGTAGAGCAAAAGTTGGTCGTCGAAAAAGAGGAGAAGATCTACCTTCTAAAGGAAGACGAGATATACAGCTTTTTTTCTCAAGACGGAAGGATCTATGCAAAGACAAAGGAGGATACCTTTGTTACAAGGGAACGTCTCTACGAAGTGGAAGAACGATTAGAGGGGAAGTTTATTCGGATATCGAAGTCCGTTTTGGTCAACAAGAACTATATCCGTTCTTTGGAGATGGAATTTAACGGCAAGATGATTCTGCATATGGACAATGGAGAGGTGGAGTATACATCGAGAAGTTACCTGAAAAAGATCAAACAGAGTCTAGGTCTGTAATGTATGCTACAAGCTTTTGAACTGCCGCATGGTAGTTTGTAGGTTGGATATAACCGCGCTTCGCTTGGACAATGGTGTACGCGGATGGGCATAGAGATCCGGAAAACATCGGTCAAGGATATAAACTACTCCCTTGGTTCTTTCACGAAATGCAGAAGTTCTGTCAAATATAATGTATCTATAAGAGAAAAACGGATGTATGGTATTCATTTGAATTGTATGGGATCTACTTTATTAAAAGAGATCAAAATCATTGGAACAAGGAGGATAAGAGGATGAAAACAATAACTCATATCAAGAATATTATAAACGGGATCAGCACCGCTCTGTTTATCAATTCGACGATTTGGCTCGCACATCTCGAAATTGAAAAGGCATACTATATCAGGACCTACATCGCCTCGCTTGCGATCGGTGTGGTCGCGGGTCTAAGTTCAAGCATATTTGCGATCGAAACTTGGTCGCTTGCCAAGAAAACGATCCTACACTATCTTTTGATCGGTGGTATCGTAACTTCAGCCGGGGTCTGGGCAGGCTGGCTACAGGATGTGAAGTATGCGGGAGGTTTTCTGTTTCTCTTCAGTGCGATCTATCTGATCATCTATCTTTGCGCTTTCTTTTTACAAAGAAACGAGATCGAAAAAATAAACAGGGAACTGAAGAAGAGATAGGATCCGAAGGATCGATGTTGATGTATGAAGGTACGGATCCGATCTTATACTGTTATCCGCTTAAGGCATTGATGTCCGTGATTTTTGCTCCGTAAAAGATGTTCGTGGTCGCCGGCATCGATATGACCGCTCTTCTATCGGACAAATAATACTATAAACAGGGTTTTGTCCGAATCAAAATGGGATCTGTTACAAAGCACATTTGAAAATACATTTATTGCAAAAAAATCTCGATTTGATAGTTATCAAATGCAAAAAAGGGAGAGCTTCAAAATGAACTTGTTTTCATTTTGAAGCTCTCCCTTTCCGATTTATTGTGAATAAACGGTAGATTTGGGGTATAATAGGGAAAGAACTTGAAGGAAGTTTATAAATAAGATAAAATAAAACTGAAGAACAAAACAGAGAATTGTTTTGAAAGGAGGCAGTTATGTCAGTTTGCACAATCAATGAATACGGAAACATCTACATCGAAAAAGACGTTGTTGCCAAGATCGCAAACCAAGCGGCAAGAGAATGTTACGGGTTGGTGGGATTTGCATCGAGAAACAAAAACGGGATCGTGGAATTGTTGTCCTTCTCTAACGGAGCTAAGGGGATCCAAGTCGATATTACAGATAATATTGTGTCTTTGAAACTCTTTGTCATCATACAGTACGGTACGAATATTGCTGTCGTTGCAGAGAACATCATAGACCGTGTGAAGTACTACGTAGAGCATCAGACGGGGCTTAAAGTGGGAGAGATCACACTCAATGTCGATGGAGTGAGGGTACAAAAGTAAAGTGGGAGGACAAGGATTGATGAATAGAATAGAAGGAAGATTGTTTCGTCAGATGTTGATCTCGGGTGCCAACAACTTGGCAAACGAAAGAGATATCGTGGATAGACTCAATGTATTTCCCGTTCCTGACGGGGATACCGGAACGAATATGTCGTTGACTATGAGTTCTGCAATCGCGGAGCTGCAAAAGACCGATTCGAACCATCCGGAGGATATCGGAAAGGCTGTGGCAAGAGGCTCTCTTATGGGAGCGCGAGGAAACTCGGGAGTCATCTTGTCTCAGATTTTGCGCGGTTTTGCACAGGCGATAGAAGGAAAGCAGAACCTCGGTGTCGAAGATATCGCCGATGCGTTGAGCAATGCTTCCAAGGTTGCTTATAAGGCGGTTATCAAGCCGGTGGAAGGAACCATATTGACGGTTTGTAGAGAAACAGCAGAGGTTGCTCAAGAACACAGGGATATGGAAGAGATGTCGGGCTTTTTGAAGAAGGTGCTCGAAGGAGCTAGGCGATCTTTGGCTCATACCCCTGAACTTTTGAAAGCGCTGAAAGAAGCTAATGTTGTAGATTCGGGAGGAAGAGGTCTTCTCTCCATCCTTGAAGGAATGATCCGCTGTTATGAAGGTTCTCCCGTCAATGCAGACGGTACGAGCACAGCTGTTCCTCAAGACTTTGATGAATTGATGAAACAGGATATCCACGCGTTTTCGGGAGAGATCGAATTCGGCTATTGTACGGAGTTCTTCCTGAGGACTTATGAAGTAGATGCTGAAACCTTCCGTAAAGAGATCGAGCATATGGGAGATTCTATGGTCGTCGTAGGAGATGAAGGGGTCATCAAGATCCACATCCATACCGAAGATCCCGGAGCCGTATTGCAGATGGCGGGAGCTCACGGAGCTTTGGACAGGATCAAGATAGAGAACATGAGACTTCAGCAGGAAGAAGTCCTTAAGAAGCGTGCTGAAGAAGCTCATCAGGAAGAAACCGAAGAACTTCCTTTCGGGATCATCTCCGTAGTAATCGGCAAGGGGCTGGCTCAGATCATGAAGGACTTGAATGTCACCTTGACGATAGAGGGCGGACAGACCATGAATCCTAGTACGGAAGACTTTGTAAAGGCGATCGAAAAGATCAATTCACAAAACATCTTTATCTTCCCCAACAACTCCAACATTATTATGGCGGCAAATCAAGCCAAGGAGATCAGTGATAAGAATGTCATCGTCATACCTACGAAAGATATTCCGAGTTCTTTGGTCGCCTTGATGAACGTCGACCCCGAAGCGGAGATGGAAGAGATCGAGCAGGGGATGCTTGAGGCGATTGCACGCGTAAGATCCGGGGAGATCACCTATGCGGTACGCGACACCGTCAATGGAGACAAGGACATAAAAGAAGGAGAAATCATTGCGATCACAGGAAAGCAAATTATGGCGAACGGCAATGATGTCGGAGTGGTCACCTTGTCGATGATCGAGCAGATGGTGGATGAAGACAGCGAGATCATCACTCTGTTCTATGGAGAAGATGTAAAACAGGAAGAAGCGGAAGCTTTGCGTGAGCAGGTACAGGAAAAGTTCCCCGACTGCGATACCGAGCTTTATGAAGGCGGACAACCTCTGTATTACTACCTGGTGTCCGTGGAATAAAACAATCTACTGTTATTCACCGCATTGTCTATGTCAACGGAAGGTGCTTCGCAGGAGATTAAAACAGATTTTTGTTATTTCTGAAGGATATAATAATGTTTTAATAGATAATAGTGCTGGACAAAAAAGTCTTATTTCCTTTATTGGAAGGAAATAAGACTTTTTTTAGTTCTTCCGGTACTGAAATCTAAAGAAATACCATATGATTCAAATAGATACATAAAATTTTACTTGAGGACTCCGAAGGTGTAGCCTTGATCCTTAAAGTATCGGATGATTTGAGGAAGGGCATCAGCAGTCAGCTTTTTGTTTTCGGCGTCGTGCATTAGGACAACCAAAACACTTTTGTTCTTATTACTGTTTGCCGTCCTTATCGTAAAGTCGACCATACCTTGAGCGGTCGTCGGACGTACTTTTTTACGTTCTCCATCTCCGCAGAGGGCATTCCAGTCGATCCAAATGACATCGATCTTTTCTAATTCCGCATCTGCCGCTTCGATATTTTTCCAAGACATATGACCTCCCGGATAACGGAAGACCTTTGAGTCGAAGTTTTCGCCCAGCATTTCCTTCAAAGCGTTGTTTGTTTGGTGGTACTCTTCCATAATACGATCGGGACGAGCCTTTCTTCCGGGATAGAGCTTTTTATAACTGTGCGTAAAGCTGTGAACAGCTATAGAGTGTCCTTCGTTCAATTCACGCTCGATGATGTTGCGGTTCTTCTCATGTACTGTCTGTCCGAGAATAAAGAAGGTCGCCGGGACTCCTTCTTTTTTTAGAATGTCGAGAACTCGGGGAGAAATTTTCTGATTTACACCGTCATCAAAGGTGAGAAAGACGAGTTTGTTATCTCCGGTGTATTTCTTCTTGCCACGAATATAGTCACGGATCTCTCTTGTGTCATAAGCGTATTTAGCGGCGGCTCCGATGTGATTGCTTCCCGGTACGATAGAATATTCCCAATTTAAAGCAGCCTGCAAAAGAACGGTGGGCCTGTTTTTGGGAGAGAGCACAAAGAGAGACTCTTTGGGGAGAAACTCCCGTGAAACGCTTTCTTCTTCAACGGGCTTTGCCTTCATAGCCGTGATTTTGGAGAAACCGTAGAATATACCAAAACCCAAGAGTATAAGTAGCAAGAGAGCACCGATCACTCTGGGATAATGAATTCTGCGGCGTCTGTGTCGTCTGTGGGATGAATAACTTTGATAACTCATTGCAAAAAACTCCTTTGGTATAATTTTTTAATTCGAGTGTACAGTCCTACATCAACGATGTGTCTCTTGAAAAACCGTCCTATAAAACCGCCATCAAGACATAAGTACCAAACTTTTGTACAGGGAGCGCTGCGTGACGCAAAAGGTTGATCGACATCTTTCCCTATTTGAGTTATGTTCAGCCTGAGAATGAGTTTGGTGATCAATATGAGTATGTCATGATGCATCGGAGGTGAAACGAGGCTTGCTCTCCAATGGATCTGTTTTTGTAGAGCCGTTCAAATAAAGCTTGATGACTTACCACTACATTATAAACCATTATAACAAGTATTGTAACAAAATATTGTAAAAAAACGTATCAAAATCTCCACTTCCGGAAGGATATAGGTCGGATAAAGACTCCTGTCCGTTTTTCTGCGATGAAAGGGGCGGATTATGAGTAGGATGTACGGTGAAAGATATTGCTATGACTGATTATTAGGTAGCTATAGGTATAGGGTTTGGAAAGATATAATCATGACATCTCGATATTTAAGAATAGTGGTAAACTTTTTTGAACAGTAGATTTTTGCGAGACCATAATCTCTCTAGATTTCGATGTTTCGTAAGGTGTGATGTATCTTAGCGCTTATATCTCCTCTTCAGATGAGCGCTTAAAAAATGGGAGGGATATCATTTACTCTTTTTAAGAGTTGTTTCCGTACATATCCTATGGCGTTCGACTTTTCTATATTTGATCACAAAAACGTATCCTTTTCGGAAACTGCTGGTGAAGAACCGCACAAAGGTAAAATTCCGAGTTTTCTTTGATTTTATGAAACACGAAGGTTTGTTATATCAATTTTTTCTATAATTTCATCTTTCGCATAAAATTGATCTTATGTTGATTTCTCGAATTATGTGGTATCTCCTTAAAAAACAATAAGGGAAGAGATTATTTTTCGTTTTTGCACTATTTTTCTACGGTAATATTTTTTCTTGTGTTATAATTGAAACAGTATTGCCGAACGGACGAGGCCTGTCGATGCTGTTTTTCAAAAAGCATAACAGAGGATTGTTTCGTCGGCGGATCATTGTATCAAAGTTTGGAATAAAGGGGAAGTGTAATGTTTATAGATAAGGCGAAGATACATGTAAAAGCGGGCAACGGAGGCAACGGAGCAGTTGCTTTTCGCAGGGAGATCTATGTTCCGGCAGGAGGTCCTGCGGGAGGAGACGGAGGCAACGGAGGAAATGTCATCTTCCGTGCGGACTCAAACCTTCGTACCCTGATGGACTTCAAGTATAAGAAGTCCTATATCGCACCGTCGGGAGAAGACGGGAAAGGTTCGAATATGTACGGCAAGAAGGGAGAAGACCTCGTTCTTCTGGTCCCTGTCGGCACCGTTATTCGGGATGAACAGACGGGATTGGTCATAGCCGACCTCAAAGAAAACGCGGAGGAGGCCACAGTGGCGAAAGGAGGTCGAGGAGGCAAGGGAAATACCCACTTCAAATCTTCGATCCGTCAGGCGCCGAACTTTGCAAAGGCGGGAACGGAAGGGCAGGAGAGAAACGTGCTTTTGGAACTCAAGCTGATAGCCGATGTCGGTCTGCTGGGGTTTCCCAATGTCGGCAAGTCGACGTTTTTGTCGATCGTTACCAAGGCCAATCCGAAGATCGCAAACTATCATTTTACGACCCTGACACCGAATTTGGGAGTGGTCAAACTTCCCGATAAGGCGAGCTTCGTCATTGCAGATATCCCGGGGATCATCGAAGGGGCTCACGAAGGGGTAGGCCTGGGCCATGACTTCCTAAGACATATAGAAAGGACAAGGCTTCTTCTTCATATCGTCGATATCTCGGGGATCGAAGGAAGAGAGCCCTATGAAGATTTCTTGCAGATCAACAGAGAATTGGTCCTCTACAACGAAAAGTTGGCACAGAGGGAACAGATCGTGATCGCAAACAAGATGGACCTTCTCTTCGATAAGAGCGCTTATAACGAGTTTAAGGAGAAGGTCGAGAAGGACGGTTACAAGGTGTTCCCGCTCTCGGGAGCGACCAAGGAGGGTTTGGACGATGTCTTGAACTATGTCAGTCAGCGACTGTCCGAGATCGAGGAGGAGCCTCTGTATTCTCCCGAGGATATGTGGTCAGGAGAAGATGACAGGGCGGTGTTGCCGGAAGAGGAGATCCGGATCGACGTGGTTGACGGAGTCTATGTCATTGAGGGAGAAAAACTCGAGAAACTGTTGTGTTCCGTAAACTTCGACGATATGGAATCCATCCGCTACTTCCAGAGAGTAATGGAGCAAAACGGGGTCTTTGACAGATTGCGCAGTATGGGCATCGACGATGGAGATACAGTAAGGATGTACGACTTGGAGTTTGAGTTTTTCGATTAAGAAGACAGGGTATAGACAGCGGATGTATAGCGATATTTGGTGTTATGTTCGTATGGGAACAAAGTATCATACTGTTATTTGAGTTATGGATATCAGCGATCTGTACTCCATAGAAGACAGAACGGATTTTTGTGGTCCTAAAACGGATATGACCACACTTCCGATGGAGAATAGTATAAGAGAACAAAACAATAGGAATAGGAGGAAGGAAGGGGAATTTCCCTTCCGAAAGCAATGATTACAACGAAACAAAGAGCAAAACTGCGTTCGCTCAGCAACGAACTGGAACCGGTAGTGATAATAGGTAAGGAACGTTTGACCAAGGAGGTCATCGAGTCCATTGAAAAGGTGATCACCAAGAGGGAACTGATCAAGGTGAAGATCCTCGATACGGCCTACCTCGATACGAAGGAAACGGCAAGGAAGGTAAGTGCCATGCTTCACACGGAGATCGTTCAGTGTATCGGTTCGAAGTTTGTTTTGTTCAGACAGGCGAAGAAGGATTCGAAATTTAAGATATAGGGGAAGAAGAGATGCAAGAGGTCAAACGAGAGATCGAGGAATTAAGAGAGAAGCTCCGTTATTATTCGGACAAGTACTATAACAGGGACGAGCCTGAGATCAGCGATGCACAGTATGATGAACTTTTACGCCGTTTATCCGATCTGGAGGAGAAATATCCCGAGTTTAAGACGGAAGACTCCCCGACTCAGGTCGTCGGCGGAGAGGCGCAGAAAGAGTTTTCGACCTTTGAGCATACAGTCCCCCTGCTGTCGCTCGGGAACGTATTCTCGGAAGCGGAGCTTAGGGACTTCGATCTGAAGATGCGTAAGGAGCTCGGAACGGTGCGTTATTGTATGGAGTTTAAGATCGACGGCTTGTCCGTAGCCCTGAGTTATCGAAACGGAAGGTTCGTAGCGGGAGGAACGAGGGGAAACGGTGTCGTCGGTGAAGATATCACTCTCAACCTTAAGGAGATCGACGCGATCCCTAAAAAGTTGAAGGGGGATTGGAGCGGAACGGTTCGAGGAGAGGTGTTTTTGTCTAAGCCAGCCTTCCTCCGTCTCAACAAGGAACAGGAAAAACACGGCTTAAACCCCTTTGCAAACCCCCGCAATGCCGCCTCGGGTTCTTTGAGACAACTTGATACCTCGATCACAAAGAGCAGGGGATTGGACATCTTTATCTTCAATATCCAGCAGGAGGAGGTATCGACGGCGGATTCCCATTTTGAACAGCTCAACAAGCTGGAGGAATGGGGCTTTCACGTTATAGAAAACCGCAAGCTCTACACCGATGTGGAGGAGTTGATCGCGGATGTTCGCTACTGGACGGAGCACAGGGAAGAGTTGGACTATGAGATCGACGGACTTGTGATCAAGGTCGACAGCATCGCTCAAAGAGAGGAGATCGGCTATACTTCCAAGTCTCCCAAGTGGGCGGTTGCATATAAGTTTCCCGCGGAGAAGAAGGAGACTGTGATCAAAGATATCAAGGTGCAGGTGGGACGAACGGGAGTCCTCACTCCGATCGCGGAGTTGGAGCCGGTCCTTATTTCGGGATCGACGGTATCGAGGGCGACCTTACACAATGAGGACTATATCAAGATGAAGGATATTCGCATCGGTGATCGGGTCGTGATCCAAAAGGCGGCGGAGATCATTCCCGAGGTCCGCAATGTCATTGTCGAAACGCGCACCGGAGAGGAACGCGAGTTCGAGATGCCCCGGCTCTGTCCTGTTTGCAATACCGAAACCGTTCGCCTTGAATCTGAGGTGGCGGTCAAATGTCCCAATTCCATGTGTCCGGCACAGAGAAAACGACGTATCATCCACTTCGTTTCCAAGGGGGCGATGGATGTCGAAAATATGGGTCCCAATATCGTGGATCTCGTGTTTGAGAATAAGATGATCCGAGATGCTGCCGACATCTATCTTTTGAAGGCGGAGGAGCTTGAGAAGATGGAGCGTTTCGGAAAGCGTTCGAGCGAAAAGCTGATCGCTGCGATCGAAGCTTCGAAACATAGGGACCTGGACCGACTGATCTTTGCTCTGGGTATCGATTTTGTCGGAGAAAGGGCCTCCAAGCTGTTGAGAGATCGATTTTCCTCCATGGATGAACTTATGGATGCAAGCTGTGAGGAACTTGTTGCCGTCGATGAGATCGGGAGCAAGACCGCACAGAGTATCCGTAGATTTTTTGCAGTCGAGGCCAACCGTGAACTGGTCCAAAGATTGAAGGAGCTCGGAGTCAATATGACATCGCTCCAAACGCCGAAACAGGAAAGGGACCTTATCTTTGAAGGTCTGAAATTTGTGCTTACGGGGACCCTTCCCACCCTCAAGAGGGCGGAGGCCAAGAAGCTGATCGAAGAGAACGGGGGAAAGGCAAGTTCGTCCGTCAGTAAGGCGACAGACTTCGTCTTGGCGGGAGAAGAGGCCGGTTCCAAACTGGATAAGGCCATGGAACTCAATGTCAGGATCATAAGTGAGGAGGAGTTCCAAACCATGCTGACCTTGAGCTCCAAGCAAGAGGTGGAGGAAAGATACAGGTAGGGCGAAGTACCGATGACGGTTCAAACGGAGGGCGGTAGAAGGACGTTTTTTGAGTACAAGACTGTTCGCAAGGTATTGGTTTGAAAGATCCTTGTTTTTCGAAACGACAGAAAGAGAATGTTATATCTTGGATCTTCTAGCAAGATATGCGATATAAAAAGGTTTCCGAAGGGAAGCCGAAAAATAATAGGGAAA